>JAFEAR010000039.1 GCA_018266335.1 Bdellovibrionales bacterium
AATGGTGAGGCACCAAACCCAGACCGGAGAATGCAAAAAGTAATCGCCCGCGAAGGGATTATAGAGAACTTTGATGCCCACGCCGGCCGAAGTCACAATCGCGGCGGCCGCCACCTGCACCGTGAGTTTTTGCCAGGCATTGGTTCCCCGAAGGTCATCGTAGAGGCCCAAAAACCAGATCAAAGTGGAGGCGCCAAAGAGGGCCCAGAGGGGGCGAACGTTTTCGTAGGGAACCCGGTCCGGGTTGAAGTACAAAAAAAACGCCCAGGAAATCCACACGCCAAAGTAGATCGCCACTCCCCCCAAACGGGGCAGCGGCGAAGAGTGAACCTTACGAAAGCCGGGGAGGTCCAGCCAGCCCCGCCGTGAAGCCATCTGGATAATGGCGGGGGTCAGGGCGGTCGTGACGAAGAACGCCACCACGAAAGCTAAAAATTCTTGGGTCCAAAAGGTACCGACAGCCATCCCTCTACCTTTGTAGTTCAGTATTTGACGACGGGTCCATAGGGACCGATAACAAAATGGGAGATTTCGAAAGTTATGCAAGCAGCCCAACTAGCCGCCATGATCGATCACACTCTGCTCAAAGCCGAGGCGACCGAAGCGCAAATTCGCCAACTCTGCACCGAAGCCGCCGAACACGGCTTCTACTCGGTGTGCATCAACTCACGCTGGATTCCTCTGGCCGTGCAGTGCCTGCAGCAATCCAAGGTAAAACCCATCACGGTGGTGGGCTTTCCGCTGGGCGCGAATCTGAGTGCCGCTAAGGCCTTCGAAGCCCGCGAGGCCGTGGCCGCCGGCGCCCAAGAAATCGACATGGTCCTCGATATCGGCGCCGCTAAGTCCGGACGCTGGACCGAAGTGGAACAAGACATTCGCAACGTGGTGGTCGCCAGCGGCGGAAAGCCCGTCAAAGTGATTCTCGAAACCTGCTACCTTTCGCTCGACGAAATTCGCCAGGCCTGCACTGCCGCCGTCAAAGCGGGAGCGCAATTCGTAAAGACCTCTACCGGCTTCGGATCCGGGGGCGCCACCGTAGAACACATCGCCCTCATGCGCAGCTGCGTGGGCCCCGCGCTCGGCGTTAAGGCCAGCGGAGGCATTCGCGACACCGCAACGGCTCTGGCATTAGTCGCGGCCGGCGCTAATCGCCTGGGCTGTTCGGCCTCGATCGCCATCGTTCAGGGCACTGCCAAGGGAGGGGGCGCAAATGGCCTCTATTGATCGCGTTATTCTGGTGGTTTTGGATTCTGTCGGCGTCGGCGCTGCCGCCGATGCCGCACGCTTCGGCGACGCCTCGGCCCACACACTCAAGCACGTGGCCGAATGGTGCCAGCAAAACAAAAAACCCTTCGCCCTTCCGAACCTCGAACGCTGGGGCCTCGGCAGCATTGCGGCCGTTCCCGGAATTAAAAAAATGGCCCAACCCCGCGCCGCCACCGCAACCCTCCAAGAACTCTCGCCCGGCAAGGACACGACCACGGGTCACTGGGAAATGGCCGGCAATATTTTGCCGCACGAATGGCCCGTGTTTCCGCACGGATTCACCGACGAGCTCCTGAACCAATGGTGTCGTGAAAACAATTTGCCCGGCTGGCTCTGCAACGCACCGGCTTCGGGCACTACGGTGCTCGAAGAATTAGGCGAAGAGCATCTGCGCACGGGCAAACCCATTGTGTACACCTCGGGCGACAGCGTGTTTCAGGTGGCGTGCTCGGAAGAAAGCTTCGGTCTGGAGCGCCTGTACGCCATTTGTAAATCGGCCCGCAAGTTGGTGGATCCCCTGGGCGTGGGCCGCGTGATTGCACGGCCCTTCCGGGGATCGCACGCGAAAGAATTCAAACGCACCGAAAATCGCCGCGACTTCAGCATGCCGCCGCCCTCGCCTAATTTGCTCGACGTGCTCGTGGAACGGAAAAACTTTGTTGCGGGCGTGGGCAAGATCGAAGACATCTTTGCGCACCGCTCGGTAACCATCGTGGAGCACACGGGACGCAACGAGACCAGTCTCGTGGCAACTTCGGAAGTTATGGAACGCACGCGTGGTCAGCGCGGGTTGATTTTTACGAACCTCATCGACTTCGACCAACTCCACGGGCACCGCCGCAATCCGGCCACCTACGCGCAGGCCCTCATGGATTTTGATGCGTACCTGCCTAAACTCGAAGCTGCCTGCGGTCCGCGCGACTTACTCGTGCTCACGGCCGACCACGGCAACGACCCCACTCACTCTGGCACCGACCACACGCGCGAAAATGCGCCGCTTTTGTTCTGGAGCCCCGCGCCTTCGTTCCGGGCCCAAGATTTTGGTCTCGCGCAAGGATTTGCCACGATCGCTCGACTCGCCCTCGAGAGCTTAGGTTATGCCGGCGACGTGTCGCGCCTGGATGGCGCAGTTCGCAGTCCGGCCCTCGCGCAATTGAGTGGGCTGGCATGACGCAAAAATTCCTGGTGTCCGAACTGCTCCGCAAAAAGCGCGAAGGCCTTGAGCTGGGGGACGAGGAAATTTCTTTCCTCGTGCGTGGCTTTTCCGATGGATCCATTCCCGACTATCAGGTTTCGGCGTGGCTCATGGCAAGTTACTTGAAAGGTCTTTCGCGGCACGAAACACTGTTCCTCACGAAGAGCGTTAAGGAATCCGGAAAAAGTTTTCGGTGGCGCGACTTAAGCGCCAACTTTAAAAACGCCGTCTTTGCCGACAAACATTCTTCCGGGGGCGTGGGCGACAAAGTCTCGCTCGTTCTGGCTCCCGTGGCCGCGTGTCTGGGACTCAAGGTTCCCATGATGAGTGGCCGCGGCCTGGGCCACACGGGCGGCACCGTGGACAAACTCGAATCCATTCCGGGCTTCACCATGCAACCCACCGAAAAGCAGCTCATCGAGTGGCTAGATCGCACGGGTGTGTGCATGACGGCGCAAACGAAAGAACTCTGCCCCGCCGACCAAAAGCTGTATCACCTGCGCGATGTGACCGCGACCATCGAGAGCGTTCCGCTAATTACGGCCTCCATTGTTTCTAAGAAGTGGGCCGAGGGCGTAGACGCCGTGGTTTACGATGTGAAGTGCGGCGAAGCGGCCTTCATGGCCAACCTGGACCAAGCCCGCACCCTGGGTCGCTCGCTGGTCAACGCCACGAGCGGCGCGGGCATCAAGGCCCTCGCCTGCATCACGCGCATGGAAGAGCCCCTGGGCGCCATGATTGGCAACGCGCTCGAAGTCGAAGAATGCCTATGGATGATGCGGGACGAGTACCCCTCGGAAAACATTCGCCGCCTGGTGGCGCCGCTGCTCGATTTATCGCTGCGCCTGGCGGCCGAAATGGCCGTGCTCGGCGGCACCCGGGCAAATATTGACCAAGCGCTGACCGACGCACGCGCCGCGATTCGCTCGGGCAAAGCCCTTAGAGTTTTCGAAGAAATTGCACGCAACCAAGGCGCCCGCGACGGATGGCAAACGCAGCTCCCGCGCGCCAGCGAACGCGTGGCGGTTCCCTCGCCGCGCGCCGGTACCATCACGCATATTTATTCGCGCCAATTAGGCATGGATGGCATTCGTTTGGGCGCGGGCCGGGCCACGGCCGAAAGTAAAATCGATCCGGCCGTAGGCATCGAAATGAACGTGCGCCCCGGCGACACCGTGCAGAAGGGCGACGCCCTCCTGTATTTGCATCTGCGTCCGGGGCAAAGTTTGCGCATGGACGTAGAACGCATCTTTAGTTTTGATCCCGCACCGGAGGCGCATCCCTCCGAGCTACTTCTAGAAAGGATTTCGTCGTGAGCGCACTTCCCCTTTTGGACCACTGGAAAAAATTAAACATCGAGGCACCCGCACTGCACATCGTGCTGGGCTCGGGACTCGCGCCCGCTTTCGACACCCTCGCCCTGCAGAGCA
The DNA here is from genome assembly GCA_018266335.1 of Bdellovibrionales bacterium. Next base: position 3,892 of record JAFEAR010000039.1, read on the forward strand.
ACTGGATTGACCGGGGCACGGTTGGATTCAAAGAAGTTGCCGGTCTGGTGGCCTCCACTGCTCCCGGACACAAGGGCGTGTACCGCTACTACGAAAACAAACGCACCAAAAAAATTGTGTGCTTTCAATCGGGCCGCTTGCACGGTTACGAAGGCCTGCACTGCCGCGACGTCGTGCGCACGGTGATGGAGCCCATGTTAGCGGGCACCAAAAAGTTTTTGCTCACCAACGCCGCCGGCTCGCTGGATCCTTCCTTCAAAGTGGCCTCACTCATGATCATCAATGATCATGTGAATCTCACGGCGCAGAACCCCCTCTACGGGCCCAATCCCACCGACGCGCAAGGCAAGCCCCTGGGGCACCGCTTTCCGGACATGAGCCAGGTCTATAACTCTGGTATGCGCGAGCGTCTGCGGAGCTCGCTCAGCAGCAATCCCGCTAAGTTCGACGTGGTCAGCGGCGTTTACCTGGGCCTCGCAGGCCCCACCTACGAAACGCCCGCCGAAGTAAAACTCTTTTCGAGTTGGGGCCTGGGCTCCGTGGGCATGTCGACCGTTTGGGAAGCCATTGCCCTTCGTCATGCGGGTGCCACGGTGGCGGGCCTGTCGTTCATCAGCAACTTGGGCTGCGGCCTGGGAGCCAAAGATGGACACGTAGAAGTTTTGCAGCACGAAGACGTAGAAATGGAAGTTATTAAAGTGGCTTCCAAACTCCTTCCCGCATTTTTTGATTATGCTGAACTCGAAATGGAGGCCTCCTCATGAGCCAGTCCTTTGATATCGCCATTCGTTGCGGATGGCTCCTCACCATGAAGCCGGGCGCCGACGAAAAACCGCTGCGCGATCATCTTATTGGTATTCGCGGCCGCGACATTGCCTACGTAGGGCCCGAAGGCGCCATTGAATGGACGGCCACCAAAACGCTGGATGCCACTCAGAAAATTGTGATGCCTGGCTTGGTCAACGGCCACACGCATTTGCCAATGAGCCTTTTTCGGGGACTGGCCGACGACCTTCCGTTCGAGGAATGGCTCCATAAATACATTCTTCCGTTAGAAGGTCGCCTAGTGAGTCCCGAGTTCGTGCGCATCGGCACGGAACTCGCGGCCTTCGAAAGCATTCAGCGCGGGGTCACCACGCTTTGTGACATGTATTACTTCGAAGACGAAATTGGCGACGTGCTCGACAAGGCCGGCCTGCGCGCCATTGTGGGCGAAACCGTGGCCGACTTTCCGCAGCCCGACGACAAACAAAAGCAAGATCTCAACTACCGCATTCTCGAAAAAATGGCCGAGCGCTGGGGCAAGGGCGGACGCATTCAACCCGCCGTGGCGCCCCACGCGCCGTACACCTGCTCCGACGACACCCTTCGCAAGGCCGCTACCTTCGCGCAGAAGCACGAAATGCCCATCCTGATTCACGTGTCCGAAACCAAAAATGAAATCGATGTTTCGCAAAAGGAACACGGCATGAGTCCCGTGCGTCGCCTTAAAAAATTAGGCGTTATGGATCAGCCCTGCGTGTTTGCCCACTGCGTGCACGTGTCGCCCGAAGACATGTCCATCATCAAGGAGTCGGGTGCCGGCGTGGTGCACAATCCCGAGAGCAACATGAAGCTGGGCTCGGGCATTGCGCCAGTCCGGGCGATGTTAAACGCAGGACTACGCGTGGGCATTGGCACCGACGGCGCCGCCAGCAACAACGACCTTAATCTGTTCAAAGAAATGGATACGGCGGCGAAGTTGCAAAAGCTGGCGCACGCGGACAACACCGCCATGACGGCGATTCAAGCCCTGCGTATGGCCACCTATGAGGGCGCGCGCGCGCTGCACATGGAAAAAATTATCGGCAGTTTGGAAGTCGGCAAACGCGCCGACATCGTAATTATCGATACGCACGTGGTTAACATGCAACCGCTGCACGACATTCCCAGTCAGCTGGTTTACGCCACGACCGGCACGGAAGTCGAAACCGTGCTCTGCGACGGCAAGATCATTATGGAAGAATGGGACGTGCTCACGATGAGCCGCAAAGATATTTTCACGCGCGTTGAACGCTACCGGGAAAAATCGAATTTCTAGTTGAACGCAAGTCAGTGATGGGCGGGCTCGATAATATCGGAGCTTTCTTTGGCTTCCACGGGATCGCCCGCGACTCCGTCCACTAGCGCCACCGCACGGAACGAAACGTTCAGCGGGAACGACACCCAAATGGCGTCCTCAATATAAATGGAGGCCTTGCCGTCTCCGAGGGAACGTCGCAAGAGATAGTAATTTGTACGGGGTTCTAAAGTCGTCCCATGTAGAACTTGGCAGGAGTCAGAACCACAAATCAGGCGGTAAAGGCGAACACAATTGGATTTGTCCGCTTCTTCGCACATCGTAATGTCGTAGGTGCTGCGAGCGGCATCGGGAATCACAAGCTCGGTCTCGGCACCTAAACGCTGAAAAGCAACGGAGTAAATTTTACTGTTGAGGGACTTTTCTTCGTCGCTCGCTACCTTCACCGAGGGCTGAACGGGACCAACCTCATTGGCGTTGTTCTTACCGCACGCGCCCAGAAGCGAGAGGGCAAATATGGGCCATAACAACGAGCGCACGCAAAGACTCATATACCCCTTGGGAGCAAGAGTTGTTCCCAGGCACCCACCATCCATGTTATTGATATTATTAGAAATAAGCCTGCTGCCCTGTCAAGCTCTTGATCAGCGCGTAACATTTTCGGGCGCCCGTAGATTGCAAAGTATGGAAAACCCGCAGATTCTAAGGTGCGGCGATTAAGCCGAACTACTTAAGGAGAAAGTAAGCCATGTTGAAACAGATGACCGTTGTTGCCCTCGCCACTGTAATGTTCGCGAATTCCGCATTCGCAGCCAAGAAGCCTCTCGCCGACGAAGTGGACAGCAACGTGTCCGGCCAAGGCTACGGCGCCGCAGGATGCGGTCTCGGCTCCATCGTGTTCGGCCAAAAGAAGGGCTTTGTGCAAATCTTCGCAGCCACCACCAACGGTACTTCGGGTAGCCAAACCTTCGGCATTTCCTCGGGCACCTCGAACTGCGCAGAAGGCGGGTCGCAAGCCTCGGTAGAAAAATTCGTCGATTCCAACCGCGTTGCTCTGGCGAACGACATGTCCCGCGGCAGCGGCGAGACCCTCGCCGGCCTCTCCAAAGTCATGGGCTGCAGCGACGAGCAAGCTCTCGGCACCACCCTCCAAAAGAACTACTCGAAAGTGTTCCCCATGGCCTCGACCGACGCATCTAGCGCCGCCGTTTCCATTAAGAACCTCGTTAAGTCCGATTCATCCCTTTCCAAGACCTGCGCGATCTAATCTTTCGCGGATCTTGACCTAGGGAGCTTCGTCTCCGATCATCGCCCCCATGCCAAATCGGTATGGGGGCGATTTTTTTTTGCGGGCAACATCCAGAGTCGCCCTCGCTCTCCTTGTTACTGGCTTTGCGCATAGCCAAACTCCCTTCGAACACGCCCTTGAGCGCAGTCGGGAGCTTCGCCTAGGCGAAAGCACTTCCTGGACTAAAATGCTTCACTACCGTGCTTCTTTTTGGCCGGGCAAAGTAGGCGAGGTGATAGGGCCCGAATTTTATCTCTCGCCCGAGGGGCGGCGCCACCCACAAGCCGAACTGGAGAGTGACCTTGCCACATTCTTCGACCCCAAAATTCCCACGGGGTACCAACAACATCCCCAGTGCCGTTTTCCGCTTCGATTTAAGTGGCTCCGCGAACAATTGAATTTAGCCAAAGAACTTTTTCCCGTTGCAGACTGCTCCCGCTGGGAAAAATTCCGCCAAACTGTCGATGCCCATTCCGTGACGGCCGTTTTTTCTTCCTACTATCTAAGTAATCCCTCTTCGGCCTTTGGCCACTTATTCTTGCGTCTGAATCGCGGCGAAAAGGCGGGAGAGTCGGAACGATCGCAACTCTTAGACTACGGCATTAACTTTGCGGCATCGGTGGACACGAGCAACGCCTTTTTGTACGGCCTGTATGGATTGTTCGGCGTGTTTCCGGGCGTGTTCACGAGTGTTCCGTATTATTTTAAAGTTCGCGAGTACAACGATTTCGAATCGAGAGATTTATGGGAGTACGATTTAAATCTTACGCCCGAAGAAACACAAAACCTTGTGGCGCATTTGTGGGAACTCGGCCCCAATCACATTCCCTACTATTATTTGGACGAAAACTGCGCCACTCACATTCTCACCGCCGTGGAGGGCGCCGCCCCCCGCATTGATTTTCGTTCCCAGCTACCGTGGGGAATCGTGGTTCCTTCCGATGCCATTAAAATTCTCGCCGCAACTCCAGGAGTCGTGCGCGAGATTCACTATCGCCCCTCCGTATACACTCAATTTCGCCGCCGATTGAGCCTCATGAATGAGGATGAAATTGACATCCTTAAACAGATTATTCGCCATCAAACGCTAGAAGCCCTTCCGCCCGAAAACCAACCGGCCTCTCGAGCAAAAGTTTTGGACGCGGCCATCGATTCTGTCGATTACCAATATGCCCAAGCGCTGCTGGAACGTTCCGGTGGACCTTCGGAATGGAAACAAAGCTTACTAGTTGCTCGCGCATCGACGGGAATTAAAGCCGAAGCCCTTTCCTATCCTGATCAAGCGCAAGGAGCTCCGCACCTGGCCCACCCGTCCAGCCGCTTCGGCATCGGTGGTGGCGAACAAGGCCGCCGAGCCTTTTGGGATATTTCCTTCAAAAAAGGTTTGCACGAATTACTAGATCCGCCCCAAGCCTTTCCCGAAGGTGCCGAATTTGATTTCTTCAATGCCACGGCCCGCTGGACTCCGAGCCTGTCCCGCATCCAGATACAGAACTTCGATTTGTTTAAAATTCGCTCGTTCGTTCCTTGGGATGATTTTTCACATAAGCTTTCCTGGCGTGCACGAATGGGCGCAACTCGGACAACCAGCCGAAACTGCTCCGGCTGCCTTGCCGGTAATATCGAAGGAGGAGGGGGTATTAGCTTTCGCCCCCCTTCCATCTCGGGAATCATCGTCTTCGGTCTAGCGGAAGCAGGCCTCGACCTTGGGTCCTTTGCCCGGCACTCCGCGCTTCCGAGAGTCGGAGCCAGAATCGGACTGCTCGGACATCTGAATAACTCCGTATCCCTCCTCGCCGAGAGCGTTTACTCGCGCTATTTTGCCGCCGTAGATCCGGACTCCGCAGAGTTTTCGGAGGCCCTTCTTTGGTCTTTCGCCAAAAACAAGGCTTTGCAAATTAAGGCGGTGCAAAGCGAAACAAGCTCCGAATTGGGAGGGTCTCTGTTGTGGTATTTTTAACCAGAAAGTTCATTCAGCGCGGATGTCTCGCCCTCTTCTGGACACTCTCCGGCTGCAGCACTCTGCTCTACTACCCCACGCAGGTGAAGCACGCCGACCCAGTTAAAGCGATCGGCTACAAACCCGACGAAATCGAATTCTCCAGTGAAGACGGCACGCACCTAACCGGTTGGTATTTTCACACTCATCAGCCTAAGCCTCGCGGACTCGTGGTGCACTTTCACGGCAATGCAGAGAACATGACCTCGCACTTTCTGGGACTAGCTTGGATGCTGGACGAGGGCTTTGATTATTTTATTTTCGACTATCGAGGCTATGGCCAATCCGCAGGCAACCCGTCCCCCGAGGGGACAGTGCTCGACGGCAAAGCCGCCCTTCGCTGGGCCAGCCAGAAGGGATTGCCCCTCATCGTCTACGGCCAAAGCATTGGGGGCGCTATCGCCATGCGCAGCTACTGGGAAGTGCGAAAAGAAATTCCGGCCAAGCTCGTGGTGGCCGAGGGAACATTTGCTTCGTATCAATCCGTCGGTCGCACCACGCTGGCTAAAAGCTGGGTCACGTGGCTCTTCCAGCCCTTTGCCTATTTACTGCTGAGCGACCGATGGGCTCCGGGTGACCGCATTGCGGAATTTACACCCACGCCCTTGCTAATTATTCACGGGGGCCAAGATGAAGTCGTGCGCCCGAGCCACGGCCAGGACGTGTACGATCGCGCCCGGGAACCCAAAGCCATTTGGTTGGTACCCGAAGCTGGCCATATCAACGCGCTTCACATCAATAAGGGCGCCTACCGGGCTGAATTGCTGGCTCGACTAAAACAATACGGATTTTAGACTGCAGCGGTTTTTACCAACCAGTCTTTAAATCCCTGGTGAATCGAGTTCAGCGAACCATCGCGCCACGAAACATAGAGCCGATTTTTGAGCGCCGGATATTTTTTGGATTCCAAACTCACCAAATCGCCCGATTGCAGCTCAGCTTCGCAGGTGTGCAAGGGCGCCACACAAAGGCCTAACCCGGCCATCAGCAATTCCTTAATTACGGGATAGGAATTGGTCTGGTGGCGATACTTGAAGCGCCGATCCACATTGATGCCCACGCTCTCCAACCAGCGGAGAGTCCAGGGATCTTGGTGCCCAGGTTCCCCGTAGCCAATCCAAGAAACTTGCTCCCAAGGACGAAAACCTTCCTTGGGGTTGGCCAAGGCATCGGCCAAGGTTTTGATTACCTTTTTACGCCCCACAGGAAGCAGGCGTTCATCCATGAGCACCTGCGAAATCACTCGCGCATGCTCAAGCTTGTTGGTGGTGATAGCGACCGAAACTTCACCCCGGAGCAGTTTTTGCTCAAGCAAATCGGACTCGCCCAGGAAGAGCGACAAGCGCAAGTCCTGCCGCGAAATGGAAAATTCGTGAAAGCGTTTGGAAAGCCAAAATTCGCCGACCCCTTCGACGGCGCCAATGGCGAGTTCCGGCTTCGCTGCGTTTTCGGACTCTTTAGCATCGAGAATAATTGATTCGAGTTTTTCGAGATGGGGCAGAAGCTTTTCCAACAACGCTTGGCCTCGAGGAGTGAGCACGTTGCGACGGCCCTTGCGCTCAAAAAGCGGAAAACGCAAATGATCTTCGAGACTGTGAATTTGCAACGAAACCGCCGGTTGAGTGAGACCCAGGGCGCCGGCCGCTTCCGCAATCGATCCCATCGAGGCCACGTACCCAAAAACTCGCAGGCCCTGAAGACTATATTGCGAAAGTTCCTGCAAAAACATGCGGATTAATCCTTCCAGAAATCCGGACGGTCATGCCGCCACACTAAATCGGCGCGATCGGTGCCCGTTCCCACGGCCACAACGGGAACGCCCACTTGTTGTTCAATGAAGCGTGCGAAGGTTTCGAAATTCGCGTGCAGTTTGGTTTTTCCGGAATCGGCATACATCGAATCCCATCCCGAAAACGGATGCAGTTTGCCCTGGGCCAGGGCTTGTACCGTAGGCTCACCGGCCAGCACGTCGGCCTTGGTGAGCACGATGTACGTGCAATCGGTTAATTGCACGGCTTGCCGCAGCTCATCTAAATTTAGCCATCCGCAGCGACGGGGGCGACCCGTGGTGGCACCGAATTCGTGCCCATTTTTGCGGATGCGATCACCCGTGGCGTCGTTAAGTTCGGTAGGCAAAATACCTTCGCCTACGCGCGTAACGTAAGCCTTCGCGATGCCAATCACCGCTCCCATTTTGGAGAGCGGAAAAGGAGCGCCCGACACCGCATGACCCGCCAGCGTATTGGAGGAAGTAACAAAGGGATAAACTCCGTGGTCCGAATCCAGCAAAATACCCTGCGCACCCTCAAGCACGCAGCGTTTAGATTTAGCTACGGAGTAAAAGGGCGTAGGTTCCGTTGCAATGTAGGGCTTCATCCAGCCGGCCGCCGTTTCGAGCGCCGCCAGGTTATCATTCAGTGAACTTTCCGGAACGCCGGCGTCGCGCAGCAAGGCATTGTAGGTTTTGCACAGCACGCGCATTTTATCGGCCGCAACCCCGGTCAGAAGATCTCCCACGCGAATGCCCAGTCGATCCATCTTGGTCACATAAGTGGGGCCAATCCCCCGTTTGGTGGTGCCGATCTTCTGCTGCGTGGCTTCGCGCGCGCCATCGAGCGCCAAGTGAATGGGCAGAGTCAAATGCGCCCGATAGTCTATCTGTAGTCGATCGGGCTTAAGCTCGCCTGCGGCTTGTTTGATTTCGTCGAGCTCCTTGCGCAGCGCCACGGGTTCCACGACGCAGCCGGCCCCGATGTAGTTTTTAGCCTGGGGGTAAAGAACCCCGGAGGGAACGGAGTGGGTAACGATTTTCTTACCGTTCAACCAGATGGTGTGCCCGGCATTGCTCCCGCCGTTGAAGCGAATAACCCAGTCCGTTTGCTGGGCGAGGATATCGGTAATTTTACCTTTGCCCTCATCTCCGTATTGCAATCCTACGACGATCGGATGTCTCATGATGCCGACAAACTAACCGATTCCCCTAGGAGAATCCATTCAGAACTCGGCAATCTCGCCGAGATGTTCCTTCAGTTTGGCGCGCAGTCTCAAAACGGCTTGCGTGTGAAGTTGCGAGACTCGGCTCTCGGTTACTTCCAGAACCTCACCAATTTCTTTAAGGTTGAGGTCCTCATAGTAGTACAGCGACAGAACCATCCGTTGCTTTTCCGGCAAATCTTGAATGGCCTTAGCGAGGTGGTCCTTCAACTGGGAATTAGAGATTTGGAACAGCGGGTTCGTGGCCTTGCCCGCCTCCAAAATACCCAGCAGGCTCTTTTTGTCGCCATTCGCAAAGGTCCCCACTTCATCGAGCGAGAGCAAAGAAATCGATTTGCATTGCTGCAACGCCGACTGGAACTCTTCGAGCGACAGTCCCAGCTCCTTAGCGGCCTCTTCCTCGGACGGAGTACGGCCCAGCTGCTGTTCCAAACGATGAAAAGCTCGTTCGATATTTTTAGCCTTTTCCCGCATGGAACGCGGAATCCAATCCTGCGCCCGGAGTTCGTCGAGAATCGCACCCCGAATACGAAATTCGGCGTAGGTCTTGAACTTGTTATCGCGCGCCGGATCGTACTTATCGATGGCGTCCATCAATCCGATCACTCCGGCACTAAGCAAATCATCGAGTTCGATATTGGCCGGCAAACGCAGCGCAATTTTTTGCGCGATGAATTTTACCAACGGCGAATACTCACGAATAATTTTTCGCTTTTGCGCACCCGAAACTTTTTTCTGGTTGGCCTTATATTGTTTGAGCGATGCTTCCGACATTGTCACTGGCCTCCCACGGCGCTTCTCGGCGCAAGGCCAGTATTCCACGTTTTCCTTGCGGACGACGCAGCCGTGGCAGCCAGTAGTTTGTCGCCCAGACGCTCAATGCCGAGCGCGAAAGGCGCAAAGGGCTCCTGCAGCATGACGGGTTTTTGGCATTTCACGGCGCGATGCACGGCCGAATCTTCTGGCAGCGCACCCAAATAATCGAGCGACACGTTAAGAAATTCGTCGGACACTTCCGTCACCCGGCGGTAAGAATCTAAACCTTCCTGACCGGAGCGGGTGCGATTGATCACCAGCTTAAAACGTTTTTCCTTGCGCTCCGTAGCGAGCACCTTGATGAGGGCGTAGGCATCCGCCAGTGCCGTGGGCTCGGGATGCGCCACGATCACGATGTCGTGTGCCGAAGCGTTGAAATCCAGCACGTGACTGCCCAGCCCCGGCGCCGTGTCGTAGACCACAATGTCGTAGCCGTCCATAGCGGCGAAGAGTCCGTCGAAGAGTGCTCGCTGCGAAAATGGATCGAGCTCGACTAATTTGCGCATGCCCGAAGAACTCGGAAGCAAGTCAAAGCCTCCGGCCGTGCGCACGAAGACATCGGACCATTGGCTGGAACCAAAGAGAACGTCGTCCATGGTCTTCTCCACGCGACAGCCCATGATCAAATTGGCATTTGCCAATCCCAAATCGGCATCCACCAGCAAGGTATTGAGTCCCCGCTTAGCCATCAGAATCGCGAGATTCACGGCGATATTGGTTTTGCCCACCCCGCCCTTACCACTCGTAACACTAATAATGCGCGGACCGCCACCGGTAGTGCTTCCGTGCGCCATGGTTCTGAGTCGATCTGCCTGGTCCATTTTTTCATCCCCCCGCGATGTTCAGTAGAAGGTCTGCCACTCGTTCGCGCGTTGCGACTTCGATATCTTCCGGTACCCGTTGTCCCATCGTGAAGTACGACAGGGGCAAATGGCTCCGGTTGCAGACGTTGAAAATGTTTCCGTACATGGACGTTTCATCGAGCTTCGTAACCACCAGATACGCGGGGTCGAAGAGCGCAAAACGGCGCGTGATTTCTTTGAGGTCGCTGTCCCGGGTCATGGCGGCCACGCACAGATGAATTTCTGAACGTACACCCGAAAGAGTTTCGTGCATTTCGCTCAAACGCTTCTCGTCCTTAGGCCCGTAGCCAGCGGTGTCAACGAGCACGACTTCGTCTGGACCAAGCTGAGCATTCACGTGCGCCAGACTCTCCGCGGTGGGACAAACCTCCAGAGGAACCTTGAGAATATTCGCGTAGGTCTGTAGTTGCTCCACTGCCGCAATTTTGAAGGTATCGGTAGTAGCCAAAGTGACTGGCCGCTTTTGATTGATAACAATTTCGGCGGCAATTTTAGCGATAGTCGTAGTTTTGCCCACGCCCGTTGGACCAATAAATGTAATCACTCGCGGGGTACCGGGATTACGCAAACGTTCGCCTAGCGGACGCGCTACCCGGAGGCGCGACATCAAAATGCGCGCAAACCGCATACGCAAATGATCTTCGCGCGTGATGTGCTCGCGCAACATAACCATTTTAAGTTCATCGCCCAGCTCGCGAATGAGCTCGGGTTCCACGCCCGCCTCAATCACCTGCGCAAGAATCGTTTGCAACAGGCCGGGCACTCCTCCCGTTGCCGAGGAAACCGCCGCGCCAGCCTTAATGGCCGGGGCCGCGGCCGCGGCGGCCGGAATGGACATGGAATATTTATCGGTCAAGGAGCTGGCTGCGGAACTCAGCTGCGCCCGATCGGCCGAGCGCTGAGTGGCCTGTTCCGCCGGACTTTCGTCGTCGGTGATGTCAATGTAGCGGCGCTGCGTGACGGGGCCTTGGCGGACTGCCGGAGTTCCGGCGCTAGCTCGCGCCGAAGTTTTGTCAGTCGCCGGAGCGCGCGACGTCATACTGGCGGCCTGGATTTCCTTGCGAAGACGATTACCCGAAAGAATATCGTAGGCCTGTACAACTTTCTGGGCCGGCCGGTTATCTAGGCGACCCCGCAGGTCCGGAGAAAGGCGAGACTCCGCCAATTTTTTCCGCTCGAGAGCCTCGGGAGCTACCGTGGCCGTAACCTCCACCGAACTACGATTAAGGAGCCCCAGCGAAGACTTTTTGTTCTTCGTGGCTAAGATAATCGCCTCGGGACCCAACTCCCGCTTAATGACCTGCAGCGCTTCCGCTAAGGTCGGGGCCTCGAATTTTTTCAACTCCATTGCATCCACCCTTCGTTACCAATCACACTTCAATGTTGCCGACGGCCCGCACCCGCAGTTGCGGATGGATCTCGTTATGGGACAACACTGTTACTTGGGGCAAGAATCGGTCCAACAGCTTCTTGACGTGATGACGGATCATTGGCGTCACCAGAATGACGGGAGGAACGCCCTCGGCCGACAGTTTTTCCACCACCCGGTTCACGGCCGGAATGAGTTGTTTAACGAGAGAAGGTTCGACAATGAACTGCGTCGCTCCCGGTTTTTCACCCGGCTGCACCGCCGAAATTAGCTGTTCCTCGATATTGCGGGCGAAGGTAACCAGCGGAAGTTCTCCCTTCTCGTCGAGCAAGCGGCGGGTGATTGTGCGTCCCAGCGCCACGCGACACTGTTCAACCAAATGATCATGCTCCTTGCTCGTCAGGGCGGCGTCCGCCAAAGCCTCGAAAATAGTTACCAGATCGCGAATCGGAACTTGCTCACGCAGCAAGCTCTGCAGTACGCGAACCACAGCTCCCAGGGAGAGCTCCTTGGGAATAAGCTCGTCGATGACCTTCGGATGCGACTTGTGCACAAAATCCACCAGCACCTGAACTTCCTGGCGACCAATGAGTTCGTGAGCATGCTTGCGCACAATTTCCGTGATGTGCGTGGCGATAACCGTCGAAATATCCACCACCGTGTAACCCGAGAGCTGAGCCAGTTCCTTGTTGTTCTCGTGAATCCAAACGGCATCCAGGCCGAAAACCGGTTCCTTTGTAGGAATGCCGTCGATAACTTCGGACACGCCGCCGGGATCCATGGCCAGGAAGTGATCGACCATCAAATCGCCACGTGCAACTTCTACCCCGCGCACCAAAAGAACATATTCTCCCGGCCGCAGCTGCAAATTGTCGCGAATATTCATCGGCGGAACAATGATGCCGAGGTCTTGAGCAAATTGTTTGCGCACGGCCTGAATACGATCGAGCAAATCGCCCTTCTGCACGCTGTCCACAATCGAAATGAGGCCATAACCCACTTCCAGCTGCAGCGGCTCGATGACCGAGGCCGTTTCCACCGTCTTCTCTTGACCTTCAATCGCCTTAGCGGAAGCCATAAGGTCTTCTTTTTCAGCCTCGTGCTGTTTGTAGGTTTTGAGCAAGTAACCGAAGCCTCCGCAAACGGCGCCCATCAGCCAGAAAGGCAGTAAGGTGCCCGGCAAAAAGAGCCCCATTCCAAAGAGTGCTCCGGCGATGATGAAGAAAACTTTTTCGTTGAAAAAGAGCTGTTTAGAAACTTCTTCGCTCAAACTTTCGCCCGAGGCCGCGCGGGTTACTACTAAGCCGGCCGCAGTAGAAATGACGAGCGCGGGAACCTGCGAAACCAGACCATCACCCACCGTGAGCAAGGTGTAGTTCTTCGCGGCTACACTCACATCAAGACCACGTTGAAGCGTTCCGATGATCAAACCACCCACAATGTTGACAATGGTAACCATGATGCCGGCGACCGCGTCGCCACGGACGAACTTCGAGGCACCGTCCATGGATCCATAGAAGTCGGCTTCAGCCTCGACGGTCGCGCGCCGTTTTTTTGCTTCGGATTCATTGATGAGACCCGCGCTCAAGTCCGCATCGATCGCCATTTGTTTACCGGGCAAGGCGTCCAAAGTGAAACGGGCCGCGACTTCCGAGATTCGGCCGGAACCTTTAGTGATTACGACGAAGTTAATGATCACCAGAATAACGAAGACAATAAAGCCGACAACGTAGTTACCGCCCATGACGAAGTCGCCAAAGCTTTTGATAATGTGCCCGGCCGCGCCCGTTCCCTTGTGACCATCCGACAAAATCAACCGGGTGGAGGCCACGTTCAAAGACAAGCGAAAGAGTGTCGTTACGAGGAGCACGGTGGGAAAGATCGAAAAATCCAACGGCTTACGAGTGTTCACCGCTAGGAGCAAGATGCCCAACGAAGTCATAATGGATATAACGTAGAAGATATCCAGCATGAACGGCGACAGAGGCATGATCATGAGGAGCAAAACGAAAATGATCGCAATGCTGACGACAATGTCCGTGCTTGCGAAAAACTTGCGCAACCGCTGGGCTAGTTGATCATTCATAACGTTTTACCTTTCAGGCGATAGACGTACGCCAGAACCTCGGCGACCGCGTTGTAGAGATCCCGAGAAATAAACTGACCAATTTTGAGGGCCTTATACATGGCCCGGGCGAGCGGAGGGTTTTCGACGCAAGGAATACCGGCCTCGCGGGCAATTTTTTTGATTTGCTGGGCCATGTGATCGGTGCCCTTAGCTACAATCTTGGGCGCCAACATGGTTTCACGATCGTAAACCAACGCAATCGCAAAGTGGGTCGGGTTCGTGATGACCACGTCGGCCTTGCGAACTTCATCGATCATACGACGCTGCGAATTCTTACGTTGCAGGCCCCGAATACGAGCGCGAATTTGCGGGTTACCTTCAACCTGTTTGCGTTCTTCGCGAATTTCTTCTTTGGTCATGCGAATACGGCGCTCGTAGCGAAAACGCTGAAACCCGTAATCCACTGCCGCCATAATGAACATCGCCAAACCCGTTACGAGCAAGACGTTCATCAATCGGCGCCCAATCGACACGGCAAGGGCCGGCGCCTCCGCCCCAAAGAGCCCCCCCGAATCGCGGGTCCACTTCATAAGCAGCGGATAAACCACCGCCGCCACCACAATGAACTTCACCGTGGCCTTGCCCATTTCAAACACGCCGTCCATGCTAAACATGCGACCAAGGCCACGTTGCGGATTGAGTTTATCCAAATCAATTTCGAGCGGCTTGGTGGTCCAAACGAAACCCGTCTGGGCCACGCTCGAAACAATAGCCGCCACAAATCCCGCAACGGCCACCGGGGCCACGATGACCACAAAGGCCTTCATAGCGAAGAGCGCAATGGACATCGCCGTGCCCGGGGTCCAGGTGGAGGTGCCCAAGTTCGGCAACTCCGCAAAGGATTCCTGAAACAATCCCCAGACTCCCCCCATGCTAAATCGTGTGGAGGCAAAGATGGCGCCGGTGGTGGCTAACAGCAGCACGGCCGCCACAACCTCGCGGCTCTGCATCACGTCGCCCTGCTTCTTAAGCTCATCTCGTCGATGTTGTGTTGGTTCTTCAGTTTTATCTTCGTAATTATCGTCAGCCATCAGCGTGCCCCCATCGCCTTTAGCCAGAGATAATTAGTTTCTCGCTCCACTGAGAAGAGCGTCGTGAGCGCGTCACCGTAAAGTGGCGACAAAAGAACAAAAACAATAACTCCCACTCCAATCGTGATCGGAATGCTCACGCTCCAGATGTTAATTTGCGGAATAAACTTGGACAGGATGCCCAACGCCGCCTGCAACAACAGGAGCACCGCCACGAGCGGGCCCGACAATCGCAGCATCCAAGCGAAGAATCTGGCACCAACTTCGCCCCAGTACTGAATGCCCAGCTTGGCATCCGTAATTCGAACCGCAAAATCGCTAAAGTCAAACTTGTAGGAATCGGCAATGGCCTGAATCAAAAACAAGTGCCCACCGATGCCAAAAAAAAGAATGATTGCCGAAAACTGTTGCAACTCGGCCCAGGAGCTATCCGTGGAGCCACGCTCGGGATCAATAACGCTGCCCGCGGAAAAACCCATTTGCATTCCAATCCAGTGGGCCGAAGCCACCACCGAGGAAAAAATCCAACGCGCCGTCAACGCCATGCCCGCACCGATCAGCATCTCCCGCGTCGCAAAGGCAATCATTTCGTAGGATGAAGGAGGATGAACCAGATTCCAGGGCGGCAACGAAGCCCCCACGGTCGGCAGCAACGCTACCGAAAGAGTCACCGCACCGGACAAGCGCACCATCGCGGGAATGGCGGCCTGGCCGAAAATAGGAAAGAACATCCAAAGCGTACCCGCGCGCAGAAGTATCATAGCGATCTTTAGGATCGGAATGAAAAGATCCGGCGCGGACTCCAAGCTGTCCTCCCTTTCTAGCGGAGATAGGTGTTCATGTTTTCATAAAGATTCTGAGTGAAGCTGGTCATGATGCGAATCATCCAAGGACCGAAGATCAAGATGGCGCCACCAATGGCGAGAATCTTGGGGATGAACGACAACGTCGATTCGTTAATCTGGGTAAGGGCCTGAAAAATAGAAACTAACAAACCAACTACTAGCGCAACTGCCAGCAAAGGACCCGCCACCATGAGCAGCGTTTGGAGCGATATTTTCACCAGATCAATTGCCCAAGCGTCGTTCATTTAAGTCTCCTTACGAGTAACTCTTCACGATGGAACCCACTACGAGTTGCCATCCGTCTACGAGCACGAACAAGAGCAACTTAAAGGGCAGCGAAATAATGACCGGCGGCAACATCATCATGCCCATGGCCATGAGAACGGACGCCACGACCATGTCGAGTACGAGGAACGGCAGGTAGATAATAAATCCCATTTGGAAGGCCGTTTTCAGCTCGGAAATCATGAAAGCCGGAACGAGACTCATGAAGGGAACTTTATCGATAGAGGTGCCTGCAGGTTCGCCGCTAATCCGCAGAAAGAGTTCAATGTCTTTAGGGCGAGTTTGCTTCATCATGAAGGCACGAATGGGTTTTTCCGCGCGATCGAGGCCTTCGCTCTGAGTAATCTTTCCCGCCAGGTAGGGCTGAAGCGCATTATCATTCACGGCCCGAAAGGTCGGCCCCATCACCACAAAAGTAAGAAACATGGCCAGTCCAACGAGAAGCTGGTTGGGAGGCATGCTCGTCGTGCCCAAAGCCTGCCGCAGAAACGAGAGAATCACGATGATGCGCGAAAAGGACGTCATCATGATGAGAATCGCCGGAGCCAAGGTGAGAACCGTGAGCAGGAAAAGCACCTGCAGTACGTTGCCGACCTCAGCCGGCCCTGCCGCCGCCTTCAATCCTAACTGAATCGTGGGCAGCGCAATTGGATTCATACGCGCGAAATCTCCCGCAGCGAATTAGAAAGATTGGCTTTAAATCCTGTCTCTGCACGCGCCGGATTCTCTCCGTCGAGCAAGTTCGAAAACGCGTCTTCTTGGTTGTCTTCATCCGTGCCCATTTCGGCCAAACGGGTGATGCTCGCGTTGGTAGCGCCCACAAGAATTTTTCGATCCAAGCATCGTACCAAGTAGACACTTCGGCCCGGACCAAGGCTCTGAAAAGCTAAAACTTCGAGTGGTTTTCCGGTCAAACCCTTCCCCTTGGTTAAAAAGCTCTTCGAAGATCCCGACAGCTTTTTAAAAGCAAACACGGCCGCGCCGAACACGGCCAGCACAACCGCTAGCGAAAGAATCATTTTAAGCATCGTACCCAACATGGCCTGATCCATAATCAACCCAACTTCTCGATGCGCTCGATCGGCGAAATAATATCCGTCAGACGAATACCGAATTTTTCGTTAACCACCACAACTTCGCCCCGAGCGATGAGTTTGTCGTTTACGAGTACCTCGAGAGGGTCTCCCGCCAGTTTATTCAATTCAATAACGGAGCCCTGTCCCAGCTGGAGCAAGTCGTTGACGAGCATTTTGGTACGACCAAGTTCCACACTCACCCGGAGCGGAATGTCCAAGATGAGGTCAAGCTTCTTCATCTTGATATTAAGCTCTTCCTCCTGGCTTAACCCTTCGTTCTCTGGTGCGTTCGCTGCATCTACCATGTATCCCCCTTCCGACAACGGGTGTCGGCTTTAAGCCAAATCATCAATGCGCGTGGCCGCCGCATTGTTTTCTTCTTCCGGACGTTTTTTGAGGAACTCTTTATTCTTGTTCTCGACGACTTCGGTTAGCTGAACGGCTCGGCTGCCTCGGCTAGCCCCAAACAAACCGCGAAAGCGAACAACGCCCTCTACCTCCACCGGAATTTCTGCTGTCGCATCGGTCTGCAGGGGAATAACATCGCCAACCTTAAGGCCCAGAATTTGTCGTAATGAAATTTCGTTGTGGCCAAGCTCCACGGTAACCGAAAGCTCAGTTTCTTCGAAATGGCGAATCATCATATTCGCCCAATAGTGATCCGTTTCTACGACTTCCTGCTGAAAGCCACTGATAAGCTTTTGTCGAATGGGCTCGAGAGTGGAAAAGGGCACCACAATGGATAAGTTCCCGGAGGAGTTTTCAAGTTCGACGCTAAAGGTCGTCACAATGACAATGTCGGAGGGAGGCACGATGGCGACGAACTGGGGATTGGTTTCGGTCCGCGCAAAGTGAATTTTCATTGGCGTCACGGGCGCCCAGGCTTTTTCCAAATCGTCCAAAGCCGCCACAATTACTTTTTTTACGATGCTTAGTTCGATTTGGGTGAAGTCTTTGCCTTCGATTTTTACGTAAGGCCGATCGTTTCCACCCAAAAAGCATTCGATCAGCGCGTACGCGAGTTTCGACTCCAAAACCACGATTCCGGAACCGCGCAAAGTTTCGAAACGGATAACACTCATGCAACTGGGAAGAGGCAAGGTGTTAATAAACTCACCAAACTTCATGGTATCGGTAGCCACGATATTCAGAGTGGCTAATTTTCGGAGCTGCGCCGACAAGGTCATGCGGAACGCACGAATGAACCGCTCGTATACGATATCGAGCGTGGGCATTCGCCCACGAATAACTTTATCCTGCGAGGTTAGATCGTAGGTAACGATCGAAGTGTCTTCGGCCTTGTCTCCCGCCCCCTGCTCCGTGGGTACGTCTCCGCCAATTACGGCGTTGAGGAGGGCGTCGACTTCTTTCTGCGACAGTACCTGGTTCATGATCCTTCGCCCCCCGACCTATTGGAATACGAACTGCGTGAAGTACACATCTTTGATTTGGCCGCGGCTTAGGTAGCCGTTAATTTTGTTGCGGATTTCTTCGCGCAGGAAGGCACGACCATCGGAGCTTTCCACCTGCTCGTAGTTCTTGCTGGAAAGAATAACGTTAATGAAGTCGCGAATCTTGGGCCGCAGGCGTTTAACTTCGTCTTTAACGTTCGCGTCTTCTACTTCGATCGCCACATCGACCTTCACGAAGTGAGCCCCTTTGGAATCTGCCAAGTTCACCGTGAAACTTTCGTTGATGTAATTGTCGGCGGCGTCGCCCTCTTTTTTGCCTTCTTTTTTCTCGCCATGCTCACCGCCACCATGTTCGCCACCACCGTGTTCGCCGCCTTCGCCGTGGGGTTTGGCGCCGTCTTTATCGGCCGCAACATCGGACAGGGAAACCTGGGACGAGGAACTCACGTAACTCTTCCAAACCACGAGCGCGAGCACGATCAACACCACCGCGTTGAGCACGAGCACGATAAGAATAAGCTTCGGATTCGGGCCTCCGCCCGCACCACCCGCCCCCTTCTTCTTTACCGCGTCGGCCTCGTCGCCGCCTTCGGGTTCAGTCGCTGGAGCTTCTTCTTTCTTTTCTTCCGCCAATTGTCGATCTCCCCATAGAATGAGGAGCAAGGGTTATGCCATGACGGCATCTTGGCGAGACGGCAGGCTATTTGAATCGAATCAAAGGATTAATGCAGTGCGGATGACAGCGCGCTGACGGGAAAAACTCTGACGGTCCCCGTGTCGTCAGTAAACCGCGGCGGAGACCGTCAGAATTTTAGAACTTAGGACAACTCAACCACCGATTAACGCTTCAGCTGAATGATTTCCTGGAGGAGCTCATCGCTGGTCGTAATCGTCTTGGCGTTGGCCTGGAAGTTACGTTGCGTTTGAATCATGTGCACGAACTCCGTGGCCAAATCCACGTTCGAGTTCTCAAGGGTCTTGGATACAATCGCTCCGCGACCCGCTTCGCCGGCGGCACCAAGCAGCGGCTGACCGGACATGAGGGCTTCCTTAAAGCGGTTCAGGCCCACTTTGTAGAGACCTTCGTTGTTTTCGAAGCGCGCCAACGCAATTTGCGCGAGGGGCCGGGTGATACCGTTGCTGTACGAACCGGAAACTCGACCCGTTTCGTCGACGGAGAAGTTCGTCAAGGTGCCCGACGCGTAACCGTCCTGCAACTGGCGGAACACTTGGCTCTTGGAACCGTAGTGCGTAGAGCCCTGCAAGCCCGTGCCCTTACGGGTATCGATGGCGTCACCAAAGTTAAAGTCGACTTTTTGGTTCGCCTGAGCGCCGCGGAAGCTAATGTTGGATTCCGTCAATTCATCGGACTTCAGTTTGCCGTCGGGCGTAAAAACGAGCTTACCGCTCGCGATGTTCTGGGGAACACCTTCCGTACCCCCCTGAAGCACGGCGCCATCGGCCGAAGCGTGCCATTGCCATTCGGATTCCGCCGTCTTGTAGAAATGCATCGTCACGTTCTGGCTGGTGCCCGTGGTGTCGTAAATGCGCATTGAGGTGGAGAAGTCCGAAGTCTTATCGGCCGTCGCCAAATCATAGCTCGCCGTATTGATAGGTTTCCGAGAATCCAAGTTAGCATCGCAGCGTACCGAGGTACTACCCTTCGCCGGAACCGTATTGGAACTAAATTCAACCGAACTCAATTCCGCAGCGGCCTTTCCGGTTTCTGCGTTGATGGCGTAACCCTGAACCTGGTGACCATCCGAGGTGGTGAGACGGCCTTTGTCGTCGAAGCGAAAGCTACCGTCACGGGTGTAAGTAACGTCGCCGGAAGAACCAGGATCTTTAACCACGAAGAAGCCATCACCCCGAACGGCCATGTCCGAATCGCGTTCGGTCGGAGTCAGGTTACCTTGTTGGAAAATGGAGGTGACGCTGCCCATGCGTACGCCACGACCAATTTGGTTACCACCCAAGATACCGCGCAAGTTGGAGGCGATCACGTCCTGGAATTCGCCGCGACTGGCCTTAAAGCCCGTGGTCGCCGAGTTCGCAATGTTGTCGCCGATGATGCCGAGCGCGGTGCCTTGCGCTTGAAGGCCGGAAATACCGGTGTGCATGCTTGCTAGAATACTCATCTTTTAACTCCCCCTTAGCCACGCGTGAGCGTGGTCCTGTTTGCGGTGGAAACGCCTCAATCAATCAGCGTTTCCTTGGGAAGCCCCCCGAACCTAAGTTCGAGTCCAGCCTCTCATTCCCTACCGCGTGTTTTGTTTCCCACTAACTTTTCTAAATCATCACAGTGCTATCAATGTTGGTAAAAACGTTTTGTTTCAGTGAATCCCGATCGACCGCGGTGATAACCGTCCCGTTCTTCACGCTGACCACAAATGCGGCCTTGTCCGTGAGGATCAAGCTTTCGCGCGAGCCCTTTGCTCCCGCCCGGTCCACGGCCTCTCGAATTTTCACCATTTCGTCTGGCGACAACTCAATTCCTCGACTCTGCATGCGACTTTGCGCGTGGGCCGAGAACTTAAGTTCTCCCAGATTGGCCGGCTTCTGCCCTAGCGATGGAGACCGTAGTGACTCATTGAGCAACTCGGCGAAAGGAACTGCGCCGCCCTTTTCTTCGGGCTTCAGCGGTTCTGGTCGCGAACGCTCTAGAGGTCCCTGTACGCTCCCCAAGCTTCCGGAAGAAAGCTTATCAATTGGATTCATGTTTCTCTCACACCTCCTTTCCACCCATCATAGGGTGATTTCATCTCAAGAACATAGGCATGTCCGACATTCTTCCGCCGCTGTCCTCGGCCGCTTGGCTCGGGGCTGCGTCGGGTGCTTCCACGCTAATGGTCGGAAGCGACGTCGGTTTTTTCTCTACTTCTGCTGCCTTACTATCTTCACTTTTCGTGCCCGCCGGAATTTCGGTGCTGCCGAACAAAGGTTTGGCTTCTGCTTTCGCTACGTTAGCGTCGGGCGTGCCTTCCTTAATGACTTCCACGTCGCCGAGGCCAACTTTTTGGTCGCCGACGAGCAAGAAGGTGACACCTTTTTCTGTCGTAACGCCATTTACCTTGCCGTCGATCTTCGTAGGAATGTTCATTTCCTTGCCGTCCATGCCCTTAGCGACAATCTTATACGAGTAACGACCGCTCTCTTCGGGACGACCTTCGTTCGACATACCGTCCCACTTAGTCGAAACCTCGCCCGCGTTGCGCGAGCCAAGTTCGATGGTACGGAGCACGTCGCCGCTGTTCATGTCCGTGATCTGAATCTTCAGATCCTGCGCATCCGCCGGAATCTTGAAGTTGATCGCCGAGGGCTTGTCCTTATCGTGGTAGATCCCCGCCTTGTCGGCTTGGATGTTTTTACCGACGAGTTGCAGCGCCGCAATTTGCATGTTGCTCTGCTGCGAAATCATTTTCTCTAAGTTTTTGTTCATGGTGATCTGCTGTTCCAGCTGCGAAAACATCGCCATCTGTTGCGAGAACTGCTCGTTCGCCATGGGGTTGAGCGGATCCTGGTTCTTGAGCTGTTCGGTGAACATCTTCAGGAACGCATCCTTGCCCAACTTGTTCTTATCGCCGTAGAGATTCTTCTGACTTTCCACGCCGGACATGCGGTTCAGCTGTGCGCCGACGGTCTCGCCCGCTGCTCCACCCGGTCCGCTTATTCCGTCCATGGCCATGTCTTCCTCCGTCTAAAAAAACCAGGGCCGGCAGTCCCTGGTGCCTACTCACTTACGCGGACTTGCGTCCTTCCCAGAACGTTTCCCAATCCATCATGGCCTTTTGGCGACGCTCTTCGCGTTGCTGACCCTGTTGGAACGATTCCCGCTGCGAAGGATCGCTCGGCTTACCGAAACCCGCCTCGGCTCCGCCCCGATCGGACGAATTCGAGAACGAAGCTCCGCCCGACGACTCACTCCGGTGAATTTCACCGGTGGCAACGGACGACAAGTTAGCGCGCTCCGAACCACGCAGGTTCATAAGATCGCTACTTGCCGTCATTTCCCGCGGCGGCGTAGCGGCGCGAACATGCAATTCGCTAACGTCCAACTTGGACGGTGCGATGGTTTGCAAACGCGTCGAAAGATCCGCCTTCGCGTCGTTCAGCGCCTTCAGCGTTTCCGGCTTCTCGGCGAGAAGTTCCACCTTCATGCCGCCCCGTTGCTGAGTAACGCGAATTTCCACCGAGCCCATGCCATTCGGGTTCAGCTCCACCTTAAGGCGGCCTCCACCCTGAGTGCGCAGGTTGTCGATTTTATCGGCCACGAAATCCAAAGATTCCGCCGACACGCGTTGGTCACCCGGCTTCCCGATAACCGCCGCGCCCACGATGGGCTCGGCAGGTTTCGCGGAGGCCGTGGCGTCCGCCAGGGAGCGATTCAAAAGAAACTCGCTGCCCGACACTGCACCCTTAGGTTTCTCCGTTGTCTCACGACGCTCGGCTACAGGGGCCTTAAAGGCCTCAAAGCCCGCACCGGACTGTCCGGAGTTCGCCGTTTTTGCGCCCACCGTTTGCACCGAAGTTTTAGCTTCGGGAGCCGCGGCTACGGGCGCTTTCGCGCTTAGGTCTAGCGTGGCCTTCATCTCCGGAGCAGGTTTAGCTTCCGGAGCGCGCGATACTTTGTCGCTCGTTGCGCCCGAGAGGGCCTCGGTAACCACGGGGGTCGCCGGAGCGGTCGCGATCGGGGATCCCGCCTTCGGAGTGTTTAATTGCGGAGTTTCCACCTTAACCCCGGCGGACAACGACGGTTTCGCGCCCGCGACGTTGCTCGTCGTTACGGCGGAAGGATTCGGGTTAATCGTCTCAAAATTGGGTAAAGGCGCAGGCGAAGAACTCAGACCCGGCTTAGCCAGGATGTCCTGACTAAACTGTTTATCAACGGGAATCTCGGGAACTTTTTCTAGCGACACGCTCTGGATATCGTTCATTGCGAAAGCCGCCGCCCACATGCGAGCGGATTCGCCACGATTCGCGTCGTGCGCTTGATTTACTTCCAAAAGATTCGCGCGCGATAGGGAGCTGAGCCCCTCACCCTGCAACAACAAATCATTTACCGATGCGGTCCCAACGCTGGGGGTCTTCGCCGGAGGCGTAGCCAGCAGTTGTCCAACCTCTGCATTCGGTTTTGTCATTGCGTTCTGAGGATTACGGCCGAGCATCGTTTCCGCTAAGCCAATTTGACTCGCGGCCAGCTCGAGATTTTGCGCGTGCGGATCGAAAAGTTCTTTCGTCCGCGATTGCAAATACTCTCCCTGGAGCGGTCCCTGGCTGTCGGCCACTTGCATATCGGCCACGAGGTCCAACAGATTCCCGAAGACTCCGCTGGCTCCGGCGTCGCCGCCCTTGCCCGCCGGAATTCCCGGGGCCATTACTTGCGAATCCATAAGCGCAAACAAGCCGCCCATGGAATTCATACTAGGATTTGATAGTGCATCCATTTCTCTCACCTCCTTTCTCTGCTCAACTCGCCATCCCTATCCCGAGGGTTTAACGAGGGCTCGCACTTGGCGGAGCCTGCTCTCCCAACGCTGCCTTGCCCGCCGGTCTGCGCTTGGCAACGAGTGAAGACAATGTCATTGCGCGGTTGGGGTCCATGACCTCCAGTAGGGCCGCGACCTTCTTTTCCTTCATGGCCATCATGAGTTCGACCGCTAGGTCATCGTTCATCACGCTGACCACGCCGGCCGCCTTCTTCGGCGCCATGCTCTCGAAGGTTTTCACGAGACGCTTAAGCGTCTCGTCGTTAACTTTCCGGTTTTCCGCCCGTTTCTTCTCGAGCATGTCTAGTAATGATTGTAATTCATCGACGCGGTCTTTTACGCGCGATTCCTCAACCGTCAAACGTTCCTCGGCTTCCTTTACGCGGCGCTCGCGTTCGGCCACTTCGGTCTCCCGCGTGGTTAAAGCGGCTTCCATGTCTTTGCTGAGTGGAACGTCAGTTTTTAGTCCCGAAATGCTGTTGTCATTAATTTGTTTAACGCGCGGATCTTTGTTCTCGGCGAACACCACGGTGAGAACCGCGCTGCTAAACAAACCCAACACGAATAAGGTCCAGAAATTTCTCATGCTACCTCCGAGCCCCCATCGGCCTTGGCTTTTTCGAGCGTGTGGAACCACCGCTCGGCCACCCAGCCGTCGCTCGCACGTTTTTCAATCATCATCATTTCCTGATCGTGCGCTTCGCGCTGCCGTTCTTCGAGTTTTTCGATGGCCTTCAGTTCGCGGCCCAAGTGCGTCACCCAGCGGGCGTGCCGCTCACGTTCTTCTTCAACTTTTTTAATGCCCATTTCCAAAGTGCGAATGCGGATGGTCTCACTCTGAATGAGATCCGAATACACCAATCGTAATCCGGCCTGCGCGGCATCGGTCGTTTCGGTGCCAATCAAATCTGACCGCTCGGCATAAGCGTGGCGTAGCGCCGCCGTCAGGTCGTGTAGACGCGTTTCCACTGCAATCAAATCTTTACGCGCAATCAGAAGGCGGTTTTCACGGTAACGCTTGAGGGCCGCCAGGCGAAAAACGAACTTCTTCATTTTTTCACCTCAGTCGCAAAAATAGCCGCCAAGCGCTTGAAAGAATCCTTCCACCCGGCGGGTTCGCCCACGCTCTGCTGCAAAAACTGAATGACTTTCGGATACAAATCAATCGCGCGGTCCCATTCGGGATTGTTTCCCTTGCGGTAAGCGCCAATGTTGATCAAGTCTTCGGCGCTCTTATACGTGGCCAGCACGCTCCGCACTTGGGCATTGAGCGCCTTTTCCTCGGGGTTCGTAACGGCGTTCGCTAAACGCGACACGCTCCCGAGCACGTCGATGGCCGGATAAAAGTTCTTTGAGGCCAAATCACGCGAAAGCAAAATGTGTCCGTCCACAATGGAGCGCACGTTATCGGCAATCGGATCGTCAAAGTCATTGCCTTCGACGAGCACGGTGTAAAGACCCGTAATGGAGCCGCCCGCCTTGCGCGCACCGGCGCGCTCCAAAAGGCGCGGCATCTGGGCGAATACGGACGGGGTATAACCTTTGGTCGTAGGGGGCTCACCCGCCGCCAAACCAATTTCTCGCAGCGCCATCGCAAAACGCGTTACCGAGTCCATCATGAGCAGAACGTTCTGTCCCTTATCGCGGAAGTACTCCGCGATGGTCGTAGCCAAGTTGGCGCCGCGAACCCGCAAGACGGGCGACTCGTCGCTTGTAACGGCAATGACGATAGACTTTTTCATGCCCTCGGGTCCGAGGTCACGTTCCAAGAATTCGGTAACCTCGCGGCCCCGCTCACCGATGAGGGCGATGACGTTGATGTCGGCCTTGGACTGTTTGGCAATCATACCCATCAGGACGGATTTGCCCACGCCCGAGGCGGCCATAATGCCTACACGTTGACCGAGACCCAGTGGAATGGTCGCGTCGAGTGAACGCACTCCAAGTTCTAAACGATCATTGATCGTTCGCCGTTCCATCGGCGTCAGGGCGGCACCACGGATGCCACGCACTTCATCGAACTTCACATCTTCCGAAGCCGCATCGGGCGCGCCTACGGGCAGGCCGTTGCCATTTAGCAGGCGACCAATCATCCAATCGCCAAGCTTAACGGAGGCAACTCCTGGCTGTTGCTCAATACGCGCGCCCATGGACACGCCATCGACCGCTTCCAGGGGCATGAGAATCGCCGTGCGATCGCGGAAGCCCACGACCTCGGCTTCGATGGGCTTCATAGAGCGTTGACTGATCATACACACGCCACCCACGACGGCGTTCGGCAACGTGCCTTCCACGATGGGTCCCAGCACCTTTTTCACTCGTCCCGATTCATGGAATAGGTTTGCGAACTCTATCCCCCGGAAGTGGCGAGCAAGGTTAAACTGGAAGCCTTCGTTTGTTTCCATCATCAGGCTCCGGCGGCCTCACGCCGCGAAGTGCGGGCCTTCGTGATTTCAGATTTTAAGAGTTCCAATTTTTCATCGATGAAGGATGCGATTTCGCCGCTCAAGCTATCGACAATGCAATTGCCGGCCTTGAGCGAGCCATCCATCTCGAAGGAAATTCGTCCCTGGCGACCTAGCTTTTCGACTTCCTCTTTGATCTTATCGATGGCCTCGAACTCCGCCGAAGCCAAACGAATTCGCACGTCATCTTCTTTGCCAATCTTTTCCAGAATAGCGGCAATAGTCGCATGAATCGCTTGGGGCTCGATTTCAAGCTCCTTGTGGAGCAACACTTTAGAAACTCTAAAAATTGTTTCTACGAGGAGTGTTTCGTATTGCTCGGCCAGCAAGGCCTTGGCCTTCGTGATGGAGTTAATGCTCGAGGCCATGTCCTCTAGGTGCTTGGCAATGCGCGCCTTCTCTTCTTCGTAGGCCTTTTGCTGACCTTCTTCGAGGCCCCGCTTGAAAGCCGTTTCGTGCGCCTCGGCCTTAAGAATTTTAAGCCGCGCCTCAACCTCGTCACCGACCCGTTTGTCGAAACGCTTTTGCTCTTCGTGCTCCACCGACAACTGCCCCGCCACTAATTCGGAGAGAGCAAAAAGGTTTTGCTTGGGCATAGCGCCCGGATCGAAAGTATCCTTAATTTGCTGGTACGTGGGCAAGGGCTGACCCTTGAGCGCCGGCATTTCGAAAGTCTTAATTTCGGCTCCGGGCGGCAATAGGGCGGAGCGCGGCACACTCTTCATGCGCAGCTCCGAGTTCCGAGTGCACCGAAATTAGACGAGACCATCGCCATCACCTCCGCGCTCGATAAACAGTTTGCCTTCTTCCTCGAGACGACGCGCAATACCCACAATCTGTTGTTGGGCGGCTTCGACGTCGGATACCCGAATGGGCCCCATGGTCTCCAAATCGTTCTTGATCATCTCCGCACCACGTTTGGACATGTTCCGGAAGATTTTTTCGCGTACCGGCTCCGGCGCCGACTTGAGGGCCTTGAGCAAGCTTTCGTTGTTAACTTCCTTGAGAATAAGTCCGAGACCCTTGTCGTCGACCTTCGTGAGGTCGTCGAACACGAACATGAGGCGCCGGATTTCTTCGGCCAGGAGGGGGTCTTTTTCTTCCACGCGCGACATGATCGACTGCTCGGTGTTCTTGTCGAGCAAGTTGAACATTTCGGCCACGGGCTCTACGCCGCCCAGTTGGGTGGTCTCCATGGTACCCATCATCGCCAAACCTTGTTTGAGAACTTCATCCACCTGCTCCAGAAGTTCGGGGCTGATGTAGTCGAGGTTCGACATCCGTAGAATCACCTCGCCCTGCATTGCTTCGGGCAAACGCTTGACCACGTCGCTCTTCTTTTCGGGCGGCAAATGGGCCACCACGAGGGCCACGGTTTGCGGATGTTCGCTCGTGAGGTAGTTGGCGAGAGTACGAGTATCGACCATCTCCAAAGCTTCGAGTGATTTTTGCTGCGCCTGGGCGCCGGCGGCGCCGAAAATCAAACGGGCCCGGTCTTCGCCCAAACTCTTGATAATCGAATCTCGTGCATCTCCATTGCCGAAGATGATTTCGTTTTCTTCGTTCAACGCACGGTAGAACTCCATCATAACGCCCTTAATAGCGTTCACGTTGGCGCGCTTGGTTTTGCCCATCAGTGTAATCAGGCGGCGAACGTCGTTGTCCTTAAGGCCTTTGAAAATAGCGGAGGTCGCATCGTTGCCCAGGGTGTTGAGCAATAAGGCGGCCTTTTCGGCGCCCGACATCTTGCCTTCGCCGTCACCATCATCCCCGCCCTTTTTCTTCTTCGGAGGAGCCATTAGCGTTTCCCTTTCTTAGCCTGCTGCTGTGGATCGCTCGCGGCCAACCATTCACCGATGATCTGCGCGGCTTTCTCGGGCGACATATCGATCAAACTTACGACTTTTTCTTTAAGCAATTCGTTTTCTGCTTTTTCGAGATCGACCGTTTCTTCTAGCAAGGGCAAGTTCGCCATCCCGGGTAGGGAGTTGGTGACCGTGTCCTGCATTTTTTCCAACTCTTCCACGGTCTTCGGCAGCACCGTCTCAATTTGCGTGGACGAAAGACCCGTGAGCCACCGCACGAAGGGACGAACCACGACCAAGAAGAAAATCAGAATCAGCAGCCCCACGGTGCCGTAGGTAATGAGTTGGTACAGCAAATGGCGGCGCTCCTGCTGCGAAAGAAACTCATCGGCCTTCTCGAGGTCTTCTTTGGCGAAGGAAGAGCTTTCCACCGTTACGCTATCGCGACCGGCGGTGAAGCCCACCGCATCCTTAACCAAACGTTCGATGGTAGCGCGCTTTTCGTCGGAAATAGGCTGCGAGGTGACTTTTCCGTCGGCGCCCTTTACCTCCTGCTCGTTAACTAGCACGGCTACGGACAAGCGCTTCACGGCGCCGAGCGCCTTTTCTTTGTTGCGAATTTTATTTGAAACTTCGAAGTCCGATTTGTCGTTGGTCTTCGCTACGTTCTGTTTGGACTCGGGGGGAGTCGACGCCGGACCCGGAACCGCCGCGGCTGCACCCGAGGGAGTTCCACCGCCCGCAACGGGGCGCGAAGCTTCCATGTTATTTTCTTGTTTAGACTGACTGCGGAGCGCGGTTTGCTCCGGATCAAAAAGCGTTTCCCGCTCCTGCACGGGATCAAAATCCAATTCGGCATTCACGCGGGCCACGATGTTGCCCTGACCCATGATGCGGCCGACGATGTCTTCAATTCGCCGTTCCATCTCGTGCTCAACTTGCTGCTGCTTCTCCATCATCGTCGTCGTGATGGCGGAGAGCACATCGCCCGTTTTGCTGAGGGCCACACCGGAACTATCGACGACCGTAACGCGCTCGGGCCGCAGGCCTTCAACGCTCGAGGCCACCAGGTTCTGAATGCCCTTCACTTCCGTTTTGGCCAGCGTCTTGCCGGGATGCATTTCAATCACGACGCTCGCCTTAGGGTCTTCGCTTTGCTCCAGGAAACTGGATTTCGGCGGCAAAGAGATATGCACGGTGGCTTTACGCACCGGCCGCAACGTGGTGATGGTGCGAGTTAACTCACCCTGCAACGCCCGCACGTAGTTAATGCGCTGAACGTAGCTGGAGGTTCCGAAACTTTCCTTGTCGAAGAGTTCTAGTCCGGGCTTTTGGCCATCGGGCATGCCGCGGACGGCAAGTTTCATGGTGGTGGATTGAACAAATTCCGGTGGAATAGAAATCGTAGCGCCATCGTTCGATACGATGAACGGAATATTTTCTTCCTGCAGCAATTTCACCAGGTTCATGGAACCTTCGGGCGTGAGGTTGGTGTAGAGCGGTGTATAGGATTTTTGGCCCACCCAAACACCGAGGCCAATCATACACGTAAGAATCAGCAGACCCAGGCTCAATAGCCCGCCCTTTTTGACCATGCTCAGCTTGGTCCAGGTCCCGCCGACGTCTTTAAGCGCACTCAGTATTGATGACCACATTTAATCATTACCCCTTATCAAACTGGCATCCGCATGATTTCTTGGTAGGCCTCGACGAGCTTCGAGCGCACCGAAGTTAAAGTCCGCAATGAGACGTCCGCTTTTTCCATCGCGATCATCACATCGTGTAGATTTCCGCCTTTGCCCGCCGCAAAATTCTGCGCAACGGTGTCGGCCTGCGACAGGGCATCGTTCACTTGACCGAGCGCTCCCTTGAGCGTCTCCGAAAAAGAAGGCCCCTGCGAAGCTTCCTGCAGCGCCCCCTGATTTGCTTTATCGAGCGCACGGCTGGCCTGATTGGCCTTGAGATCCGGCATGAGCCGGTCCGTGAGCATCGACATGCCAAATTCGCCCGCCATTATTACCTACCTAATTCCAAGGCCTTCATGGCCATTTGTTTAGTGGTTTGAAACACGCTCACGTTCGTCTGGTAAGCGCGGTCGGCCGAGATGAGGTTCGCCATCTCTTCGACCGGGTTAACATTGGGCATGTAGACATAGCCTTCGGCGTCGGCATCCACGTGACTGGGGTTGTACACGGGCCGGCCGGGATTTTGGTCTTCTTTGACGTCTACAACACGCACTTCGTCGTGCGTATTTTTTTCCTCGAGCACTTCGCCGAATTCGCTCTGCAAGGGGGCCGACTCCAGAACCACATCTTTGCGGCGGTAGGGGCCCTTGCCATCGGCGGAGCGAGTCGAGTTCGCATTGGCAACGTTACTAGAAATGGCATTCAGACGCGTGCGCTCGGCCGTTAATCCCGAGCCAATCACGTCCATGGTCTTAAAAACGTCCATTTATCAGCGCCCTCCGTCCGAAAGAACCTGTTTTTGAAACATGAACTTTTTGCTCAGCAGCTGAATCGCCGTTTCGTAAGCGATGGTGTTCTTGGCAATCTCGGTTTGCTCGCGTTCCATATTGACGGTGTTCCCGTCGCCACTCATTCGAGCTAAGGGATCTTCATAGATGTCGCCTTCCACGTTTTGGATGCGATTCATTGCTTCGTGCTCGCGTGCGACCTTGGGTGCGTTGCCTTCCATGGCGTCGAGGGCTTCTTGCATGCGAGCGTCAAAATCAATGCGCTTGGCCTTGTAGCCGGGCACGTTAGCGTTCGCGATGTTGGAAGCGTGAATTTCGTGGGCGCGCATCCGCAGATCCATGCTCTTTTCCAGCGCTGCCATCGTAGCGTCAATCATCTGCTGAACCTCCCCCTGTTAGGTTAGGAGCAGAAATCATGCCACGCGGCGGAGTCGGTGCTTTGTCGGAGGCTACGGAGTCAATTCTTTATCGGCGGCGGCCGCGAGTTTACCCCAGATCGTGTCGGGAGCGAGCTGCTTGGCCATTCCAAAGCTTGCTCGCGCATCGGCGGTGCGACCAAGCTCACGCAAAATCACTCCGCGCTTGTAGGCAACCATTGGTTTGGTGACGGTGGGGCCCAATTTATCGTCGGGCAAATCCGCCATATATTCGCCGAGCGCCAATGCTTTTTCTCTTTCGCCGCTCGCGGCCCGCATTTCGAACAATTCCATGACGAGCTCCGTTGGCGGTGCTTTGACGCCGCCGATTTTCTCGCGCTCGCCAAACCAGCTACCAATACGGCGTTCATAAAAATCTTTGCGCTCCCGATTCATTTTCAATCGGTCGAGTAAATTGGAATACTGACGAACTTCTTCCCAGGTGAGCGCGGTGCTACCCTCTAGCTTACGCCACCATTTCTCTTCTTCGGCGGGGGCCTTAATAACCTGCAGGAAATGTATCCAGAGCCGCTGATTCTCCGGCTTGCTAGCATCGAGAGCTCCGAGACTCTGACGAATATGTTGCGGGTCGATCGGTTCCTTGTGCGACGCCAGCACTTCGGTTTCGATGGACGCACGCAAATAGGCCCACTCCTCGGGCGACAAATCGTAGGGGCGGGGCACCGGCCGCGCAATTTTATCGCGCACCCGCTCTGCCGCATCGAGGGTCGTAAGGGCCTGCGGAAACAAGTCCATACCGTCGTAGGCCTTCACTACGTTCGCCAAAACTTCGTGCCGCGTTTCGTGCAGGAACAAAGTTTTACGCCGACGCTCGTAATCGTTGACCACTTCTTTATACTTTCGCTCCGTAACAAGTCGCGAACCATAGCCAGCCAGCGAGACGATCGTGTACTCCCTTAGCCACATACGCAGGTAAGGCGAAACATCCGCATTTTGAGACATTTCTAGACGGAGCAACGCTTGGTAAGGGTGATTGCGCTGAATAAAGACATCGGCCAGAACTAAATTCAAGTACGAGGCCAATTCCACCTGGCTCAGTCCATCAGTGTCACTGGGCTTCACCTTTAGGGCGTCTTCAACGTCGGCGATGAGGCGCGGCCATTTCGCGGGTTCAAAGCGCAAAATTTCCTTGGCGGATTTGCGGGCCGCACACAAACGACCACCGAGGGTAGCGGGCACCTTAAAGGCGCACTCCCGCCAGGCTCCCAGCACCTTGTCCTCGGGCGCACCTAAAGTATTGAGCAAATCTCCGATGCGGTAATAGACCAGGCCCACGTTCTTATCGCTCGGAGACACGAACAAGAAAGCCCGCAAGTCGCGCAGGGCACTCTCTTCCTGACCGAGGCGAACAAAGGCCTCGGCGCGGTTGAAGAGGACATGGACGAACATCTTAATGTCTTCGGGAATCCAATTGCCCTCAAAGGAAAACTTGCGAACCTTGGGACCCTCCACGAAAGCCCGAGAATATTTTTCTACCGCTTCGCGATAGCGTCCGCTGCGCATTTCTAAATCACCTAAGCGATAAGCGGCCGCCGACACCAGGCGGCGATCGGCAAAACTACTTACGGGAATTTCTTTTCGGGCATCCAGGAACTCTTCGAACACCGGCCGGGCTTCTTCGTAGAAACCTAGGCGATACAGCGCTTCGCCCCGCAGGTAGGAAAAGCGCTCCTCGGAATCCGCAGTCCAACTAAAGCGACGCGCCCAACTCAGCACTGCCGCGGCGGCGTAATACATTTTATTTTCGAAGAGCAAGCGCACCGATTCCAACGCCATGAACTCCAAGTATTGTTGGGCATCGCCGGCGCCGCCCTCCGTTCCACGCAAACCATCACGCCAAATTTCGATAGTTTTGCGCAGGAAGTTCGGGTCCTTCATTTCGGCGCCTAAGTTCAGATAAATGTAGCCCTTCAGCGCCCACCACTTAGGATCTCTCACGGGCACGTAACCCGCCTGTTTGCTGCGCTCGATAATATCGATGGACTTGAAGGCCTTTGCCCATTGCCCCTTCTCGGCCAGAATGCGAATGAGATTCAATCCGTCTTCGGCGGCATCGCGTGCGCGCTCCTCCTTAGGATCGGACTTGCCCTCGGGAGCCGAAAGGTGAAATTCCGAAAAATTCACTTTGGCCGGAGTAAAGAGAAGGGCAGTATCGAGAGGCTGTAAATCGAGCAGAGGCAACTTAAGCGGCAGTCGTTCCGCGGGCGATTCGGAAATGCCTACGTTCTTTTCTACGTTGTGCGAGCGGAAGCGATCGAGTTCGGGACTGTTGAAGTCTAATCCTGTGGCCGAAGAGCCCAAGATTTTTTCCCAAGAACTTTGGTTCTCAAAGGAATCGGACATTTCGGACTCGATCTTTGCTGCCCGCGATTCAGACATTTTCTGAACGAGAGCCCCCACTTTTTCTTTTCCGCTTTTTCCGTCCTTACCGCCTTTGCCTTTGCCCGCTAGCGCCGGATTGTCGGAGCTCAGCCAGTGGTCCACGATGAACATTTGGGTAGAAATAAAGGGCAAGTATTCGAGCCACTGTCGCTTGCCGCCTTCGGACAAATAGGAAAAGCGAATTTCGTAGTCGCCGTTATCCGTGGGCCGCGCCACGATGGTGCAGGGGCCCGGAGGCAAATCGTTCGCATCGAGCCAGGTCTTCGGCTCCTCTTTAAAGGTCAGAATGAGATCGAGCGTTTTGCGCCCTTTGCACTCGCCGCTTTGACTTTGGGTAGAGCCCACGCTGACCACTGGGGTTGGGGTTGCGGGTCCCTTAAGGCGATAAACGTTGCCCAGTTTATAAACCGTAAATCCAGCGTAACTATTCAAACTTGCAAGGGATAGAAAAAATAACGCGAAGCGGCTATTTAGTTTTGACGCATAGCTCCGATGAGCCCTATATGAGCCGTTCCAAAACCCCAGACTTTCCCTGGAGTCACTGGATTCAACGCGATGATCGCTCATGGCTGAAGGCCCTTTCCGAACGTCAGTGGTCTACCGAAGAATGTCATAAGTCTTTGGGTTCTATGCTCGAATCCATCGTAACATCCCTTCATTTTAGCTGCCACTCGCGCTGGGGCGTTCAACCGTCAGCCGAGCGTCTCTCGGCCTTAGTTAACGAGTTCCTCCTTTGGATGAAATCTTCTGGCGAATGGACGCACATCGAAAAGCTTTGGCGTGCGCTCGATCACGGTCCATGGTCACTTCCGCTAGCGCTTTCGCGGGCTTACTTTAGATTTCGCGAAGAGCGCCACGGCGAAAAAGAATTTACCCGCTCCGAATCTTCCGCTCGATTTCTGGCAGAACTGCCAGCGCCTCAGGGTGTCGGAGTGTTGACGGATTCGGTGATGGAAGCCTTTTCTTCTCTCAGCCAACAGCTCCCCGAAAACATTCGGTTGAGTTACCAATTGCACCTCGAAGGACTCCTCGATCATGAAATCGCGGTGCTTATCGCAAAGAAACCTGCGGAAATAGCTGAGCATGTGCGTGAAGCCAAAGCCTGGCTCGGCGGAACTCTAACCAAAAGGAGCGCTTAATGGCGCGCACCACGACCAAGATTCCTTTCAGCTCACGCAAACTCGATGCCTATCTAACGGCCTGGCTAGCCGAAGGTCCCGTAGAGTCTGACCGGGAAGATTGGACTCGTCTCCTTACCTACGACGCTAAAATCCGGGAACAATTCTGCGATTGGATAAAGTCATTGCGGGAACCCGGAGAAACTCATTTCGGAAAACGTGGAGGAAGAACATGAACAAGGTGACTTTCGACGACTTCTGGAAAACCTACGACTTCCTCGCGCAGGAAGGACCCCTCGGTAAGCGCTTTGCGCGCAGCGAAGATCGCACCCGCTCGCAGTGGATTGCGGGTTACGCAGCACTAGAAGCAACCTTCCAAGACTATTGGCAGAAATGCGTGCGTCCCGAATGGGACGAAACCCGCACGCTCCTCATGGCCGTGCTCGAGAATCCAACTGTGATTCGTGAATTTTCGCGAGTCGTGGGCCTATCCCGCCCGCAAGATTTTGCGGAGCGCTTGCAAATGTTGGCCGAAATTGAAGATTGCTCAGGTTACGCTCCCAATGTGGGCGATGCCGCGACGCTGTTTCTGCTTCTAAATCCACTAAAAATGGTGAACGAAGACTTTGCGGAATGGACCCGCTGTCTATTTGAAATTCAATCGGCGCGAGAAATGCGCTTGCTGGACGGACCCAACTTCGATGCGGTAACCGGCCAACGTTTACTGCGTTCAATCCAAAAAGTAAGGGGCGAAAGCTTGCGCTTTCACCCCTACTTTACGAACGAACTATCGCCGTTCCACGAGGAACGTCGCGCAGCCTAACGGTGATTGCCGCCGTTGTTGCCTTCGGACAATCCGCGACGCAAGAACGCCGGAATTTCTAGATCATCTTTCTGATTGGTGCGTAGTCCAAGTTCCTGCGCAATTTTTTTGGCCTGATCCATCAGACTGAGCTGCTCATTCGGAGACAACAGTGGCTCGGTCGTTTCGGATTCAAAGGTCATTTCGGCGGCCGGAGAGAAGGTCTGCGCCACCGAATTTTTTTGTGCGCTCACCCAAGCACTTTCCACGCTGGCCGCTGTCGGTGCAACTTCCACGGGAGCGGGAGCCGGCGCGAGGGTTGCCGCCTGCGTAACAAATGCGGGCACCGTAGGTTGAGCCTGGAACTGCACCGCTTGCGGCGCCGGCGGGGCCAACGTGGGCGTTTGGTGCTGCACCTTTGCCACTTGGTTACTGACGAATTTGTTCACGATCGGAAAGCCGGTCGCGATCACAGTTACTTTAACGGCATCGCCCAACTTGTCGTTGAACACGCTACCAAAAATAACTTCCGCATCGGGATCGGCTTCTTCCGTGATCAAAGAAACGGCTTCGTTGATTTCGTGGAGGGTCAAATCCTCGGGACCAGTGATATTAATGATGATGCCCGTAGCGCCGCGAATCGAAACGTCTTCGAGCAGCGGACTAGAAATGGCCATGTGGGCCGCCGCCACCGCGCGCGTTTCGCCCGTCGACTGACCGGTACCCATAAGGGCCAAACCGCGACCGGTCATAACGGTGCGCACGTCGGCGAAGTCGAGGTTGATGTGGCCCGAGATGTTGATCAAATCGCTAATGCCCTGGACGGCGTGCAATAAAACTTCATCCGCTTTAGTGAAAGCTTCCAGCACCGTCGTTTTTTTATCTGCAATGTTCAGCAGGCGCTGGTTCGGAATTTGAATGAGCGTATCGACGCTCTCACGCAAATTCGACAAACCCTGTTCAGCTACCTTCATACGCTTAGGAGCCTCGAACACGAAGGGCTTCGTAACCACGGCCACAGTAAGAGCGCCCATTTCGCGCGCTACTTGCGCAATG
Source organism: Bdellovibrionales bacterium (assembly GCA_018266335.1). The sequence goes on from JAFEAR010000039.1 coordinate 40,081, forward strand.
ACCGGAGCCGCGCCAGTACCGGTACCACCGCCCATGCCCGCGGTGATGAAAACCATGTCTGCGCCTTCGAGTGCTTGACGAATTTCTTCGGCGCTTTCTTCGGCGGCGCTACGACCAACCATCGGGTTAGCCCCCGCGCCCAGACCGCGCGTCAGCTTGCCACCCAATTGAATTTTTTTATTGCCCAGACTCTTCACGAGTGCCTGGCGGTCGGTGTTCGCGGTGATGAATTCTACGCCCGTTAGTCCAGCGCGCACCATCGCATTGATAGCGTTACAACCGCCACCACCTACACCCACAACTTTAATGCGAGCGCCCAGCAAATTTTCATCCATCGACGCATCGTCGCCGGCGAAATCCTGTTCTAGTTGTTCCTCGATCGGTTCAAAAGCCATGTCCTACCCTCCCAGGTTTATTAAAACATTTCTCCCAGCCAATGCTTCAGCTGATTCTTCACGCGTTCCACGGCCACCGTGCTTGAACCCGTGTTGTTTTTGATTTTTTTGCTGCCCACGGGACGACGATCCTGCAATCCCCACTGCACGAGACCCACGACGGTCGAATAGGCCGGCGACGCCACCATATCCGCAAAACCGGCGAGGCCCTCGGGAGCCGCACGCTTCACGGGCAAGTCGAAGACAAACTCGGCGAGTTCCACGGCGCCCGTCATAAGTGTCGATCCACCCGTGAGCACCACGCCACCCCCCAGCATATCCGCTGCGCCACTCGCAATAATTTCGCGATTCACGAGCTGAAAAATTTCTTCTAGTCGCGGTTCAATGATATCGCCCAACAAGCGTCGTTCCACGACGCGTGCCGGACGGCCACCAATACTCGGAACTTCGATGGTTTCATCGGCATTAATGAGCGACTTAAGCGAGCAACCATTCGTCACTTTAAGCCGTTCGGCCTCGGACTGAGGAGTACGCAGACCAATCGCGAGGTCCTGAGTGATATGTTGTCCACCAATGGGAAGAATGGACGTGTGAATGATGCTACCACCGTGGAAGATCGCAATGTCCGTCGTACCGCCACCGATATCGACGAGAACCACGCCAAGCTCCATTTCGTCCTTCGACAACACGGCCTTCGCCGAAGCGAGGGGCTGCAACACGAGACTCTCGACGTTGAGACCCGTCTTATTGCAGCAACGAATAATGTTTTGAATGGCCGACTGCGCGGCCGTAACGATGTGCACCTTGGCTTCCAGGCGCGTGCCCATCATGCCGAGCGGATCGCGAATGCCGTCTTCGCCGTCTAGGGTGTACTCCTGTGGCAATACGTGCAGGGCCATGCGATCGGCCGGAATCGCCACCGAACGAGCTGCATCAATCACACGCTCAACGTCGGCGCGCTCAATTTCACGACCCTTTACACCTACAACGCCCGTAGAATTAAATCCTTTGATGTGGGATCCAGCTACGCCCACGATGGCTTTCTTAGCTTCGATGCCCGCCATGAGTTCGGCGTCGCGAACGGACTTGCGGATGCCCTCGACCGTTTCTTCGATATTTACAACGACACCCTTTTTAATTCCGGTCGACGGCGCCTTGCCGACGGCCAAAATTTTCAGCGCAACGCCGTTTTCTGCGTTGGTATCTTCAACCACCTGACCCACAACCGTGCAGATTTTTGTGGTGCCAAAATCGAGTCCAACAACGAATTCTTCGTCTCTCATCCAGAGGCCCTCCCCCGTTTTGAGGTTCAGCGTGCGTCGACCGCGTCCGTTGTGGTTTGCATGCGGCGCACTAACTCTTTTGAATTTAATCCATTCTGGAAATTCCGCAAGGGCGGGCGCCCACGCACCACCACACGGTGCCGATAAGTAGCATCCAGATGATTCGCAGCGACACCGCGCGCGTGCAACACCGAAAGTGCGCGATCCGCACGCGACCACGCTGCCGCAAAATCATGAAAGCCCAGTTCGATTTCTAGATCCGCCGCATAACTGCGCAAAGTGAGCCCACGCTCACTCGTCCAAATCACTTCATCCACCGCACCAAAATCCAGCGAACGCGTGTCCACTCCGCGAACATCGTTCAGCCACTGAAACAATTCGGCGATCGTAGCGGGGTCCTGAGGAAGAGATTTCAGTAAGGGCAATGCGAGCGGCCTGGTGAGCACATCAATGAAGGTGCCGTCAGAAGAAAGAGTCCAAAGTTTACGCCCGCGAAAACTGATCGCCACGGGGCGTTTTGTTTCTACGGCAATAACTAGTTCCGAAGGCCAGCGCCGCATCAGCGAAAGGCTTTTTACCGTCGGCAACGTGCGCAAGGAGACTTCAATGTCGGCCAAAGAAAGCCCAAACAGACTCTTGCCTAAATAGGGCATAAGCTTGCGTTGAATTGTGGTGCGCAGCTCGGGATCTTCCGTTCGCACGGTTACATCGGATAAACGAAAGAGCAAGTTGCGAGTCGAAGCCCACCCTACGGCAAGCGCGACAACCAGGGCCCCGGGCCCCGCAATCCACAACCACCGACGCCAGCCTGTAACCACCATCATGACACTAATTTCGCCGCTTTTGTTTCCATCGTTCAAAGGACCCTTTGACCGCGATGTCTACAAAGTTCGCATAATCCATTCCTGCCGCCGCCGCCGACTTAGGAACGAGCGATGTGGCAGTCATGCCCGGAAGAGTATTCATTTCCAAAAATACCGGACCTCGGGGAGATAGAATAAAGTCAGCGCGGGCGTAGTCCTCGCACTCCAAAACTTCAAAGGCCTTCTCCGCATAAGCTTGTATTTGTGCCGTGACCTCTGGAGGCAAAGGCGCAGGACAAAGATATTCCGTTTTACCTGCCGTGTACTTACTTTCGTAGTTATAAAACTGACTTAGCGGACGAATCTCTACCACGGGCAGCGCCTTGCCAAAGAGAACCGTAGCCGTAAGCTCTGCTCCCTCTACCCACTCTTCGATAAGCACATATTCATCAAATTTCAGCACTGCATTTATGAGCTGTCGAAAGTCCGCCGCCGGATTTGCACGACCGGCAGGGTCAAATCGTTCAATTCCAATGGTGGATCCTTGTCGTGCGGCCTTGAGATACCATTTGCGCTCAAATACATCGCGAGGACATGACTTCGAAGATAAGAAACTCTCCAGACCTGCGATCCCTCGCACATCAAAGGAGGCGGGACACGGCACTCCAAACTGCTGCACCAGGCGTTTAGTTTGCCCCTTGTGGAAACAAATCGCCGAAGACGCCACGCCACTACCGCTAAAGGGCACCCCGAGCGATGACAAGAAACCCTGAATGGAGCCATCTTCGCCAAAGGTTCCGTGGAGAGCTAAAAAAACGAAGTCCGGAGGCTGCCGCCAATTTAAGTCCAAAAGAGCCGAACCTGACTTAATGTCGAAGCCCAGGACGTCGTACCCTTTAGACTGAAGAGCGCTAACGACTCCCTGACCCGTGCGCAAACTTACTTCGCGCTCCGACGAACTGCCCCCGTAAAACACCCAAACTTTCACGAGCTGGCCCTCCCTGGCTCCGTCCACTTTAACACGAAAGGCGTGTAAGATGACGCCCATGAGTTTTTTGCGAATGAGTGGAATCGCACTAACGCTGATCTCCTCCCTTGCCCATGCTCAAGCGGTCGTCGACCCCCTTCACATTGAAAATGTCGAAAAAGAGGGACCTCTGCGCAGCCTAGAGAGCCATTACATCGGGGTGAGCTTTGGTACACCGAGCCCATCCTGGTTCGGTGTTACCGTGGGATATCAACCTTCGTCCTATTGGCAACTCATGCTCTCCGCGGGCTATTTTAAAGCCGATGACATACGCGTCGGGTCTCTCGACGGCAGCGTGCGCTTCTACCTTTTCGATACCAACTTCAGCCCCCTTCTGGGCGTCGGAATCACTTCTTACTTCGTGTCCGGCAGCGGCCAATTTCAAGGCTTAGAGCCAACGACTTTGTACTTGGGTCACGGCTCCGCTGGTTTGGCCTGGGATTTTCATCACCAGTGGAGAATCGCGGCGGGCGTGAATCTGCACGTTCCCGTGAAACTCGTCTTTCCGTTTGTTGATTTGGGAGTTAGGTTTTAGCCATGGATAAGAATTTACGTTCCGCTTTGCGCGGAGTCCTTGCGCTTTCTATTCTGGGGTGGATCAACGCACTTTTCACCCTTATTCACCGCCAAAAGCTCTTCGCGGGCGGACTCGACGCCCCCTCGTTCTGCAACGTTAGCTCTGCTTTTAATTGCGATGCCGTAGCTCTTTCGGACTACAGCTCGGTTGCCGGGTTTCCCACGTCGGCCATTGGAATGTTCTTCTATTCGCTCCTTTTTATGTTCGCCCTTTGGGGAGAATTTTCGGCGCAAGACGGAAAGGAAGCTCCGGCTCGAGCCGCTACCGCACTGGCGTTCATTGCTTCCGCGCTGGCGCTTGTGCCCACCTTCGCCTTAGCCGGCATTTCCTTCTTCGTGCTGAAAATGCTGTGTCTTATGTGTCTGGCGACTTACCTTTTAAACATCTTGATCTTCGCCTTCACCGCTAAGGCCTTCCGTGCGGCGAAGTCCTCCTTTGCAATTCCCGCCGCACTCGGCGAGGCCCCCCAGGCGCTCGTAGTGCTGGCCGTGGTTTCGCTGGCACTCCACGCACTCGCCCCGCGCATCGTGGAAAATTCCGTGGCCGGCGGAACCATCGACGACAAACAAGTGCGCACCTTCGTGCTCCGTCATCAACAGTCGCCCCAGCGGAACATTCTGCTCGACGGATACCCCTCGCAGGGCCCCAAAGACGCTCCCATTACTCTGGTGGAATACAGCGATTTGCAGTGTCCCTATTGCCGCCACGCCAACATAACGCTGCCGCAGGTGTTGGCGGCCTACGGAAATAAAGTTCGGGTGGTTTTCAAACACTTTCCGCTAGACTCCAATTGCAACCCCACGCCGGGAATGCACTCGGGCGGGCACCCCTTTGCGTGCGAGGCGGCAAAGACCGGCTACTGCGTGTTCAAAGAAAAGGGTGACCAGGCGTTCTTTGCGTACGTGGACGCCGTCTTCGAAAAGCAGAGTTCACTAGGCTCGCAGCTCATTCGAGATTCGGCTCTAGCTCAGGGAATGACGGCAGAAAAAATTCAGGAGTGCGTCAACGACCGCCGCACACACGAAGCCATTCTTACTCAAGCCGCCGAAGGCAACGCCGTGGGAGTACAAGGAACACCTTCCATTTACATCAACGGCCGCTCCGCAGAGGGCGCCATCTATCCGAAAATTCTAAAGGCCGATTTAGATTCCTACCTTAAACACGAATAAATTCTTGGTGGGCTCGCGCCACAAGAGAGTTAAGGTCGGCCGAAGCCGATACAAACGCCGAAAGAAAAGTCGGCTGCAGTTCAATTTTCGTGGCCACGGCCTTTTCGGACGCCAGCAATCCCATAAAGCGCGAATAAATTTCGGGCGCATGCATCAATCCCGCCCCCACCAAGGACAAACGCGAGACGCGCTGCTCCCGAACCTGGGCTCCCGGCGCAAGCTGATTCCAAAGGACACTTTCCTCCGTGACCACGTCTAAACGGGTTCCTTCGTGCTGCCAGTCCCAAACCTTGACTCCTTGAGCACGCAATTTTTCCAACAACGCCGCGCCTTCGACGGAGGTCAGGGGCTGCACTGAGGCGTGCTTTAGTCCCGGCTGGCTGGCCACAGTCATAATGTGGGGACCCTCTAAAGACATAGAATCAACTCCTTCAATGATCGTTCCCGATCGAGATTGAAAACTCGAACACAATTCAATCGGCAAAGAATGTTTCCAGGCCAGCTCCACGCAGCGAGGATGCAGCACTTGCGCACCAAAATGGGCCGCCAAAAGAGCCGTATCCCAGCCAACTCGGTCTAGCTTACGAGCCGACGAAACCTTGCGAGGGTCTGCCGTAAAAAGTCCATCAACATCCGTGTAGATAACCGCACGCGACGCACCTAAGGCCGCAGCCAACGCCACCGCACTTGTGTCACTTCCGCCGCGTCCCAAGGTGGTGATTTCTTTTTGCAGACTAACGCCCTGAAACCCTGCGACAATAACTACGGCGCCTTGATCCAAACTCTCCCGCAAACGGACCGGACGAATATCTGCAATACGTGCCTCGCCGTGAATCGTGTCCGTAATGATTCCGCTTTGAGATCCCGTGAACGACAAAGCTTTGACGCCCGCATCGTTCAGCGCCAACGCCAGCAGTGCCATGCTGATGCGCTCACCCGCACTAAGCAGCATGTCCATTTCTCGACGATGATCTGGGTGTTGTGCATTTTTAGAAACCTTAAGTGCAAGATCAATGAGCTCGTCCGTGGTTTCGCCCATGGCACTCACCACCACCACCACTCGGGAGGTCTTTGCTCGGTGCTCCGACACAATTTTGGCGACCGCGCGCATTCGCTCGGGCGAACCTACACTAGTGCCGCCAAATTTAAGGACAACGGTAGAATCCATTTTCGAATGAGGCCTCAACCGTCCTTATATATAAGGAAGGGGGTTCGTTTCGCACGCCATTCTCGCTCATCCGGCATAAGAATTTTTTCTAGATCGGCCGAGGAAGATGCAGGGTCATCGACCCAGAGGCGAAGCTGATCGCCGCCGTTAATAATATCAATGGGAAGCTTCGTGGCCTCGTATTCATAGGGGGGCTCACGCCAGCGGAAAGCCTCGGGCTGCACTTTTTGGGTGGCCTTACAAAAAGAAAGGGCCCATCGATAGGGCCGATATTCTTCATGCCGGTAGCCCGCATCGTCGGCATGCAGCTGCACTCCCGAGCAAAGTTCTCCCTTGAACTTATCGAAGGTGGGCTCAAAGTAACAAGCGCGGTAGTGGCAGCCCCGCATCCAGTGAGCCTCGAAACGCTCCATTTCTTTGAGGATTTTTTCTGCCTCCAGACCCGGGGCCCCAATAATTTCTAAGGGCCGCGTGGTGCCCCGTCCTTCCGACAAATTTGTTCCTTCAAAAATAACCGTCCCCGAATAACTACGAACCGCAGACAAAGTGGGCATGTTGGGACTGGGATTCACCCAGGCCAACTGAGAGAGGGGCCAACCGTATCCAGGCGAAGCGTTCGGATCGTACCCCTCCACCGGAATGACCTTGAGTTCGACGTCCAACTTGAATTCGGCCACCAACCAACGCGCCAATTCCCCCAAGGTAAGTCCGTGGCGCATAACGATGGAACTAGAACCAACAAAACTCTCCCAGCCCCTTTTTAACAAACTGCCCTCAATCACTCGGCCCGCAGGATTGGGTCGGTCAAGCACCCAGATCGCCTTCTTGTGTTGCGCGCAGGCCTCGAGAACGTAGTGCAGCGTCGTCAAATAGGTATAAATTCGACAACCCACATCCTGCAGATCCACCAACATCACATCGAAGGAATCCATCATCGCCGCCGTAGGGCGTCGCACTTTGCCGTACAGACTAAAAACGGGAATTTTGTGGATGGGATCCACATAGTCATCGCTTTCAATCATGTTGTACTGCTTTTCCCCGCGCATCCCATGCTGAGGGCCAAAGGCTGAGCTCACACGCAAGGACTGCGCCGTCACCAAGGCATCAAGGCTATGCTCGAGCTTCGAAGTCACCGAGGCAGCATGACCCAAGAGAGAAAGACGTTTGCCCGACAACTCTCGTTGGAGTTCCGGGTCGGTGAGCAGACGATCGATTCCTAAACGCATGCCTCAATATATCTCGCTGAGAAAAAATAATCATGTCGGAGGCCCTCAACTTTCCACAATACAGTCCGATGAAGAGACACGTATGCGTGTTTTGCCGTTTTCTATTTCACTGCTCGCACTCACCGTTGCCCTTGCCACCGCACCCGCTGAGGCCGCGCGAAAGGTTCGCCCGCGTCCGCACGTGGTGGAGGCCCCCTTCGAAAAGGGCGGCCACTGGATGAACTCCTACTATTTTGTGCGGACCAATCGTGAGTCCTGGAAACTGCTGTCCGAAAAACTCTACGGCCGACCTGACCGCGCCGCCATGCTGCGCAAATGGAACGGCGGAAAACGTCTGCGCATTGGACAAATTATTTATTACAACTCGCCCACCCGCCCCGAAGACTCTTCAAACTTGCAGGTCTTCGCCGAGGACTTTGGCTACAAACTAGAGGAGGTGGTCGTTAAAAAAGGCGACTCCCTCTCGCGTATTAGCCAGCAGCTGTACGGCACTCGCGGCGGATGGAAAGAAATTGCTGCGCTCAACCCTCAACTTCAAAACCCCGACATGGTCGAGGTTGGCGACGTCCTTAAGGTTCAGCCGAAAGACATCATTACCGAGCCCGCGCTCCAGCGAATCATCAAGGAAGTAGCTAAATCGGAAGAAGAATTTCAGAATAAGCAGAATGGTCAGAATATTCAAAGCCCAACGGATCCCCTAACGGAAAACAAAGCGACTCCGGCCCCCGCTCCGACCCCCGAGGTTCCCTCACAGGTTAAGAAATCCGACATTCCCGCCTCACCAACGGCGCTTGCTCGTCCCACGACCCCGGGCTTCGCAGCTTCCGTGAAGAACATCGGCAAAAGTGGTGCCGAAGATTTAAATGCCGTCAAAGACCGCTCGGTGTCCTTCAAAGCTTCCAACTTCCTGGGCCTCTTGGGCGCAGGACTCTTGGTAGTTTCGGTGGGCATCATGGCGGGTCGTAAGCTTAAAAAGATGCGCTCTTCGCGCGACGATTTGAGCAAGCTGACCAACATTGCGCCCGGCAATCACAAATCGCCCGTTTGAACGCCTGAATCTAAACTCTCTTCAGAATACTCACTAACTCTTGAATAAATTGCGCAGGCTGTTCGGAGTGAACCCAATGCCCCGCATTCGGAACGTGCACGGCCTCCGTCACCTTACCGGGCCGACGACGAAGGCATTCTTCTAAACGCACTGCGGGCACATAATCAGAGTTGGCACCCAAGATCATAGAAATCGGGCCCGAGTACCGCTCCCAATCCGTCCAGAGAGCATGATCCCGCGCATCCAGAAGAAGTTCGCGCAAAGCATCGCGCTGAAATCGCCAGTCATGAACGCCTTCGCGAATCTCCCGAATATTGCTCAACAAGAATTTTGCCATGGCACTTTCCGCGCCAAAGAGTGAGTCCAACTTGAGTTTGGCGGCCTCTCGCGTAGCAAAAGGAGTTTCAATGCCATCAAAAATCAAGAGCAACTGAGCAAGACCTGGACCACTCAAAACGGGAGAGGAGTCCTCCGCGATCAATCTTAAAAATTTTTCCGGGTGACGCCCAGCAATTTTTAGCAACGGACGCAGGCCAAAGGAGTGTCCTACGGCAATCATGGGTCCGTCAGGAAGCTGACGCTCCAGGTCTTCGGCCACGGCATCCTGGGTTAGAGGACGAGGCAACGCCTCGAGTCCACGACGGCCATGGCCCAAAAGTTCTACCGCCCGGACATCCCAATCACGGGTGAAGGGGTCTTGCTTGAGGCGACTTACGATCGGCCCCCAATTGATGGCCGACCCCAAGAAGCCATGCACCAAGACCAGCTTCACGGCGCCAACCCCGGTCGCCCCGCCAACTCGCTGAGCATGAAATTTTGTTTTGCTTGATCGAAGGCCTTTGCCTCCTCCCCCCGCTCCAGGCCACGCCCTCCGCGCAATTCTACGAAACCCGAAAAAAAATCGGCCCTTAATTGCTTGGTAACTTGAGCTCGATCGCGCAGCAGGGCGGCAAAAATCTCGCGCCACTTGATGTCTACTTCCACGACTCTGGTCATTTTATCTGGGCTCGGCCAGGGAATCTGACTTGCCAAAGAATCGGGAGAAACTGCACAGCCCCGGCCATTCTTGGCACCACAAAAACTAGTTAGAAAGGCTCGAATGCGACTGCCATCGATTTGCAAAGACAAGCCATCTTCGCCGGCCTCGCCCGCTAAAAAGATTACTTGCCGATTAGCTACTCGCGGAAGTTTTTCTTCCTGCCATGCGCGCTGGGGAAAGCCCGGCCCTAGAATCAATAAATCTGCCGGACGGCCATTCCACGAGTGCAAAAGTTCCTTCGCCGCCGCTAAATTTGGAGCCGTCGCCATTTCTACTCGGGCCGAAAGCTGCTCGGTCAACGCGGGAACCGAAGGAAAAGCCCAGAACTGTTCCCGAGGCCGATCGCCGCCAAAGAGCACATAAAGCTGAGGCACCTTCGCACCACTCGGTGGTTTTGCGCTCGAATTACCGTTGGTACAGGCCGTAAGTGCAAACAAGGCCGCCACTAAAAATTTAGACATGTCGTTCCTTCGTCCCACATCACACGACGCGTCCCCAACCTCGCAGCCTCACGTTCGTCATGAGTAACCACTAAAGTGGGCACGGGGCGCTCACTCAATCGCGACAAAATCCAATCTTGCAGCTCTTCGCGCCGACCCGGATCAACCGCCGAAAGGGGTTCATCCAACAACAAACATTCGGGCTCGCAAATGAGAGTGCGCAACAGAGCCACTCTCTGCCTCTCCCCGCCGCTGAGAGAAACCACGTCGCGCGCAGCGAATCCCTCCAACCCTGCATGTACCAAAAAATCCCTCGCTCGATCCTGTTTTAAGGACAAGCTCCAATCGTTCGCCTTCGGCAAATAGTTTAATCCGAAGCAAATGTTTCCCAGCACATCTAAGTGGGGGAACAAAGCACCCGACTGAAAAACCAATCCCACTCGCCGAGCATTCGGAGGCAACGCCGTAAGATTGCGATCGCCCAGCCTTAAGTCTCCCGACGCGGGGGCGCGGAGACCCGCAATGGCGCGAAGAAGGGTCGTTTTGCCGCAGCCCGAAGGACCGCTGAGAATCACTCGTTCGGCCGCACCGACCGCGCCCGAAACCTCACGGTTCGGCTTCCCCGGGATAACCAGTTTAAATTTTTCAAAAACGAGATCCACGAGCGAGGATTCAACCATAGACCCGAGATGATGTCCTTCGCAAACGTGACCGCAGGCCCAGCGCCGCAAGGGTCGCGAAGGTCAGGAACAAGAGCAAGAGCGAGGCCCCCGAAAAATCGTAGCGTTGCGCCAATCGCCGCGAGAGATGTGCCGCCAATTCCGTGTCGCGCACCACGAGCCCCGTCAGCGACAATTCCGCTAATGCCAGCGAGAAAGACATCAGAACAATCCGCTCAAAAATATCTCGCGTCAGCGGTCGCCACAAATCGTGGGGACAGCGATCTGCATCACAACCCAACACCATCGCCGCGCCCGCAACATCCTCCGGCAAAGAAGAAAGGCGCTCTTCAATCCAAAGCGCCGCAAGAGGCAACTGCAGCAGGGCCAAACCCGCCGCTGCCAACACTAACTCGATGTATTCGTTCGTAGAGGCCAAAAGGTCAAAACCCGCTCCCACCCAAAAGGCTCCTAGAAGCGTAGAGCTAACTCCACCGACCCCAATGACCCGACGGCGTGTCGAGCTGGTCACATGCAACAAAAGCAAGGCTAACAGGTAGGAAAATCCGGCGCTAAGCCCAGCCAAGAAGAGAGACTTGGCCATGGCCGGCAAATAGTCAGACCAATCAACCTCGCTCCAGATTCCCCCCCTTAGCCAGGGAGAAAAAATCATCCACAACACGGGGGCGGCCGCCAAAAACCACAATGGAAAAGTTACTCGCCAGAGACGAGCGAACCCCGCCTGCAAACGAAAGTCATTGGCCCCGGCCAAATTCAAGCCATCCGCGAGAGCACCGGAAGAACGAGCCGCCCACCGGAAAAGCACCCAGCCCAAGAGCGCCTGCGTCAGCATCAGAAAGAGAATGCGGCCCGAATCGGGATCATTTTGCAGCGAATGAAAAAGTAACACTTCGGGATTCACCCATCCCGCGGCACCGCCCAAAATGAGTAGCGTAGAAAAATTAGAAAAGGACCACAAAAAAACCAACGGCCACCAAACTCGACACTCTCGCCGCCATAAATCGGAAAGTGCCGCCGACCACAAACTCCATCCGCGTGCACCCAAATTAGCTGCCGCTTCCAATCTGTCTAGGGCCCCCGCGGCCCAGAAAGAGCGAATGCGTCTTTCCGTTTGGGCAGCAATAAACAAAACATTCATAAGTAGGTGCGCCACTACAATCGCCACCAAACCCTGACCGGGAAACCAGGACCACTGCGCATTCAAATCGAGCATCAGCAGCGCCATGGCAGTGCCGGGAACAACGAACACCAACAAACCCAAGAAAGAAGTTAGCCGCGAAAAAACGCGCGGGGCGCCGGCCGCCAATCCGGTTCCCAAAAAAAGTCCCAGCGCCACCGACAAAGAGGCGCTCAACGCCGCTTGCACAGAGGCAAGTCCCAAACTTTTTAGCAGAACTGCAAAAAACATGAGACTCAGCCCATCCGTACGAAAGTCACTCAACCAAAACTTCAGCGCCAAAAGTGCGGGGATAAAAAAGAAAAGCGAAACGAGAGCCCCTAAAAAAAAGTCCCACCGCTTGCTGGCCGGCGGGGCCGAAGAAAAGACTACAGGTTCCACTGATCCGACCAACTTCTTAAATCCGCCGCAGAAAACATCGTGTTCTGGCCCCAAACATGAATTTCAGTAACCTGGGAATAGCAATTCGGGAGGGGAGTATTAGCACGAACCGGATACATCCAGTTCCGCGGAGCAATTTGGGCCTGAACTTGTTCGGCCACGACAAAATCCAAAAACTGTTGTGCGCTTCGTTTTAATCCCTCGCGCGACACGGGAGCAACCCACTCCTCCTGCTGGGGATACCCCTCCTTCAGAGGAAGCGCCACATAGCGATCGCTCCGATCATGGCACCGATGATACGCCTCGCTCGAGCGATAACTCCAAACGGCGACCCCCCGTCCCGCAGTAAAGGCTTCGTAGGCGGCGCTCCATGACGGAAAAATTGTTTTTGGCAGCGCCTGAGCCTCGACGAGAGTAAGAAGCTTCTGTTCAAAAATAGTACGGAACCAACCTACGCCTTCGCTGGCAAGCCGCGGATCTTCAAGCAACAACTTTCCCCGTAATTTGGTCGGCACTTCGCTCCAGCGCGTGGGCCACTCACTCGGAGGAAACTTTTGTTTGTCCACCATGATGGCAAAGGGACTGGTATCGAAGGGACGCCCGTCACCAAGCAATTTTTCCTGATGAGCGGCACGATACAGGTGAGAACCGATACCGAGAACCACATCGTAACTAAGAGCTCCTGAGCGCCGACGATCGGCACGAAGTCGGCCCAGCAGCCCTCCCGATTCCCGGCTCACAACAAATTTCACTGAGCAGCCCGCGCAGTAGCGGGGAAATTCCTGAGCAATAAACTCACCCAGGGATCCTTTGCCAAGCATGGCATCGTAGGTCAGAACCCGCACTGGATCAGCTCTCCCCACGCTGCCGATCAGTAAGCAGAGTACGGCAAAACCCCAATTGCTTGGGCGAGCGATCAAGATGCGTTCTCCTTTTTGGCCTTCGAGCGAATGTAAAAGAAAATTCCCAGACCCGCGAGCAAAGCAACGGGAATAAGAATGGTCTTGGCGGTGCCCAACATTTTGTAGAGCTCGTCGGAGTCCTCGGCAAAGCGCTCGCCCGCCAAGTGCCCCAACCAAACAAAGAGGGGCGCGCTAACTAGAGCGGCAAAGCCATCAAAAGCCAGAAACTTATAAAAGGGAAAGTGCAGCGAACCCGAGGTAAAGAAAATCGGAGTGCGAAAGCCCGGCAAAAAGCGGCCCACGAACACCACTCCAGATCCGTACTTCGTGTAGAGTCCTTTGATGCGCGGGAGTTTTTCCGGGGCAATCATGAGCCGGCCCAGCTTTGTGTCCAAGAACTTTTTCCCGAGCACGCGGCCGGCCGCATAGATGGTTAAATCTCCGCCCATGATTCCCAAGTACATCAACGCCGCCGTGATCCAAAAAGAGTGTCCGTACTGGGCGGCAAGAAAGCCCGCCGCCACCAGCACCACATCTTCGGGCAAGGGCAAACCAAAACCGCAAAGCAGGAGCAACATGAACGGACCCCAAAGGGCCATAATATTGCCGTCAAAAGCTGCGAGGATGTGGTCTAGCACGAGGCGATTCTACAGCAGGGAGGCACGCTTAGCGAAGCGAAGCCACTTTTTCGTTAAAGCAAAGGCCAGGTAAATCGAGGCCAGGAGCGCCAGGGAGTTGCCACCAAGGAATCCTTCCTGATTCTTAATGTCCCGCAGCGTTCCGCAGCCACCACCACCGTGCGAATCGCTTTGCGAACCTGCATCGGCGCTTTGCACGCTCATGCCGGGAGCGGCCGGACGATCACCGTGAGAAACAGCCGTACGGGCCGCATTGAAGGCCGCCCGGGCATCCACCATAGCGGAGCTGCGTATTTGGGACATCTTACTGGTCACCGTGGCGCTGTTCACAATGAGCTGTTTGACTTCGTAATTCGTTAGCGAGCGGTTAATGGCCCGCACCACTCCTGCAATCCCTGCCACCACGGGAGTCGCCATCGAAGTTCCACGTTTGCGAATATAGGGGGAGGAACTCGAATTCGGATAGGCCGCGTTCGTGCTCCACATGCCAATTCCACCTAACCCATCGATGTAATCGCCTGGAGCGGCGATATCGACCGTGGTTTTTCCGTAGTTGGAAAATGAGGAGAGAGAGAAATCGCGCAAGGTCCCACCCACGGAGTAGGTGGGAGTTAAAGACGCCACGCTCATCAGGCCGGGAATATTAAAATTAGCGGGAAAGTACGGTGTGGTGTCGTTATTGTTTTGCACCCCGCCTTCGGAATTACCCGCGGCCACCGCAAAGAACACGTCTTGGTTATAGAGCGTAACCATGGTGTCGTAGAGTGCGCGGGAGAACGATTCCGTTCCCTTCGCACCCCAACTCGCATTCACCACTTTGGCACCACGAGCAAGCGCATAATCCAGCGCATCGATCGCCGCGGAAGTAGATCCCACGCCGCTCGCACTAATAAACCGCACCGGCAAAACTTCTACCGCTACGGCCTCCCCAAAGGAATTTGCAATCGCCTGATCGCGCACGGCCTTAACAATGCCGCTTACGTGGGTGCCGTGATCCGTGGTGGTTTCAATCGTATCGCCATTGTGCGAAAGCACGTTGCCACCGTAAATATCATCTACGTAACCATTGCCATCGTCATCCGTGCCGGCCGCGCCGTTTGCTTCGGCCAGGTTCACAGCTAAACCGGATTGCAGATACGGATGCGTCGTTGTCGCGCCCGTATCGATCACCGCCACAATCACGGGGGAGGTGCCACCGTAAACAACATTGGGATCGGGAGCATTGTCATTAAGATTTAAGAAGTCCGCCATCCAAGGGGCCGAGGCCTGCGAAGCGGGGCTATCCGCCGCCGAGGCCGAGCTCAATTTCCATTCCACATCTTTTTCGTAGTAGTCCACGAGCGGATGATCCTTGAGCGTGGCGTCGATGTCGGCCTTTTCACCCGCCACCACCACAATGCCGAAACGACCATACGCGCGCGACTTGATGGCCGAACCGGACGACAGTTCCGTGCTGAGGGCCCGCGCGTTGGTGGACCCCACCAAACGACGCGAAGTCGAATCCAACGACGAACCAGACTTCATTTTTACGATGTAACGAGCGGCCCAAGCGGGCGTTGCGGACCAAAGAAGGGAGCCCAGAGTAAGTGCCAAAACCATGACGCGATTCGAATGACTCGATGCTGTGGACTTCCTGCCCATCTCGCCCTCCCCGTGCCCCATATGACAAATTTTCGACGTTTTCGGGTTAGCGCGTCAGGATTCTTTTTTCGCGACACGAAAGCACTATCAATTTCAGAGGGTTAAAAATGTGTGCCAACAACATTTGCGCCTCCCAACTGAAATTCCTTGCCTCACAAATAGCTTTTGAATTCGGGGGCATTCCCTCCTATTCAAGGGAGCCATGAACGAAACGCCAACGAAGACTGTGCTCCCTCCCCAAAAGCCCCAGGCGGTCTCGCACATGCTGTGGTTCTTTGTGTTTCCGTCTCTGTTGTTCATGGGCTGGGCATCGTACAAATTCGTCGGCACGGTTTTGCATCCCAAACCGCAAGATGCCTTCACGAAACTAGAGGACGTCCGATCGGCCAAGTCCGCGGGTGATCGCTGGCAAGCGGCGTACGGATTGGCGCAGGCCCTCCAAAACATGTCGCACAGTGGAGAATTAAAAAACTTACCGGACGCCAAAAAAGACGAGCTCTACAACACGCTCGCGGACGTGCTGAAAAATCACGCATCCGATGCTCGCCTGCGCAAATATCTCTTTCTCACTCTGGGACAGATGGGCGACGCGCGCGCGTTACCCTCCCTCGAGCTCGGACTTAAAGATCTCTCCCCCGAAAGTCGGTTCTATGCCGCCTGGGGACTCATCGAAATTCTCTCTAAAAACCCTACCGCTCTCCGGGCAGACCACATCGCCACCGCCCACGAGTGGATGAAAGACGAGGATCCTGCGTTCCGAAAAATTGGCACCACTTTTTTGGCGAACCAGGGCGACGCCAACTCCCTACGCGATATTGAAGGCATGCTGAATGATCGCGATCGCGAAGTGCGTTGGAACGCGGCGGTCGCACTTGCCTCGAAAGGATCCAGCAAAGCCGTTCCCGTGCTGACGGAAGTTTTCGATTTGAAAGTTCTTCGCTCCGTGGAGTTCAAGAGTTCCGAGGATCTGACACAAGTCGTAGCTGCCGGCTACGGAGCCGCGCGGAAATTAAACAATCCGGCGCTGCTCGCCGCGGCCCAAAACCTAAAAGCCACGGTCGATGTAAAAACGCCCGAAGGCCGCGCCATTCACGCGGCCATTCGGGACAATTAGGTCAGCTGCGCGGCCACTAGCTCCGCCACGTCCAATACCTTAACGGTGTCCTGCACGCCCTTGCCATTCACTCCGTCGGTGATCATCACTTGGCAATAGGGACAGCCCGCGGCAATGACGTCGGGTTTCGTGGTGAGTGCTTCTTCCACGCGCTCCACGTTGATGCGCTTGCCAATAGTCTCCTCCATCCACATGCGCGCGCCACCGGCGCCGCAGCACAGACCCGTCTTGCGATTGCGCGGCATTTCTACGAGTTCTACTCCGGGAATCGCCTTAATGGCCGAACGCGGAGCTTCGTACACTTCGTTGTAGCGGCCCAAATAGCAAGAGTCGTGAAAAGCCACCTTCCCCTTCGAGGGCGAGAGCGAGAGCTTCTTCTGCTGGTTCAGTTGGTCAATGAAGTCCGTGTGGTGCAAAACTTCGGCGGTAAAGCCAAAATCCGGATACTCGTTCTTCAGGGTATTGAAACAGTGCGGGCAGGTGGTGAGAATTTTTTTCACGTTGTAGCGCTTGAGCACTTCAATATTCGCATCGATCATCGTCTTCGCCAAATATTCATTGCCCGCCCGCCGCGCGGTTTCGCCGTTGCAAAGTTCCTCTTTACCCAGAATCGCAAAATCCACATTGGCGGCCTTCAAAATTTTCACAAAGGCCGTGGAGATTTTTTTGTTCCGATCGTTAAAGCTGCCGGCACAACCCACGTAAAAAAGATATTCCGCATTGGGATTTTCGGAGTAGCGCTTCACGCCCAAATCCTTAGCCCACTCATCGCGCAAATCGGGCGAAAAGCCCCAGGGATTGCTCTGCGTTTCCCAGTTCTTCATGGTGTTCTGAAGTTCCGCCGGCATGGAGCCCTGCATGAGAACCAAGTGGCGACGCATGTCGACGATCTTGTCGACGTGTTCAATCATCACGGGGCAGGCTTCCACGCAGGCCTTGCAAGTGGTGCAGGCCCAGAGGGTGTCGTAGGTCAAGCCGCTCGCGTCGCCAATCAGGGGCACTGAAGGTTCGGCCGCTTTATCTTTTTCAAATTCATGGCTGAATTGTTTTGAGTAACGCTTGATATCCTCGATGAGCTTCATGGGTTGCAGCGGCTTGCCCGTCACGGTGGTGGGGCAAAACTCATTGCAACGGCCGCACGACGTGCAGCTGTAGGCATCGAGAATGTCCTTCCACGGCATTTCGGGCAACTTGCCCACGCCGTAGCTGGTCTGCGTTTCATCCGCAAAGTTCACCGCCGTAAAAGTTCCTCGGGGACGCAACCGAGAGAAGAACACGTTCGGTCCCGCCGTCATGATGTGCAAATGTTTGGAGTGCGGAATGTAAAGCAGGAATCCGAACACGGTCATCATGTGCACGGCCCAGCCGGCATAGCCGATGATTTCGCAAACTTCATGCGAAGCACCGCCAGACAAAAGCAGCTGCGCAATGAAGCTAGAAACGGGCCGGAACTCCGGCGAGTAGGCATGTTCGTTAGCGACGGCAATAAATCCCGCCATGGCAATCATGTTGGCAAACACGTGCCCGAAGGTCAGCGAAAGAACCACCAACGCGTCCCGACGATGGAGCGCGTCCTTGGGCAAACGGGCCGGCCCCTTTACGAGTCGACGCCAAAAACCATACAGAGCCGCCAGGGCAACGAGGGGCTGCATGATGTCCTGCAACCAAACCAACCCCAAGGCAAGGGGCCCTAGAATCATGCGAAAGTTAAAGCCGTGGAAAAAACCTTCGATCACCGACTCGCCGGTTCCGGCCGTGATGATAATGAAACCCGAGAAGATCACGAAATGCTGCAGGCCCGAAATCGGGTCCTTCATAAGCTTTCCGTGCCCGAACACGTTCTTCATGACGAGGCCCCAGCGGGCCTCGGGCCGGTCCGTTAGCTTTTCGTCGCGCCCTAAACGGATCGCCCGGAAAATTTTGGAGAAGTCGCGAAAGGCGATGGCTCCACAGACCAAAACAAGAGTTACGGTAAATAAAAATCTTAGATCGAAAGTCATAGGTCGCTGTGCGTCCCCCTTCTTGCTATGTATGAAGGTAACATGTCGGACCTCGGATTTGAATTGTTCCTCCGTTTCTTATGGGGTTCTTGCCTCGTCCTCACGCTCATCTCGCGTCGCGAGACCTCAGAGCGCTTCGTTCGCATCGCCGCCTGGATTGTGGCCGGATGTGCAGCGTTCGCTTTTTGGCTGGGGCGCTCAAGCGCCGTCTTTCCCCAATCACTCGTAGGCGCCAGCCTGACTGCGCTCGTAGCCGGTTCTTTTCTATACGGCTACGGCCAGGCCCGCTTCGTGCGAACTCTGGGCTTTTTACTCTACGCCCTGGCGCCAATGCCTATTTTTCTTCACGTTGGTGCACGCGCCTCGGTTAACTTCATAACGAGCGCCCTGTTGTTCGGAACAATTTTTGTTGGTCAGTATCTGGGACACTGGTTTCTCAACGTACCCGGCATTCACATTCGTGAATTCCAGCGCATCGTCAAAGCTTTGATGGTCGCGCTGGCGCTCCGAAGCGTAGAGGTTATCTATACGCTCTTTTTTGTGGTTGGAATTCATCCGCGCCCGGGCATCGACGTCATGGGACGTCCCCTGGGTATTGACGTTAACTCTAGTGCCGCCGTGGCCCAACTCGCCTCGGCCCACTCGCTGCTGAGTCTCGATGGCGAGTCGTGGTTCGGACTAGGTTTTTTTGGCCTCATTCTCCTCGCCACCCGGCTCCTGTGGGGTCTTTTGGCTCCCTACTTGCTGGTCTACATGGTCAAGCAAACCGTCGACGCACGGTCTACCCAATCCGCCACGGGTATTCTGTACGCCTTTAGCGTGATGATTATTTTGGGCGAAGGCACCGCCCTTTACCTGCGCAACTCCCTGGGTTGGTTTTTGTAGGGAGCATCCATGTCGTTCCGCAAATCTTATTATTGGGACACTCGGCGTTTAGCTCTCGACTTGCGTGCCGGCCAAGTGAGCGAAAGTTTCAAGGCCAAAGCCTTCGCCTTCACGGGCGCATTGCTTTACTTTCAGCCCCTGACCGCTGGACTCGAGGGCCCTCCTAATTTCTGGTCGAATTTATCGGCGGTGCTTTCGGGTGCCGGATTTATTCTGAGCGTGATTCTTACTTACCGGCTGAATCGCGCGGGCGACGATCGTGACTTTGTGGGTCGTTTTGCCGCCCTCTCCTTACCCCTCACCATCAAACTTTTCCTGCTGCAATTCCTCGTAGCGGTGCCGCTCTCGCTGGGACTTACGAATCCCGAAGCCACACAGGCCAGCACGGAATTCCAAGTTTTCGAAGCGGGTTTTTCCCTACTGCTGGACGCCCTGTGGATAGTCAGAATGCGCCAGTATTTTATTTGGATTCGTTCGGAACCGAAGAACTAACGAAAAAACGGGTTGCTCTCTTTTTCCTGCCCTACACTGGTAAAGGGACCATGCCCCGGAATCACCAATGTTTCGGGCGGAAGCGAAAACAATTTTGCCTTGATGCTCGAAAGAATAAGCGGATGATCGCCACCCCACAGGTCCGTGCGACCGATGCTCCCGCGAAACAAAGTATCGCCGCTTATTAAAACTTTCTTTGCGCTCTGCTCGGCACCGGTGCGAAAGGACCTAGGCGCCTCGGCTCCGGCAAGGCCATCCGCAAAAAGACAACAGGAGCCCGGCGTGTGGCCCGGCGTATGAATGGCTCGCATTTTCTCGAAACCCTCGTAGCGCTGCCCGTCCTTGATGCCCTCAAAACTGGAGGGAACGGCGAAGGGACGCAGCCCCAACAACGCAGACTGCACATCAATGTGTTCGTAGAGCCAGCGGTCACCCTCGTGCAGATAAACTTTTGGCGCTGCCTTACCGGACTCAACATTCTTTTTACTCAACAAATCGTAGAGGAAAAGCGTGGCTCCCACGTGGTCCAAATGGGCGTGGGTGTGCCAAAGGGCCGTTACGGTCAACTCGGGATCCAACCGCTCCAAAATGGATTCGGCCTCGTCCCCGGGGTCCACCACGATGGCCTCTTTAGTGTCGCGGTTCACCAGCAAGGTGCAATTGCATTGGAAGGATCCCACGGGAAAGGTGTCGGTTTCGTAAGCGCTCATGATGTCAAAATCTTTATCCGAATCGGGCGTCGAGAAAACAAATATCTCGGACTATCTTGGGGATCTATGGCGTCGGTTAAACTTACCCCCTACAGCGCCCGTGAAATTACGGAGCTCTTGCTAAAAGAGTCGCCCGCGGACGCCCCCTGGGTATTTGATTGCGACGGCACCCTCATCTCCGGCGATGTTGCCTCGCATACGGCCTGGGGCCTCGTGCGGGCCGGCATCGCCCATCCGGACGAACTTCCCTCCTACTGGGCCGACCTCAAAAAGCGTCCCTTCACCTACCGCGACTTTCTCAATCTACGCGAACACATCGGCGAAAAGCGCGGGATCAATGGAGTCTACGAGTGGGAATCGCTCCTGCAGGCCGGCTGCGACGCTAAGACGGTAATGCACGTCGCAAGCGAAGTGATCGACGAAGGCGTCGCGCAGGGGTCGGTGCACTTCACCGACGTTCTCTCGGGCATCGCCGCCCGACGCAAGGGCTCCGCCTGGATCGTGAGCGGATCCCCGCAGGCCTGCGTGGCCGCGGTGGGCGCAAAACTCGGCATTCCTGCCGAGCGTGTCATCGGCACACTGCTCGAAACCGTCGACGGTATTTACGCGCCTCGCATTCTTCCTCCGGGCGTTATTTGGGAAAAACTCAAGCGCCTCGCCCTCGAGGAAAACGGTGTTTATAAGCCCTGGTTGGTCGCCGGCGATTCCATTGGCGACTGGCACATGATGGCCATGGCCACGCACTGGTGCTGGTGCGTCGTGTGGGACGAACATCGCCACCGCGGAGAAGAGTTCCGAAAAATTGTGCAAGAGAACGTTCTCGGTGATCGCGCTCAGCTCCCCAAGGAGGCCGGAATTTACGTTGCCCGCTTGCCGGAAAAAAATTGGATTTTTGAAGTTCGAGGCTCTAACCAGAAACCGTGGTAAGAGGCGCCCATGACCGATAAGCAAGCACCAAAGAGCAAAGCCTGGATGGGGTTGCTAATCGGCATTCTGCTGCTCGCCGTTATTCGCATTCCTTTCCAAGCGGTCAGCCCGACGGCTCGAGGAAGCTCCGACCTTGCGGATCTGCCCCACGATTTGCTCTACAGCTGGCTCCGCATGCTGTCTGCTTATCTGGCCTCGCTCGTTTGCGCGATTTTCGTAGGCACTCTGGCCGCCACGAATGAACGCCGCGCAAAAATTTTGCTGCCCCTCGTGGACGTCCTGCAGAGCGTCCCCATTTTTGGATTTTTCCCTGCCGCCATTTATTGGTTCGTGCGTATCGGCGGGCAGCACGTCGGAGTCGAGGCCGCGGTTATTTTTCTCATCTTTACCTGCCAATCCTGGAACCTCATCTTTGCCGTGTACGATGGAATCAAGAGCGTTCCCGCCGAATCTATGGAGGCTTCGCAAAGCATGGGACTCGGTGACCTCGCCGTGTTCCGGCGCATTTACATTCCCGCTTCTTTCCCGCGCATTATCGATAACTCAGTTATTTCCTGGGCAAACGGCTGGTACTTTTTAATGGCCTGCGAAATTATCGCCCTCGGACCCCTCTCTTACAAAGTGCCCGGCATCGGATCGTTTCTTCAGCACGCTATCGAAGATTCAAAGTGGAGCCACGTTGGCGCGGGCCTCGCCGGCCTCGTGCTCGTCATTGTTCTCATGGATGTATTCCTTTGGAAGCCTCTGCGCTCCCTATCAGCGCAGTACAAATTTGAATCGAACAAGCAAGAAGCCACCAGCTTCTCCACCGGAGACCGTCTCCTGGCCCTCTACCGCAACTCCTGGCTCTTCGCTCCGCTCCGCAAAGTTATCGACGTGCTCTACTTGGTGTGGGTTAAGATTGAACAAGCCTTGCAGCCGCCTTCGCAAGAGGGAATTCAAACGACCATCGGCTGGAAGTGGGGATCGTCCTCTTCCATGGTGCTTTTTTGGGGACTCCTGCTCGGCCTTGGCGCGGTTTCCTTCGTTACCCTGGGCAAAGCCGTCATTCCCCCTTACTCCATTCCCCCTTCTAAACTTATTTTTTCTATTTTTGTTTCCATGGCGCGCATTGCCGGAGCCTACACCATATCCCTCCTCTGGATTCTTCCCCTCGTCTATTGGGCCCACCGCCGCCCCCTCGTTATGCGCGTGCTGCAGTCGTCGGCCCAAGTCCTCGCATCGGTTCCGGCCACAGCCTTTTTTCCCCTCATCATTCTAGCCATCACGCGTACTTTAGGGTCCGTCGAGTTTGCGGTCATGCTCCTGCTCATGACCGGCATGCAGTGGTACCTGCTCTTCAACGTGCTGGGCGGCGCAAACTCTCTGCCGAACGACATTCGTGAAGTGTCGCAATCCTTGGGCGTGGGCCGCTGGCTTTACATCAAACGTATTTTCTTGCCCGCCATTGTGCCCGCGCTCGTTACGGGTTCCATCACGGCCGTGGGCGGAGGCTGGAACGCCCTCGTGATTTCCGAATATTTTAAATCGACCTCCATTTCGTACAAAGTCTTCGGAATCGGCAGCATCATTAATATCGCGACCTACGAGAACGGCGACGAGAAGCTTCTTTGTTTCTCTCTCCTCCTGATGGTTGCGTTTATCGTCGTCTTGAACCGCTATTTGTGGCAACCTCTGTACCACAAGGCCGAAAAGAAATTCCGACTCGAGGGCTGAGGTCGAAAAATGAGCGACAAAAAAGTTCTAATGGAACTCCAGCACATTTCTAAAGTCTTTCCGCTTGGAAAGACGGAATACGTGGCCCTCGACGACATCAATTTAAC
Organism: Bdellovibrionales bacterium; assembly: GCA_018266335.1. Next base: position 63,626 of record JAFEAR010000039.1, read on the forward strand.
TATTCACGAAGAAGAATTCGTTTCGATCGTTGGCCCCTCGGGCTGCGGCAAGAGCACGCTTCTGCGCATCATCAATGGACTCATGAATCCGTCCAAAGGCGTTGTGCTCTACAAAGGAAAACCGCAGGTCGGCATCAACATGGAATGCGGCATGGTCTTTCAGGCCTTCGGACTCCTTCCCTGGCTCACCGTTTTGGAAAACGTTGAACTCGGCCTCGAGGCCCGCAACATCGCACCCCACCAGGCCCGCAAAAAAGCCGACCACTACATCGACCAAGTGGGTCTCGATGGCCACGAAGACGCTTATCCGCGCGAACTTTCGGGCGGAATGAAACAACGCGTGGGGTTCGCACGGGCGCTGGCCATCGAACCCGAAATCTTGCTGATGGACGAACCCTTTTCGGCCCTCGATCCCCTCACCAGCATCAACCTTCGGGAAGAGGTCCTGGACATCTGGATGAACCCCGATTTGCGCACCAAAACCGTGGTTATGATCACCCACCTAATTGAAGAAGCCGTAGAAATGGCCGACCGGGTTTTGGTGCTAAGTGCCCGACCTGGAAGGCTTTTGAAGGAAATTAACATCTCATTACCCCGCCCAAGAGACCGAAATTCTGAGGGATTTCAGGCCTATGTTAATGAGATATTTGGCCTCATAACGTGATATAATAAGAGGTCAATGGAAGCCCATATGAGTCCTAGCGAAGCCGCTAATAACTCACCGATAAGTCATGTAGATCCCATTCCGGCCGCCGGCATTTCCGAAATTTTGGGACTGCTCGAAGTTTTGGACGATCGCAAAGGACGCGAAAAAGTTTACACTCTCGCCCGCGACCTCAATTTTGAGTTCGGCAGCCTGCTCCTCGTCATCAAAGCCGCCGAAATGCTCGACCTCGTTTACACGCCCGGCACGGACGTCGTGCTCAAGGCCCTCGGCAAGAAAATGATCGAAACGGAAATGAATGAGAAGAAGAAGATTCTCCTCAACCAGCTCCGTAAACTGAGCCTCTTCCAATACCTTCGGGGTGTGCTGATCGATAAAGAAGACCACCGCCTGGCAAAAAAAGACTTTGTAGATGTGATTCACTCTGTGCTTCCCAAGGAACGCGTGGACCAAGTTTTTGACACGGTGGTTAACTGGGGCCGCTGGGGCGAGTTCTTGGGATTCAGCCAGGACGACGACTTCGTGTACCTCGACCAGGGCTAAGCCGTGAAGCCGTACCTGGACCTCCTGAAGCTAGTCCTCGAAACCGGAACTCCCAAGTCAGACCGCACCGGTACCGGCACCCGCAGCCTCTTCGGGCACCAAATGCGCTTCAATCTGAGCGAGGGCTTTCCCCTCGTGACCACCAAAAAAGTTCACCTTAAGTCGATCGTGCACGAACTCCTTTGGTTTATTGCCGGCAGCACTAACACCGCCTACCTCAAAGAGAACGGCGTTTCGATTTGGGACGAATGGGCCGATGCGCAGGGCGAACTAGGGCCCATTTACGGATACCAATGGCGTTCGTGGCCCAAACCCGACGGCGGGAAAGTCGACCAAATAGAAAAGGTCGTTCAAGAAATTAAGCGCAATCCCGATTCCCGCCGGCTCATCGTGAGCGCGTGGAACGTGGCTTACCTCGACGAAATGGCCCTGCCTCCCTGCCACTCGCTTTTTCAGTTCTACGTGGCCAAAGGCAAACTCTCCTGTCAGCTTTACCAACGGAGCGCCGATATTTTTCTGGGCGTCCCCTTCAACATTGCCAGCTACGCGCTCCTTACCCTCATGATGGCGCAGGTGACCGGCCTCGAGCCCGGTGATTTTGTCCACACCTTCGGCGACGTGCACCTCTACACGAACCATATTGAGCAGGCGCAGCTGCAACTCTCGCGCGAGCCGCGCCCCCTCCCGCGTATGATTCTCAATCCCAACGTGAAGTCGCTCTTCGACTTCCGCTACGAAGATTTTAAACTCGAAGGCTACGACCCCCATCCGGGCATCAAAGCCCCGGTGGCCGTGTGACGATTTCCCTCATCGTCGCGATGACCCGACAGGGCGTCATCGGACGAGAGAACGCCCTTCCGTGGCATATTCCCGAAGACCTCAAACGCTTTAAGGCCATCACCATGGGCCACCCCATCATCATGGGTCGCAAAACCTACGATTCCATCGGGCGCCCGCTCCCCGGCCGCACGAACATTGTGGTTACACGCGACCGCCAGTTAAAAATTCCTGGCGTCACGGTGGTTCATTCCCTGGCCGAAGCACTGCGCCCCTACGCGCAAAGCAATGAGGAAGTCTTTGTCATTGGCGGATCTAGCCTCTTCACCGAAGCCCAGCCCCTGGCCGATCGTCTCTACGTAACGTGGGTGGAACAAACCTTCGAGGGAGACACCTACTTTCCCGTGACGGATTTCGAAAGTTACGTCGTGCACTCGGAATCTACGCCCGAGTCAAAAATCCCCCTCACCTACGTCACTTACGTACGCAGCTAATCTGCCCACTCTAGTTGGCACTTCTCACGCCCGTTGAGCCGCAACGCGTTCGCTCAAGTGTTGGCACTTAGCTGCCGATAAGTTGAACATGGGATTCGTCGGAATATTATTCCTCTTCGGCACGGTGTTCGGTGGCTTCTTCATGTCCGGGGGCGCCCAGTCCATGGGCGTCTTCGCCCACGCGGGTGAATACGTAACCATTATCGGTGCTTCCATCGCGTCGATCATCGTATCTACGCCCACTAAATACATCAAAGGCGTCTTCACCTACGGCATCAAAGCCCTCACGATGAAGGACGTCGGTAAAAACGAAATGCTCGAAGGCCTGCAACTGCTCTACGAACTCTTCCAGGCACAGAAGAAAGAGGGCGTTCAGGCGATCGAAGGACACATCGAAAACCCGGAACAGTCTAAAATTTTTAGTAAGTATCCCGGCATTCTTAAGAACCACCACGCGCTCGAGTTCATTGCGGACTCTATGCGGACATTTATTTCTGGCGGTCCTACGCCCTACGACATGGACGATTTGCTCACGGGCGACTTGGATGCCATGCACGCCGAAGAGCATAAAATTCCGAGCACCATTCAAACCACGGCCGACGGCTTTCCGGCCGTAGGTATTGTCGCGGCCGTACTCGGGGTTATCAACACCATGAATAGTATTGCCGAAGGCCCTACGGTCGTCGGTGAAAAAGTCGCCGCGGCTCTCGTAGGTACCTTCCTGGGGATTTTCGTGGGTTACGGTATGGTGGGTCCCATCGCTCGCCGCATCGAGCACCACTACGATGCCGAAGGTCGCTTTTACACCATGCTCAAAAACGGGATCCTCGCGAACTGCCGCGGGTTGCCCCCCCAAGTCTCCGTCGAGTTTGCTCGTCGGAGCATTTACGCTTCGGATCGTCCGAGCTTCAAAGAGCTAGAGGAAATTCTCAAGAACGCAGCGGCAGCGGGCGTTAAGAAAGCGGCGTAATCCGTGGCTGACGAACAAGGGACAACCATTGTCATCAAGAAGATCAAGAAGGGCGGCCATGGCCACCATGGTGGCGCCTGGAAGGTGGCTTACGCCGACTTCGTGACGGCAATGATGGCCTTTTTCCTGGTGATGTGGATTATCGGCATGTCGCAGGAAACCAAAGAAGGTATTCAGCAGTACTTCAACGATCCGCTGAAGGCCCTCGATGGTTCGGACAAAATTAGCGCCGGCATTTTTGAAACTACGGTAGGGCAGCAACTTAACAACGCGCCCAAGCGCGGTGGGGTCATGGACTCCAACCAGTCGGGTGGTCTTACGCGCTTGCACTTGCTCGCGCAAAAAATCGAAGCCGGCATGTCCATGTTCAAGCAGGATATTTCGGGCATTCAGGTGCGTCCCGATCGCATTCAGTTTGCCATCACTGCGCAATCCTTATTTAGCGCAGGTTCGGATTTGATTAAGCCCGAAGCCGAGCCCCTCCTTGCGCGCATTGCGAACATTCTGCAGAACACGGAATCTACGATTCTCATTGAAGCCCATACGGACGACATTCCGCCCGAGAATCCGAACTACGAAACGAACTGGGAACTTTCGGCGGCCCGCGCCACCAAAATTGTGCGCTACTTCGTAGAGGGGCACCACATCGACCCCACTCGCATCACGCCCATGGGCCAAGCGCAGTACCGTCCGATTGCGGACAACAGCACGCCCGAGGGCCGCGCAAAGAATCGTCGCATTGACGTGTACATCATTCCCGACAAGGACAACCGCTTGGGCTTCCGCTCCACGGCTTCCGACGGCGTTCCGCCCACAAAATCGGAATAACAAAAATTAGAAATAGCTACGCAGGTTGCACCAGCAGGCTGACGCCCGCAACTACCGCACACACCCCCGCTACCCGCAAGAAGGAGGGCTTTTCCCACCCCATAGCCAGAGCCACGGGCACGGACAGCACCGGAGCCAGGGACGAGAGCGTGGCCGCAATGGCGAGCGGCGCGTGGGTGAGTCCGTACATAAAAAAGAAAGCTCCTAAAAAACTTTCCGTAACAAAAAAAGGAAGTCCCCGCCGTAAATCGAGCCAACTCAAGAAAACTTTTTTGGGTCCCAAAAAAATCGTGCCGAAGAAAGGACAAAGCACCAACGCCACGGCCATTCGAATGGCGTTGCCCCAGAAAGCCGAAATATCCGTTCCCACTTTGGAAACCGAAAAAGCATTCGCCGCCCAGAAAAGCGAGGTAACGAGTCCCAGACCGATACCAATTATGGGATTACTGAGTGAAGCCGCTCCCGAGCGCTTCTCGCGATTAGGTTGACTCAAAATAACAAAGATTGTTCCGCCCACCACGGCCACGATGCCGAAGATCTTGGTGTGCGTCATGGGCTCACCATTCACCAACCAACTGGCAAGCGATGACCAAAGCGGATAGCTCGATCCAATGGCTAAGGCTCCCGGCAAGCCTAGCGACTTAATGCTGAGCATGAAGAACACATCGCCCAGGGCGTAACTCGAAACCACGCTGGCCGTAGACCATCCAATATGGTGCCAAGTAATTTGGTGCAAAGCCTCGGGCGAAGTTAGAAGGGCGACCAGAACAAAGAGGGGCAGAGAAATGAGCGCCCGGCCGAAGTTCACCGCGAAGGGCGACCGGTGCAGCGAAAGTTGTCCGTAGTAAGCGCTCCCGATAGTCCAAGTAACCGAAGACAGTAGCGCCAGCAAAGGGCCCAACATTGGATGAGAGTATCCCACCGAACGTGGTTATCATGGGCCTAGCGCTCTTGGCGATTGACCCCTAAAATGATCCCATGATTTTGCTTAGCCTTGCCGCTTTGGCCGCCGCCCTCCCCGCACAACTGAATTGTTTCGGCGACGGAGACAACGGTATCAAGTTTCCTACGGCGATTCACTTCACAATCGAGCGGGCTACGCTTCCTTCGGGCGAGGTCGGCCTGCGGTGGACCGAAAGCACGGGGACGGAGCAACACTCCTTCCCTCTCCCGGTGCAGGAAGTCGTACCTTACGGTGCCGATGGTTTTAAGGTGATTGGCGCGGTACAGGGAACCAAAAACCCAAATCCCATTGTGTATCAGCTCTACGTCCCTCCCTTTTGCGGAACCAATGACTGCATCTCCGCGATTATGCAAATTACGGATACTATCGAATTCAAACGTAGCTATTTGGCTTCCTGCCACTATGAAGGCATAACAATAAATCTTTAATCGTCTTTACGTGGTTTGATCTTTCGGAGATTTCTGAAAAAATCATCGGATGTCGAATCAAACCAGGCTCCTTTACCGCTCCCTGCTTCTATCCATTTCCCTGATCGCCCTAGTCGGACACGCAAAAACCGATGACAGCTGCGACAAATTCAAAGCTATGGTGCAAGAGGGAGACATTGTGCTGCTCGATGTAGGTGGGGGCGTTTGGGACCACGTAGAAAAAGTTTCGGGAGGCTGGGCCTCTCACGTTTCCGTCGTCGCTAAAGACGAGGCGGGCGAGTGGGTTGTGTTTGAAAGCACCACGCCCCGCTCCCGCGTGGGCAACTTTTGTGGTCAAATTGCCCACGGACTAAACTCCCACCTGGCTATCCGTCGCTTAAACCGCACACTGCAACCCAACGAACTCGCGCGACTCCACCGGGCCATGGAGAGCCGCATGAACATCGACTACGACAGCACTTTTAATCTCGACGATCCCCAAACAGAGTTTTGCTCTAAATTTGTGCACGAAGTGTTTCACGAAGCGTTGGGAGTCGACGTGGGCCGAGCTCAGTCTTTTGGCGAACTTCTCGATTCCGTTTCTCCGTCCGACCGTGTAGGCGAAGAGCTATTTTGGAATTACTATTTCAAAGGAGCTCTGCCGCGCGAGCAACGCACCCTCACTCCCCACAGCATTTTTATCGATAAGCAGCTGACGACAATTTACGACAGCTTGCCGTCTAAAAATAACTGATTCCACTTTTCCCACATGCGCAACATCGTGGGCTCGCTGGTGTAACTCGGCAGTGCCTCCCGAGGAACCCAAGCGAGCTCACTCGACTCCTCACTAACCACAAAATCCGTGCGCTCAGCACGCAAAAGAAATCTTACGTCGTAGTGAATGTGGGCGGGCTCTCGCGCGTTGCCGGGAATTTCGTGCACGTCTAAGTCAAAAATTTCATCGGTCACCACCGTGACGTCCATGATTCCCGACTCCTCTTGGGCCTCTCTTAGCGCAACCCCAAGCGTGAAGGGGTCGCCATCGGAATGCCCGCCCAGCTGCAACCAACGCCCCAGTTTACGGTGATGGGTAAGAAGCACTTGCTCTCCTCGCGGGTCAATCAACCAAGCCGAGCCCGTAACGTGGCCCGCCCGATGGGAACGCGAGAAACACTCGTCCGTTGAAAGCACGAAGTTTCGAATTTGGTCCCGCGCGGCCATATCCGCCGCAGAGAGCCCACGATATTGTTCGAGTTTACTGAGTAGCCATTGCCTGGACATGCCCCTATAGGGCTACTGCGAAACCTAGAGTGACTCCATATTCTTTACTGGTACTGGCCGGTTCTTGGTAAGCCGTGTCTGGAACCGTTTGACCATTCGCCGTTTGATTCACCCCGGCGCCTGCTCCAATTTTAAGATACTGGTAAAAAGGCGTCAGCATGAGCGCCCCCAAGCTTCCTACGGGCATAACAATCGGCAAAGCAACTCTCCAACCAATAGCACTGGTGACGGGCAAGGTCAGGTCATCGTAACCCGCAGCAAAGTTAGAGGTCGTTGCAAGCAAGCTTCCATGAAACATAGGCCGAACAGAAGCATCTAGGCCAAAGGACATGGTGGATTCCTGAACAACGAACTTCACTCCAATGGGAGCATAATAGAGAGAATAAGTTTCCGTGTAGGACGAAAGATCACGGAACCAGCGACGGTACTCGAGACCCGCATAGAGAGACAAGGAGGGCCCCAGAGGGAGTTCCACGTTGCCCTCCGCAAAATAAAAGTGATGATTGTTCGTCCTCGTGACGGGCTGGTGTCCCACAAGGGTGGTCCCCCCGTATTGTAGAGACCCAAAAGAATAGGCCAAGCGCTCGGTCAGTCGAAAGGTCCCCAGATTCTGCTGCGCTCGCGCACCAATAAGTTTTAACCATCCCAACTCCGTGCTTTTGTCCGGCTCCGCGAGGGTTTCTTTATAATCGTAGTGATAGAACCCCGCCTCGGGGGCAATATAGTCTGCGCGGGCTACACCCACGGAACAAGCCAGCGCCAAAAAACCCAAAAAAGCTGAGCGATTCATTCTTCTAGTCTAAAGGCGAAGCGGTCCGCCTCCGCGCTAATAAAATGACGCCCCTAAATAGTTACTGCCGGAGCGGCGCTTTGCTCGAGAGTTTCGAGGTCGGCTTTGAAGTGTCGCAAAACCCAATCGGGAGCCGCCAAAGGATTTGCGCGGCCCATGGCCGCGAAGACTCGTTGGGGATCGACCAGTTTTCCCTTAGCCCGCAGCCCGATTTTGGCCAGGCAAACACATTTGCTTTCTCCGCCCTACGAAAAAACATGGGTCGCATAAATCCATTTGTCGTCCCAACCAACGAATTGCATAGTCAGGCTAAAGCGACGAAAAATTCTTACCGGACGGCGATAAATAATTTTCTGCCCGCCCAGAATAACGACCCACCGATTTTTAATTGCAGGCCCCAAAAACCCCGAACGAACGGCGAGCTCCCAGCGAGCCGCATCGGTGTAGGTAAAAAACTTGCCCGCCTGAATTGAGTGCAACCAATCCGAATCGAAAGGGTTGGCCCAGAAATGTTTAGTAACGGGCAAGGTAGGCGCCGCAATCTTTGGCTTGAAGAGCGCTACCAACAAACACTGCCAATTGCGAAAATGCCAATAGAGCATGCTTCGCTTGTAGCGTTGCCTATAAACAGAAACAATGGATGGGGGATTTAGCTTAAGGCTAGAATGGCGCACCCAGCTGGGATCGAACCAACAACCCTCAGATTCGTAGTCTGATACTCTATCCAATTGAGCTATGGGTGCGCGCCGAAGGACACCTCTCCTTAGCCAAAGCTGGCCCCGAAGATCAAGAAAAACCGTAAAATTCAGCCCTTATCCCGCTTAGCGCGGAAAAATCCTACCAGCTGGGTCCGGCATTCCTCCTCCAGAACACCAGGAATAACGACCATTTGGTGATTCAGCCGTACGTCCTCGTGGACCTGGTAAAGGGACCCCGTGGCCCCGGCCTTGGGGTCGCGGGCCCCATAAACAATCCGGTCTATACGCGAAAGGGACAGGGCCCCGGCGCACATCACACAGGGCTCCAAGGTCACCACTAGAGTATGCCCCGTCAGACGCCAAGACTGCGCCGCCGCAGCGGCCTTACGAAGCGCTAGGACCTCGGCGTGAGCCGTGGGGTCTTTCATGAGCTCTCGTTCGTTATGAGCCTCCGCAATGATCTTGCCGTCGATGTCGACAACCAGCGCGCCCACTGGAATATCGCCTTTGGCTTGCGACTCCGCCGCAAGCTCGATGGCCCGGCGCATGTAGGGAGTCCAATCCCTCTCCCGAGAGTTTTTGGGTTTCACTCAGGCCTGCTTACGAATGACATCTTGGCCGCCCATGTAGGGCCGCAAGACTTTGGGAATTACAATCGAGCCGTCCGCTTGCTGATAGTTTTCCATCACGGCAATAAGGGTACGCCCCACCGCCAAACCGGATCCGTTAAGGGTATGAACGTGCTGTGTGCCCTTAGTCGCTTTGGTTTTGAAGCGGATATTGGCGCGGCGGGCCTGAAAGTCGCCACAGTTTGAACACGAGGAAATCTCGCGGTAGCAACCGCGCGACTCTCCACCCTGCCCCTCGGTCACCGATCCGGGCAACCAAACCTCAATGTCGTAGGTTTTGAGCGAGCTAAATCCCATGTCGCCCGAACAAAGCAGTACGGTGCGGAAAGGAATCTCTAGCTGCCGCAAAACTTCCTCAGCATCATTCACCATGCCCTCGAGTTCGGCCATGCTCTGGTCGGGGTGGGCAAATTTAACCATCTCTACCTTGTGGAACTGGTGCTGCCGAATCAAGCCCTTGGTATCGCGTCCGTACGAACCCGCCTCGCTACGGAAGCAGGGAGAAAAAGCCATAAACTTTTTAGGAAGAATCTCTTCCCCAACGATCTCGTCCGCATAGAAATTGGTTACGGGAATTTCGGCGGTCGAGATGAGCAACTTGTCTTGCCCCTCCACCTTGTAGACATCTTCGGCAAATTTAGGGAGCTGTCCCGTGCCGTACATCGCCGCGGCCGACACCATGTAGGGAGGTTCAATTTCTTCGTATCCCTTAGGCCGATGGAGATCGAGCATGAAGGAAGTAAGTGCACGTTCTAGGCGGGCCAAGTCTCCCCGCACAAAAGTAAATCGGGCGCCGCTAATTTTCGATGCCCGAGCAAAATCCAGCAACGCCAAGTCTTCACCCAGCTCATCGTGACTCTTGGGGCTAAACGAAAATTTCGCCTTCGTTCCCCACTCCCGCACAACCGGATTATCAGCCGCCGACTTCCCTACGGGAACCGAAGAGTGCGGCAAGTTCGGCACAACATCGAGAATAGATTTGAATCCGCTTTCCGCCTCCGTGAGTTGCTTCTCGAGCACTTCAATTTTTTGACCGATGACTTTCCCGTCCTCGATCATTTTCTGCGCCGATGCTTTGTCGCCTTTTTTCATTAGTTCGGCGACGCTCTGCGAGAGCTTGTTGCGTTCCGCTTTGAGAGCGTCGGCCTCTTGCTGGATTTTTACCCGGGACGCGGCGACCGACTGAATTTTACTCAGGGTCTGGTCGGCATCGCCGACCGAGAATCCCCGATTTGTAAGGGCGAGTTTAAAGGCTGCGGGGTCCTGAACGATGCGTTTCCAATCCAACATAGTGATTACAGATTAATTGGAGAAGGGGGGGGCAGACAACTTCATTCGAAGATTGTTCGCGTCGGGGGCCTGGGGGAAAAGCTGAAGGTACCGTTCATATTCCGACTTCGAAGAGGCATAAATGCCCTGCAATTCAAACACGGCCCCCAAAATTCGGTGGGGCTCGGCCAGATGGGTATCTTTGGCCGCGGCGGCGGCCGCCGAAACCCGGGCATTATCGAGTTCCCGCAGTGCCAAATACGCTTGGGCCAAGCGAGTTAACACGCGCGGATCGTCACCGTAATTTTGTTTATATTTTTGGAAAATCTTAGGTACTTCCTGGGGCGAGTTGTTTTTAAGCATATACTCGGCCGCCTCTACAAAACTTCCCAGCACGGAGGGACGCGCCTCAATTTCGCGAATATACAATCGTACGGCTTGATCCTCTCGTCCGGCCGCCGCATAGGCTCGCGCCGCTCGAATCCACGCTTCCGGATAATCCGGATTCATATACCCCGCAGTTTCGTAGTTCGTTGCCGCTTCCAGGGGTTTTTCTTGTATTTCATAGACGTGTGCAATGTGAACAAGCGCCTCGGCCGAGTCGCGCTTTTGTGTGGCCGCACGAGAATAAAAGGCTACAGCCTTATCGTAGTCCTTCCTCCGCTCGTGAACCTCGCCCAACCTCAAGCGCAAACGAAAGGAGCTCGGAAACCGATGCAGAGCCTCCTCGGCCACTTTTAAAGCATCAGAAGAAAGATCCAAATACATCTGCGCTTCCGTCAGAGTGAGTGCCAGGGGAATGCTGCGCGGAGATTTTGCGTACAAACTCTTCAGTTCCTCGAGGGCCTGGGTGGCTCCCAGTCCGCCCAGCACGCGACACTTAAGATAAAGCAAATTGGCACGGAATTTTAGTTCGCCCGTTCCATGGACCGAAGCCAGGTTGGCGGACTTTGCGCAATTCACATTCTTCTCCGTACGGAGCCCCATGAGGGCGAAGAAGTAGTGTCCCCAGGCATCCGTCGGCGCGGCCTGCTGATACTGCAAAAAATCTCGACCGGCCTCGTCGTAGTCGCGGCCGTACATGTGAATGAGCGCATTGTACTTCAAGGACTCCGGAGTGTTGGATACCGAAAGACCAAGTTTATCGAAGGCCGCAAATGCGCGATCAAATTTATAGAGCGCGGATTCGCTCCAAATTTCGCCGCCCAGCGCAGGCACAGAGTCGCCCTTAATTTGCAGCGCGCCACGGAACAACTCCAGCGCCCTTACCCAGTCTTCCTCAAAGGCCAAATGGTAACCCGCGGAAGTGAGCGCTTCGTCGCCTTGGGGCATAACCCAACCCGCCACCTGCAGGCCGGCCATATCGGACTCCACAATCGGCCCCGAAGACGCGCGCCCTAAAATATCGGAAGCGATGTGAGGAAGATCCAATCCTTCCTGATTCAAGTCCCACCAGGAGGAACCCGAAGGAGTTTTTCCCTTTTCAAAAAACTCTAGGTTCGTCGCTGCGCGCTGGGCGGTGCTTTGCCGACCGAAGGTCGTTAGAAAATCGAGGTACTGCTTCCAAAAAATTCTTTGGTAGGGTTTGGGGAGCAGCGCAAAAGTAGAGGCGCCCATGACAAAGCGTCCATTCGCGCGCTGCACCTGATCGCTTTGAATTCGCCAATAAAACTCTGCCCCCGCAAACCAGAGTAAGGGTGAGCGCGGATCCAAATGCGAAAGCTCCTCAATTCGTTCTGGATAGTCTTTGTCCTTCGCGGCCAAACCCGTGCGAATGCTTGAGCTTAAATCTAAGTAAGTTGAAGAATAAGTATCCTTAACGGCAACGGGAGAATTGCCCGATGCCCCCTTCTCCCAAAATAGCCACCACTGCAAATCTTCCAAGAACCAAGCCACTAAATCGTTGTCCTTGGAGGGCTGCAATTTGGTTTGGGCCTCCTCCCATTTGCCTTCAAAAATTAGGGGAAGCGAATCGAAGAGCAGGGATTCTGCCGGAGGAACAACTTTAAGTTTTTCCAATTTGCGAAAAATGCGCTCGCCCTCGCTGCGCAAATTCGCACCTTGTGTTCGGTCGAACACCGCAACGGTTTCACCGAGCCACATGAGATCCCAGGCCCAGCGTCCCCAGTAAGAGGCATTCAGGCGAGCCTCAACATTTTCTTCATTGGCTAGACGCTGAATATCGTCGGCCCAAATATGTGCGCCCAATCCCTCCGGTAAAGCCCAAGTGGGGCTAAGGGCAACTTGATCGGGCGCCGCCGGCACGGCCACCTTGAGATTGGCCAACAATAAACTCAGGGGACGAGCATAGAGCAATTCACTCTGCAGCGGAGCAAACAGTTGTTTGCCGGGGCTAACGGGCGAGGTCTTATTCTGAGAATCGCGACCAAAAATCATCCAGCCCAGGCCGGCCAGAACGACCAGCAGCAAGAGCGGAGAAGTTTTACGTGCCAATTGTTTCGGGGGCGGAGGGTTCGCCGCAGGAGCGGCCAGCGGGGAGGAGGCCGGATTCACCGAGGCCTTTGCTACCACCAGTTCCTCCGCGGGCAAGCGGAGCATTTCGGGGGGAAGCGAACGTTCGGGCTCGCGCTTCTTTTTTTTATTTACCGCTGGCGGAGGAGCCGAGGGGCGAACGCTGCTTTTCTGCGATTCCGAGAACTGTCCCGGAGGGTTCGCTTTTTCGGCAGAATCTGGTGACTCTTCTCCGAATTGAGCCACCTGAATGGCATCAAAAAACTCCGGATCCGAAGCAATGGGCTGCCATTCGCTGGTCCCTTCGAAGAGGATAAATTCCTCTCCGGTAATTTTTTTGGCCGTAATGAAACTTAGAACTTCCGGACGCTGATAAGGCCCGTATATTTTTCCGGAAGGCATGCGCACCTGAATCCGGCGCGACCCCATTTGCGTGTTTTCGGGATTCAACCCTCTTCCTATAGTGGAGGATCGGGTTGAATCATCACTCATCTTGCAAAGACCTCAACGAGCTGCACCCAGTGATGAAAGCGACTGAATCCCGTCAAGCAAAGGATAAGTGCCAATGTGGCCACGGTGCCGGAAAAAACTGCGCCCGAAAAGACTCGGCGCTTAGTCCAGCTCGTCGGCTCCGTCTTCTCCAGGTAAAGGGGTACAAGCGCCTTAAGGTAGTAAGCCAATCCCAACATTGTTCCCAAAAGCATAAAGGCCGCGCCGCACGTAAATCCGGAAGTCCACACTTCAGAAAGAACTAGGTATTTACCCAAGAAGCCTGGAAAGGGAGGAATCCCGGCGAGCGAAAACAAGCTGAGAGAAAATACAATAACCGCTGCCTTGGGTGCCCGAGAAGCAAGGACCCCCAACTCCGACAGGTCCACGTCATATTTTTCCGGCTGTCCGCTGCTGCGACAAAAAGAATCCACAGCCGAAAAGGCCGCAATCACCGCAAAACCATAAACAATCAAGGTAAGCAGCATCGCGGGAGTGGCCACGGGACCGACCGCCAAAGCAAGGGCCGCATAACCTGCGTTGGCCACACTCGAATAAGCTAGCATGCGACGCAGTTTTCGCTGCGCAACCGCGGCCAAATTTCCCCAAACGATCGAAACGATGGCCAAAGTTTGCACCACCAGAACGAAAGATTTTAAGGACCAAAAGCCCGACAGACTAAAGGCCACCGCCGCCGCACCAAAAACAGAAACTTTCGTCGCCGTAGCCAAAAAGGATGCACTCGACGAGGGCGCCGCCTGATAAACGTCGGGCGCCCAAAGATGAAAGGGAGCCAAGGCAACTTTGAACGCCAAACTCGCCGCAATCAGCAACGCGCCAGCAACCGCAAAGGCACTCGGTCCGGATTCAAAAATCTTTTTAATGAGGCCAAAATCGAAGGATCCCGCTTCGCCATACAAAAGAGTCATTCCCATGAGCAGCAACGAAGAAGCAAAGGCTCCCATCAGAAGATATTTAATGGCGGCTTCGAGCGAGCTTTCACGGTGAATATCGAGGGCCACCAGCAAATACCCCGGGATAGCCAAAGTTTCGAGAAACACAAAGAAGGCAATCCAATCTCGTGCACCCGGAAGAAGCGACATGCCAATAACTGCTGTAAGCGTAAGCGGCGACCACTCCGAGTGTCCGTGCACCGTTTCGCGAGCAAAGAATCCAGCCAACAGACCAAAACACGCGGCCGCCATGCCCACCGCACGAGTAAAGGCATTAATTTCCAACGAAGTTCCAAAGATGGATTGCGAGCCGTCGTTATAGGAGCAAGCCAAAAGCGCAATGAAGGGAATCAGCGCCAGCGCGTGCAGGGCTCGCACAACATTGTTGCTTAAGCGCAGCCCCACTCCAATCGTCGACAGCGCCAGGCCCCCGCACAACCACAAGTAGGGAAGGAAGGCGTGAATTTGTTCCGGACTCAAGTTGAAGAGCGCAACATCCAATTGGTTCATGATTACCTCAAAGCCGCCATTAGCGTTTCAACGGCTTTATCCGCCTGATTAAGAATTCCCTGGGGACGCAAGCCGAAGTACAACATAGCGAATACGAACGGCACCACGGCCGCCCACTCATTCCAGCGCAAAGAAAACTCATGAGAAACAACCGTCGGCCCCTGCGGGCCAAACATCGTGCGACGAACCAGCGAGAGCATATAAACGGCCCCCAACAGCACGCCGGACGATGCCACCATTGCCGCAACCGGGTGATTCACGAACGAACCCGAGAGCACCAAGAACTCTCCCACGAAGCCCGGGAGGCCCGGCAATCCAATGCTCGCCATGACGGCAAAAACAAAGAGGGAGGCCAACACGGGTGCCTTCGAAGCTAATCCGCCGTACTGCGCAATCTCCCGCGTATGAGTGCGATCGTAAATAATTCCGAAAATCAAAAAGAGCGCTCCCGTGCTCAGCCCGTGCGCAATGTTTTGAAACATCGCTCCCTGGATTGATTCCGTTTGGGCACCAAACAGTCCAATCACCATGAATCCCAAGTGAGCCACGGAGGAATAGGCGATCATTTTTTTTACGTCGCTCTGGCGCCAAGCCGCCAAACTACCAAACACGACACCCACGCAACCCAGAATCATCATGCAAGGAGCGGCCGCCAGGCTAGCCTGCGGGAAAAGGGGCAAACACCACCGGGCCATGCCGTAAACGCCGAGCTTGAGCAAAATACCGGCCAGAATAACGGAGGCGCCCGTGGGCGCTTCGGTGTGCGCATCGGGCAACCAGGCGTGAACGGGCCACACCGGTACCTTCACGGCAAAGGCAATCACGAAGGCCAGGAAGAGCAATCCTCCCGAGGAACCCCAACCCGCAAAGGGAATTTGCATGTGCACAAGATCATGCCAACCCAAGCTCGGAACGCTCGACATCAGCGCAAGGGCAACAATCGCCAGCAACATGAGCAATGAACCAGCCATGGTGAACGCAAAAAATTTGAGCGCCGCATAGACGCGGTTCTTCGATCCCCAGCGTCCAATCAGGAAATACATGGGAATAAGCATGAATTCCCAGAAGAAATAAAAGCAAAGTGCGTCGGCCGCCAGCAACGAACCCACGCTAGCTCCGTTCAGAATGGCGAAGAGGCCCAAATATCCCGAGCCAAGAGACTCTTTGCCCAACGAGTAAAGTGCCAAAACAACCGCCAAAAATACGTTCAGAATAACGAGTGGACCGCTCAGCCCATCCACGCCCAAACTAAAGCGACTCTTCAGCTCCGGCAGCCAGTCCCACGAAAAGGAAATCGGCATTTGGGTTGCAGAAAAATCTACTGTCCCCGAACTCCAAATGGCGACGAGAATTCCCACCCAAACCAATTGAAAGACCAAGTTCGCCCACTGGGCCGCACCCTTATTTTTACCGAAAAGAAAGAGAATAAGTCCCGCAAGAAAGGGCCAAGCTACAATCCAAATAAGGTTCATCGACTCAACACCATCACCGCAAAAATAATGGCCGCACCGGTGCCGGCCGCCAAATACCACACGTACGTTTGCAAGTTACCTACCTGCAACACCGACATAGCCTGCCCACCCCAGCGCACCGATGCGCCCAGGGAGTTCGCAATGCCATTGATAACTCGACCATCGATAATCTGCGTTACGAAGGCGGCGATCATGGCGAGCGGACGAATAATGACCATTTGGTACAACTCGTCCACGTAGAATTTGTTTTCCGATAGGCGCGTAAAGAAATCGGTTCCGGGCACCGACACTTTGCCACCAAATTTTTTGAAGGAGAACCAGGCCACCGAAAGCGAAAGCACCGTAGTGAGCGCCATCAGACCCAGCTCCGTACCGTGGGACATTTCGGCGCCGTGTTCTGCCACGGCCTTCCAGCCGTACCAACCCGCCTCAACCCAGTGTTCTAACTTGTGGATACCGCCGATTGTCTCGGGGGTCTCCATCCAGCCAACCACCAGGGAGAGCACTCCGAGCACGGCCAAAGGCAACGTCATCACGGCCGGACTTTCGTGGGCATGCGAGGCTTCTTTGGTGCGCGCTTCGCCCCAGAAGGCCAAAGCGTACAGACGGAACATGTAGAAGGCCGTCATGAGCGCCGCGCTCAACATCAAGACAAAGTAGAGGGGCCCCACTTCGAAGGCCTTCGCCAAAATCATGTCCTTGGAGAAAAAGCCCGAGGTCATCGGAAAGCCGATGATCGCCAGCGTCGCAATCAAAAACAGAATGTGAGTAACGGGCATGTGCTTGCGCAAATTGCCCATGTCGAACAAATCTTGTTTTTCGTGCATGCCATGAATGACGGAGCCGGCGCCCAAGAAGAGCAGTGCCTTAAAGCAGGCGTGAGTAACAACATGAAACAACGCCGCCGTGGGACTTCCACAGCCGAGAGCCACGAACATAAAGCCCAGCTGAGAAACGGTGGAGTAAGCCAAAACTTTTTTGATGTCCCGCTGGGTGAGGGCAATGAGCGCCGCCAGCCAGGCCGTAGCAATCCCGCCCCACATCATAACGTGGAGAACTTCCTCCTGCCCCGCAAAGATGGGCCACAAACGCACCGTAAGGAAAATACCGGAGGTCACCATGGTCGCGGCGTGAATAAGTGCCGAGACCGGAGTCGGGCCCGCCATGGCATCGGGCAACCAGATATACAAAGGAATCTGCGCCGATTTGCCGGTCGACGCCCAAAAGAGTCCGCCGGCTACAGCCGCCGCAAGGCCCAGGGGCAACGCGGTGTTACCTCCGTTAAAGGCCGCGATGATCTCGCGAATTTGCGTGGAGCCCACGTGGCTCACCAGCATCAATAAAGCAAAAATAAATCCCAAGTCCCCCACGCGGTTGGTGATAAAGGCCTTCATGCCCGCCGCCGCATTTTTATCGTCCGTGTACCAGTAGCCAATGAGAAGGTATGAGCACAGGCCCACGCCTTCCCAGCCCGTAAACACGCCCACTAAATCGCCCGACAATACAAGGGTAAGCATCGCGGCCAGGAAAAGGTTCAAATAGGCAAAGAATCTCCAGGGGCTCTTGTCGTGCGACATATAGCCAATGGAATAGAGGTGAATCAGCGATCCAATGCCGGTCACCACAAGCAGCATAATGCCCGTGACCGGAGTCGCCTCCAGAAGGAAGTCCACCTTCAGGCGACCCACATGAAACCACGTTGCGGCTAATTCAACCAGACTGGCGCCTTCGGGAATACGCCCAGGAACCGTGCAAGAAATAAGGAATGCGCCCAGCGCCGCCAAAGTGGCAATGGAACCCGACAACACCGCATTCTTCGAACGCAAAATCACGCCGTTGAGCAGCGCACCGAACAGCGGCAACAGAATGATCCACTTCAAGTCCATCGGCTCAACCTCTCAGCTCGCGATAATCATCCAAGAACACGCTGCCCGTTTTGCGGAACAAAGCGACCAGCAACGAAAGCGCCACGGCCGCTTCCGCCGCCGCCACCAGAACGATAAAGAGCACCAGGGCCGATCCGTCGGCATTGCCCTTGGCGTGCGCAAAGCTAACCAGGCAAAGGTTTACGCCGTTAAGCATAAGTTCCAAACACATGAGCGAAATGATGGCATTGCGCCGAACCAAAAAACCGATGCCACCAATGGCAAAGAGGAACGATCCCAACAGAACATGAAACTCAGTCATTTAGGAAGCTCCCTGCGATTTTGCCGGACGCCCAACAAAGATAACTCCAATCACGGCCGCAAATATAAGCAGTCCCGTTACTTGGAAAGGAATCATGTATTTGGTCAACAAACGTACGGAGATCTCCGTCGCGCCCGCACTCTGTCCCGCGGTTTCGAGCATGGCGGCAACCGGACTGCGAAGATAAGGGATCAGCAGGCCCATTGCCAAAACCAGCCCCCCCACGGACAACAAGGCGCCCTTGGCCAGGGAGCCCGGAATGCGCACTCGTGACGGACGAAGGTCCAATAGCATGACAATAAAAACAAAGAGCACGGAGATCGCGCCCGCATAAATTAAAATTTGCACCGCGCCGATAAAAAATTGTCCAAGCCCAAAGTACAGCGCGCCCGTAGTAAAGAGCGTCGCCATCAGCGACATGGCGCTGACGATGGGATTTTTTGCCATCACCACGTTAAGCGCCGCACACAGAGTCAAAAGTCCCAGCACAATTTGAAAAGTGGATACGTCCGCAAGCATGATCAAGCACCTCTCCGCATAAAGAACGTAACGAGCATCGTGACCATCACGTTCAAAACTCCCAGCGGAAGCATAATTTTCCAACCCAAATCCATGAGCTGGTCGTAGCGGAAGCGTGGAAGCGTCCAGCGCACCCACACGAAAATCCACATGAAGAGCCACATCTTGGCCAAAAAGCTAACGAACTGAATAGCTACCGTCGCAAGCGCCGCCATTTCCAGAGTCAATCCGTGGCCCACAAAGAACTCGCGCAGCCCCGCCTCGGAAATAAAGGGCACATTGTACCCTCCCAAAAACAGCGTCGTCATAAAGGCCGAAGCCAAAAACATGGAGGCGTATTCCGCCAAAAAGAACAGAGCAAACTTCAGTCCCGAATATTCGGTGTGGTAACCGGCGACCAACTCGCTCTCGCCTTCGGGGAGGTCAAAGGGCAGGCGGTTGGTTTCGGCAAAGGAAGAAATCCAAATTAGCAAGAACCCCAGCGGCTGCATCAAAATTCCCCAGAAGGGCAAGCTGCTGCCGGCTTCTTGGAGTTTTACAATTTGACGCAAGTCGAGAGTGCCGTAGGTCATCACCATCGACACGATCGTAATTCCGATCGCAATTTCGTAGCTGATCATCTGCGAGCTCGAGCGCAACGCGCCCATGAGCGAAAACTTGTTGTTCGACGACCAGCCCGCAGCCAGCACCGAGTAAACGTGCAAGCTAGTAATCGCCAGGAGGAACAACAGCCCCACACTCAGATTAGAAACTTGCAAGGGATAATCTTGTCCGCCGAGGTGAATCGATCCCGAAAGCGGAATAACGGCGAAGGCCAAAAAAGGCGGCAGCACGGCCAGAGCCGGAGCCAAAATGAAGAGCGGCTTGTGGGCCGCGGAGGGAATATTTTCTTCTTTGAACACAAGCTTCAGTGCATCCGCCATGGGCTGCATAAGTCCCCACGGCCCCACACGGTTAGGCCCCGAACGACGCTGCATCCAGGCCGAGCCACGGCGCTCCACCATGAGCACAACCGGAACCGATCCCAGAATAATAATTCCCACCAGGGGAACCATCAGGAAAGACCAATAGAGCGCGTTCATGCCTTGTTTTGCCTTTCGCGGATCGCCGCCATCAAACCGCCCATCTGTCCCGAAACCTTCGGCAGAGCAGGCGTTACTTCGTTTTCGTTCTTCGCAATCGCTTCGAACTCGCCGCGGAATTTTTTGAGCATAGAGGTTACGGGCATCGCACACGCATCCGACAGCACACAGATTGTTTTGCCGGCCATGTTGTTACAGGCGTCCAAAATGTTCTGAATGTCTTTCTTCGTTCCCTCGCCCTTACAGAGGCGCTTGGTCATGGAGTAAACCCATTTGGTTCCTTCTCGACAGGGCACGCACTGACCGCAGGACTCGTGCGCATAAAAGCGCGCCGTCCGCATGGCCATTTCGGGAATAGAGCGGCGATCGTCCATTACGATGATCGCCCCGCTTCCGGCCATGGTTCCCTTGGCAGCAAGCGAATCGAAATCCATAGCGACATCAAACTCGTCCGCCGTAAGGAGCGGCGAAGACGAACCCCCCGGATAGCAGGCCTTAAAGCTGCGGCCCGGAAGCGGTCCGCCGCAAACATCATTGAGCACCGTCTTGAGATTGATGCCCACCGGCAGTTCATAAAAGCCGGGACGTTGCACGTCGCCCGAAATACAGAGCAAGTGCGAACCTCCCCCGCGGGGCGTTCCGTTGCCTAGCTTAATGAACCAGTCGGCACCGTTGTTCAAAATGCCGGGCACATGTGACAAAGTTTCTACGTTGTTTACAATCGTCGGTCCGCCGAAAGCCCCGCTGATTGCAGGAAAGGGCGGCTTCAATCGCGGCTGACCACGATCGCCCTCGAGCGACTCGATCAAACCCGTTTCTTCGCCGCAAATATAGGCGCCCGCACCAGGATGAACCGTCAAATCGAAGTTGCGGCCCGAGCCGAAAATATTTTTGCCCAGGTACCCGGCCTTGTAAGCCTCGGCCACGGCGGCCTTCATGCGTTCAATCGCTAAACGCAATTCGCCGCGAATATAAATGTAACCCGTTTCGCTCCGAATAGCCGAAGCTGCACAGATCATGCCTTCCACCAAGCGATGGGGCATATGCTCCATAATTTGCCGATCTTTAAAGGTGCCGGGCTCGCCCTCATCCGCATTGCAAACCAGATAAACCGGCTTAGTGGGATTTTTAGGAATAAAGCTCCACTTCACGCCCGTCGCAAAGCCGGCGCCGCCGAGTCCACGTAGGCCCGAAGCTTTGACTTCTCCCACAATCGCGTCGGGTTCCATGCCCACGGCTTTGCGCGAAGCTTTGTACCCGCCGAGCTTATTTTCGAAGACCGCAAGGGTCCACGATTGCGGCTCTTCAACTCCGGCCAGAATAACGCGCTTTTCCAGCGGATGGGCCGGTTGCAACTGCTGACTCATGCGATACCGCCTTCTTTAATGCGATCTTCGTAGCTAGGCTTCGCCGCTTTGTTTTCCTTCAGCGCCGCAATAATTTTTTCAATTCGATCGAGAGACAAGTTCTCGTGGAAGTCCCAGTTGTTTACCTGCATCACCGGAGCCGTTCCGCAAGAAGCCAGGCACTCTACGCGCTCCAGCGTGAACTTGCCGTCCGGAGTCGTCTCGCCCTCTTTAATTCCCAAAATGTTTTTGCATTTTTGGAGGAGTTCGTCAGAACCGCGCAGGTAGCAGCTCAAGTTATGGCAAATCTGTAGAACGTATTGTCCCTTCTTGTTCAGCCGGAACATAGAATAGAACGAGGCCACTTCGCGAATGCGGCCCGGGCTTAATCCCATTCGCTCGGCCACGTAATCAATCGCGTCCGGAGTCAGATACCCAGCTTCTTCTTGGACCAGATGCAAAAGGGGCAAGAGCACCGCATCCTTTTTTGGATAGCGAGTCAGCAGCCACTGAAATTGTTCTTCGGTTGATTTAGAAAAAGAGTAAGCCATCTTTAGATTTTCTCAACGTTCACGACGGTATTGCCGAAGGGATCAAAAAGTCCCTTGTCGATCGTCTGGGGAAACTTTTGTCGGTAGTCCGAAATAAAGTCTTTGCGTAGCGGATGGCCCACAAAAGCGTCGGGCAACAAAATGCGCCGTTCGTCCGGGTGCCCGACAAAATGAATTCCCAACATGTCGAAAGTTTCGCGCTCTAACCAATTGGCGCCCGACCACAGCGAAGTTACGGAGGCGATCGAAGGTTTTTCGTTATCTTCGATCGGGCAAATCACGGACACGCGCATTTTCCTGCGCATCGAGATAAGTTCGTAGACAGCGTGAAAGCGGGGCGAAGCCGGATGGGCATCGTAACCGGTCAAATCGGCCAGGTGGTCGAAGCCGCCGCCTTCCAAATTTTTTAACGCTTCCAGCACGCGCACCACATCAACGGGCCGTACGGTAAACTCTGGTTCTCCCGGAGCAGACTCGCGCACACTCAACAAAGAGCCAGCAAACTTCGTCTTAAATCCTTCGACCCACGATGTGTCGGACATAGATCATCGCTCCCATTCCAAGGCTTTGACTTTAAATTCGTACCAAAGCCCGAGCACAAAGAAGAACATAAAGAAACCCATCAGCACGAGCAGAACAATCCCGAGGGCGGAGAGCTCCTTCCAGGCCAAGGCCACGGGCAACAAAAACGCGGCCTCAAGATCGAACAAGAGAAAGAGAATCGCAACGAGATAATACTTTACGCTAATGCGATCGCGGGCAGCGCCCACCGGCGGCATTCCACACTCGTAGGGTGAAATTTTAACTGCTTCGTATTTCAAGGGCCCCAGAAAGCGCCCCAGAAAAAGCGCGCCGCCGGCCACCAGAACCGCAAAGCCAAACATCGCGAAGAGAGGAAAAATGATGTTGCTAGCGGATCCGATCATTGCACTCCGATTCAGCGGCCGGTGAAGAACACCACCGCCCCTTTCGCGATTTTTAAAACGGGCTCCCAATAAATGCCCAACACAAAGTTAGGGACCATCAAAAGACAAAGGAAAACGAAGGACGATTTAGATTCAAAAGCGACCAGATTGGCCGGAGCAGCCCCTTCGGGTTGCTCGAGGAACATGGCCTTAATAATTTTCACGTAATAGTAGAGCGAAATAACCGAGTTAATGGCCGCCAAAATGGCGAAGCCATACATTTCCCGCGCAATAATCGCCGAGAACAAATAGAGCTTGCCGATGAATCCCGCAAAGGGGGGCAACCCTACCAACGAAAACAAAAACACGGCCATCGCTACGGCATAGAAAGGCTTGCGCTGGGCGAGTCCGCGGAAGTGACGAAGCTCATCGCCGCCGAAACCATCTTCAACCTTCGAAGCTACCCAGAAAGCGCCCAGGTTCATGAAGCAGTAGAGTAGAATGTAGAACACCATTCCGTAGAGACCGGCGTAGGTTTGAGTAGTCGAACCCATAAGAATGTATCCGGCATGCGCAATGCTGGAATAGGCCAAGATCCGCTTCACCGAAACCTGCCCGAGGGCCGCCAGGTTGCCCATGAACATGGTGAAGACGCTGGAGATCATCAAAAACTTGGGCCAATTGAAGGCGCCAACCAAGTGAAAGCTAATAGCCGAAGCTCCCGTGTGGGCTACGATTTCGCCGGGACTCAGGGGAAGAGTAAAGGCCGTGACAAAGAAACGAATGAGCAGGGCAAAGCCCGCCGCCTTCGGCGCTACCGAGAGCAGGGCCGATACCGGAGTGGGCGCGCCTTCGTAAACGTCGGGCGTCCACATGTGCATGGGGGCGGCCGAAACTTTGTAGCCAATGCCCGCAAAAATAAAGAGCACCGAAACCCACAACAGCATGGGAATTTGATCGGCCGGCGTGTGGGCAACATATTCGCGGAGACCTAAAAGCGTCACTTGTCCGGTAGCACCAAACAGCAAGCTCATGCCATAAACCATGATGGCCGAAGCCATGGATCCGTAAACGACGTACTTCATCGAGGCTTCCACTGAAGCGCTATTTTCGCGGTGAAAACCCGCTAGCGTGTAACTCAGAATGGAAACCGTCTCGATCGCCAAGTAAATCATGAGCAGGTGGTTAGCGTTGCCCATGAAAATCAAGCCCGAGCAAAGCGCGAGCAGAATGGAGTAATATTCCGAGCGGCGCTCCGACTTGATTTCATTGGAGCGGGAGCTCATCACTACCGCCATCACCGTTACTAGCACGGCGAAGATGGAGAAAAAATTACCGAACTTGTCGTGCACCAACAGTCCCGCAAAGGCGTCCTGCGAAGCATGGTGTCCCATGGCCAGGTATCCGGCAGCAGCGCCGAGCAAAGCAACGAGCGAAGAGCCCAACAAAAACGCGTGCGTCTGGCACCATAGCCCTACGGTTAGGACAAAAATGCTCCCAAAGCAGAGGAGCATGACGGGGCTGACAAACACGAGTGAGCGCATATTAATGCATGACCTCGATGAGTTGGTTCAAGCTAACTTTAATCAGGTTGATGATGGGCTGAGGGTAAACACCAATCCAAAGGCACAGACTAGCGAGCGGAACGAGAACGAACCATTCGCGGGCCGTAACTTCGGGAATGTCGTGCGCGTGGTGGAGAACTCCCGTTTCCACGTCCTTATGAAGTGCCGTGAAGGGCCCCAAGAACACCCGCTGAACCATCCACAACAAGTAGGCGGCAGTGAGCACGATACCGGCGGCAGCCACAATTGTAAGCGTTTTGTAGACCGGGAAAGATCCCAGGAAAACGAGGGCTTCAGAAATGAAGCCGTTCAATCCGGGCAATCCCAAACTTGCAAACACGGCCACCACCCAAATCGCCGTTAGCCAGGGCGCCTTTTGCGCAATCCCGCCAAAGCCGAGACGGCCATCGGGCGTAACCAAATAACGGTGGTGGAGGCGGTCGTACAGCACTCCCACCAACATGAACATCATGGCGGCGGAAATGCCGTGGTTAAACATTTGGAGCACGGCGCCCTGGATGCCGGCCGGAGTGAACACCGACATGCCCAACAGGCAGTAGCCCATGTGGCTCACGGAAGAATAAGCGACGAGCTTCTTCAAATCCTTCTGCGCCATAGCGCAGAACGCTCCGTAAATAATGTTGATCACTCCCAAAATTGCCAGCACGTGCGCGAAAGACTCCGTGGCTTGGGGAAGAACCGTAAAGTTCAAGCGCAGCAAACCGTAAGTGCCCATTTTCAGGAGCACGCCGGCCAGAATAACGGACACGGCCGTGGGAGCTTGCACGTGCGCCCAAGGAAGCCAGGTATGGAACGGAAAGATGGGAACCTTAACCGCGAAGCCCACAAAGAGGAGCCACCAAACCGTCTTATCGAAGGGCAACTCCCAACCGAAGAGGGCGATTTTGTATTGGGTCCAGTCCATCTTTGCGAGCGTCAGAATGTTGAAGGTAGGAATGCCCTGTCCGTCGGGACCGCGGCTGTAGAAGTACAGCGCCAGCATGCCAACGAGCATGAGCACGGAACCCGCCAGGGTGTAGAGGAAGAATTTGATCGCAGCGTATTCTTTCTTTTCGCCACCCCAAATACCTACCAAGAAGTACATCGGGAGCAGCATGACTTCCCAGAAAATATAGAACAGGAAAAAGTCGAGGGAGCAAAACACGCCCATCATGCCCACATGGAGCATCATGTACATGAGGAAGTATCCCTTCACCATTTTCTTGGTGGTCCAGCTGGCGAATACGCCCAAGAAACTCAACATGGCCGTCAAAAGCACTAGCAACACGCTAATGCCATCGATGCCCAGAAAGTACTGAACATTCAGCGAGGGAATCCAGTCCCACTGTTCCTGAAATTGAATCTGCGCCGAGCTGGAGTCGTAGCTCCGAAGCAGCACAATCGCGAGGAGTAAGGGCACCAGGGTGGAAGCCGCCGCAATCCACTTAATAAGCGTTTCCTTGGTGGCCGGGGTGAGCGCAATGACCAAGGCTCCGATCGCCGGGAAGAAAATCATCCAACTGAGAAGATGTTCCATTACAATGTACCCCTTAACAAAAAGAAGAGAATCAGTGCGCCTACAGCGACCATCAGGTACCGCTGTACTTTTCCGTTCTGTAAACTACGCAGGCTGGAACCAAAAAGATTCGGCATTCCGCCGCCCAAACCATCTACCAGCAAACCATCAACGACCACGTCATCAAAGGCGCCGGCCGATTGCTGGGTGACCATCGCCACATCTTTCCAGCCGTCCACCACCACGCGGTCGATAACCCCGTCATCAAACTTCGCCAAGATGGCCGAGAAGGGCATGAAAAGCTTTTGGATAACAATCTTGATGTAGAAAAAGTCGAAGTAATAAAGGTTATCGACTGCTTTCTGCACAAAGGAGGGCCACAGCTTCGAAAGTTTTTCGGCCGAAATTTTATGGGAGCCGTAAACCAGATAGCTAAACAAAATACCGAATCCCGCCAGCACAACGGAAAGCGCCATCGCCGGAATATGCGCCAAATGTTCGTAGTGCTCCAATCCTTCGTGAGCTTCGCTCGCTGCTTCCGTGGCGTGTTCCGCTACGGCTCCGATATGGGGAGGAACAACAAGGTGTTGGAACCATTCATTGGCCGACCCCAGCACAAAGTCTCCGTGCCCCACCAGTCCGCCCGTCACCGACCCCGTATACAGCAGAGCAAATGAGAGTCCGGCCAGAACGACGAGAGGGAGCCACATGTTCCAGCTCACTTCGTGGGCTTCGTCGTAGTGGTGATGATCATGGGGATGACCAAAGAAGGTCACGAAAATAAGGCGGAACATATAAAAGGCGGTGAGTCCCGCCGTAATGAATCCGAAGATCGGAAGCAGAATATGCTTGGAATCCATGAAGTAGCCGTAGCCCAACGCCGCCGCAAGAATCTTGTCCTTCGACACAAAGCCGCTAAAGCCCGGCACGCCCGAAATAGCGAGTGTGGTAATGAGCATAGCCGCAAAGGTGATAGGAATTTTTTTACGCAAACCGCCCATGTGGAAAATGTTCTGTTCGTGGTGCATGGCATAGATCACCGCACCCGAGGACATAAACAAACAGGCCTTGAAAACGGCATGCGTAATGAGGTGCATGAAGGAGGCCGAATATGCGCCCACGCCCACCGCCAGAACCATGTAGCCCAGCTGAGAAAGCGTCGAGTAGGCCAGAATCTTTTTAATGTCCGTTTGCTTGATCGCCAGAATAGCCGCCGCGAGCGAAGTAAACGCGCCCACGTAAGCCACAATCGGCAGCACGTGCCCCACTTCCAAAAGCGGGAACATCCGCAGAATCAAATAAACGCCGGCCGCCACCATCGTTGCGGCGTGAATGAGCGCCGACACGGGCGTAGGGCCCTCCATCGCGTCCGGCAACCAAACCTGCAAGGGAAACTGCGCGGACTTGCCCACGGTGCCCATAAAAATCAGAAGGCCAATGAGGAACGAGGCTGAAGCGCCCAGGAGCTGTCCATTAAAGGCCCCCTCGCCGATGGCGCGGTAAATGTCTTCAAAACGAAAGGATCCGGTAATGCCAAAGAGGGCCAGCATTCCTAGAAAGAGGCCCGTGTCTCCCACCCGCGTGGTCATGAATGCTTTGAGCGAAGCATTCGCCGCCGAAACCTTGTGCCGGTAAAAACCGATCAAGAGGTAGGAGCAAAGACCCATGAGCTCCCAGCACATAAACAAGGTTAGCAGGTTGTCCGAAATCACCAGCCCCAACATGGCCGAGGTAAAGAGGGACAAGTAGGAGAAGAACGAAGCGTAGCGATAGCCGTCTTCGGGCTTGCCGTGGTGATCGCGCATGTAGCCCGTCGAGAACAAATGAATCAGAGTCGCGCAAAGGGTGACCATGAGAAGCATAATCGCCCCGAGGTTATCAATGCGAACGCCGACTTCGAATTTAAAGGGCATGCGCGCCGAACCTAAATCCAGCCACGTCCACTTCTGCGCCACAACCCAGCTAGGATCATAAGCGCCCCACATCGCACCAAAGATTTTGCAAGCACACAGAAAAGATCCAAAAATCGCGCCCGTCGAAACCCAGTCGCCCATGCGCGGCAGCTTGGTGCCCATCGCGGACTGAATGAAATAGGCCGCCAGGGGCAGCAACGGAATAAGGAGAGCGTAAGTAATAAGGGATGACTGTTCCATTAGCCCTTCAACTCCGTAGCCTGATCCGGATCGATCGACTGTTTGACGTTAAAGATTCGCAGCACAATCGCCAGTGCCACGGCCGCTTCAATGGCCGCTAGAATAATAATGAAGAGCGAAAAAATATGTCCGTGCAACCAATTGTCGGCGCCCGGCTTACGAAAAGCCTGGAAGGCCACAAAGTTCAGGGCCGCAGCATTAAGCATAAGCTCAACGCCCATAAAAATTCCCACGGCGTTCTTCCGCGACAGCACGGCCATTACGCCGAACGCAAAGAAGATTGCGGAGAGGCTAAGATAGATTTGTATGTTCTGGGCGATACCTTGAAACATCTGAATCAACTCCCGCGACGATGGTTTTTATCTTCATGGTAGTGCGGACGCGCCACAACCACGGCGCCAATCAGGCCCGCCAGCAACACGATCGACACGTATTGAAACACCAGGGCGTAGGGCCCCACCAAAGCTCGTCCCATGGCTTCCGACACGGGGGCCGGAACCATCTTTTCCACCACATCAAAGGGCGTCCGCTGCAGAAGCTTAGTAAGTCCAATCAAAATCAACAGCGACGCAATGAAGGGAGCAAAGAAACGATTCGCCCCATCCAGAAACTTTGTCCGGTACACATTCTCGGACATCATGATTGCGAACAAAATCACCACGATGATACCGCCCACGTAAATAATGAGCTGGGCGCCCGCTAAAAAGTCCGCGCCCAATACGGCGTAAAGCCCGCCGACCGAGAGCAACGAAAAAACCAACGCAATGGCCGCATAAAGAATGTTCGGATGCAGAGCCACCAGCGCCGCGCTCACGGCCCCCACCAAGAAACAAATAAGAACGAACAAATCCGCTAGGCTCATGCGTAAACCCCCAACAACTTGCCAACGATTTGCAGCAGCCCCTGGCCCTTGAAAAGCCAAACCCACAACGCGGAACCCACCAGGTTAAAGAACGCGATGGGAATTAAATATTTCCAGCAGAGGTTCATAAGTTGGTCGACACGCAAGCGCGGGAGCGTCCAACGAATCCACATAACGATGAAAACCAGCACCGAGACCTTGGCCAAAAACACGGCCAGCATCAGCAGCGTCTGGATGAGCGGATTGAGGCTCATGCCCCCAACCTTCATTCCGATATCAAAATTAGAAATGTTGATGAAGGGCAAATGCCATCCACCCAAGAAGATTGCGCTCGCCACGCAGGCAAACAAGATAACGTCCGCAAATTCAGCCAGCGCGTAGAGACCGAAGCGCATACCCGAGAACTCGGTGTTGAATCCGGACACGAGTTCCGACTCAGCTTCCGCCAAATCGAAAGGAACGCGGTTACATTCGGCCAGGGCCGAAATGAAATAGATAAAGAAGTTCAAAAACAGAAAGGGGTTGTAGAAGATGTTCCAAAAGTGGCCCGCCGAACCATCGCTAGGCCACGCCTGCCCGTCCACAATGCCGAACATGCTCATGGTGCCCGAAACCGTCACCACACTCAAAACGGCCAGACCCAAGGGAATTTCGTAGGAAACGATTTGGGCCGCGGCGCGCATGCCGCCAATGAGTGACCACTTGTTATCGGAAGCCCAGGCGCCCAACAAAATGCCGAGCGAAACGAGAGACCCTAGCGCCATGACGTAGAAAATGCCGATGTCGAGGTCAGCACCAATGACATATTTACCGAAAGGCACCAGGGCAAAAGCGCCCATCGAGCCCGCCAGCACCAAACTCGGAGCCAAATTATAAATAAAGTGATCGGCACCGCGGGGCGCCGTGTCTTCCTTAAGGAACATTTTGATGCCGTCCGCAAAGAACTGCAGCAAGCCAATCGGACCTACGCGGTTGGGTCCGATACGCTCCTGAAAGTCGGCAGCAACCTTCCGTTCAAGGTAGGTGCAAACTCCGCCCAGGGGCATGGCAAAAAGGAGAATAACGATAACGGCCGCGAGGACCGAAAAAACGACCATCGGAATTTGGGTACCGAAAAGACCGTTCAAACCACTCAGAAATTCTGGAAAGCTCACTCTTCGCTTACCCTTTCCGCTCCGAAGAAACTCCGAACACGCCCTGGCGAGTCAAAGCCTCTTTGCGATCCATGAAATCCTTCACCCAATCGATGTCGCCTTTTTTCCACTCGTAAATAAGGCCGATCAAAAGAACAAACAGGAACGCGAAGGCCAGCAAAAACACCGGGGCCGCGCCGGAGCCGCTTTCAACGGCACCGCGGAAAAGTCGAAGAACGGGGAAAAGAAGCGCCACTTCCACGTCAAAAACCAGGAAGGCAATGGCCACGAGATAAAAACGGTTGTTGAACATGACGTAAGCGGAGCCCTTGGGCAACTCACCGCATTCGTAAGTTTCGAGTTTTCCTGAATGGGGATACGAAGGCCGGAAAAACTTCGATATAAATAGAATAAGAGGCGGAAGAATAGCGGCTAGAATGACAAAACAAAGTGCATTCCCGAATTCTTGAAGCATTACGCAGTTTTTACCATAGCTTTCTTCTCTTACAACTACTTGCGAAGGAATAATGAAAGAATTTCGGCAGCTTTGCTCTTCCCGAGTGTTCGTTACGAGCCTCCCTCAGGGAACTGCCGCGGCCTGGGAAATTGCCAAAAGGGTCCGCTCCTCCGCCCAAAGCTTTTTCTTTATTTTGGTTCCCGACAACGTTTGGGCGTTGGGAATTAAAGACGACCTTGCCTACCTCGCGCCCGACTTTCAGGTGGAATTTCTACCGGGTCTCGAAAGTGATCTTTTGCGCAATCGGGGGCCCTCTGTTGTTCGTCGCGGAGAAAGAATTCGCGCCTTCCAAACTATTTGCGCGAACAAAAACGGCGGCGGTTCGCACAAGGTGCTGGTCCTTATTACGCCCGAAGCCCTCTGCCAAAGGGCGCCGTCCTTAGATTACTGGGAAAAAAACTCCCTCGTGATTAAGAAAAATCAGGAACTTGATCGGAGTTCGCTCACAAGTTCGCTGGCTGACTTAGGATACATTCCCGCCGAGTTGGTCGAAACGCCCACGGAATACGCTGTACGGGGATCGATCGTGGATGTCTTTCCTCCGGGACTGCAGTTTCCGGTCCGCATTGAACTCTTTGACGACGCCGTTCAGTCCATAAGATCTTTTCATCCGGACTCTCAGCGCCGCATAGAAGACCTCGACCAAATCACCATTCCGCCGAGTCACGAGTTTTTCTATCCCGCCTCCGACGCCGCTCTCGGCGAACTCAAAAGTTCGCTCCGCAATTATTTAGACCAATACGACTGGGCCAAAAACAATCGGGAGGCCCTCCTAGAACGAATTCAACAGCGAAGTTTTTTTGCTTCCGTCGATTTCTGGGGAGCCCTCCTTTCTCCCTCTAACTTTGTCCACAGTCCCTGGGAAAATCTCCCCGACGCTCCACTTTACGTCGTTGAACCGGGCCAGGTGAACACCGAAATCCGCGCCATTTACAAAGCCATCGAGCGAAACCTGGAGAACGCTCGGATTGATGAAGAATGGGTCCCCGCTCCCCAAGACTTTCTCGTTCCCCTCGATCGCGCGTTGAGTTGGGTGGACGCGTTCATGGAAAGCGCAGAGCTGTGGGTATCTCTTCGCCAAAGCACGGGCCTGTCTACGGAGCCCCCCAACAAAACGGTGTCTTCCGTTCGGGGTCACGAGGCGCTCAGCGCAAAACTAAGCGCGGCCCGGCACTCGAATGAGCCCGCCCTCCAACCCCTCATCGAACAAATACGGGAATGGTCCGCCCAAAATGCCTTCACGGTTTTTATCTCCCCCACTCCATCCCAACTGGAGCGACTGCAGTTTCTTTTGGGCCAGGATCACATTCGCTTTAAAATTTACGATTCGCTGGCGGACATTTTAAGGGAGCGCCCACCGCTCGCCGGTTGTATTGGATCCTTACAACAGGGTTTTACGGACCCGGAATCTTCTCTCTCTCTCCTGCTCGATGAAGATATTTTTGGGACCAAAAAAAAGCGGGTCGCCAATCTCCGCTTCGCGCGTAAAAACGACGTCCGCGAAGTTTTTACGGCGGGCGATTTTTCCCTGCTGGATCTTAAAGTTGGAGACTTCGTTGTCCATGCCGAGCACGGCATTGGGCGCTACCTAGGACTCAAGATGATCAACTTCCACGGCATCCCGTCGGAGTTGCTCGAAATCGAATACCGCGACGGCAGTAAACTTCTCGTTCCCGTCACGCGCCTCGATGCCATTCATAAACATTCGGGCTCCGGCGATGATAGCCAGCTCGATAAACTGGGCGGCCAAACCTGGGAATCCAAAAAGTCTAAGGTTAAGCGGGACATTCAAAACCTCGCGGGAGAGTTGTTGCACCTCTATTCCAAGCGCGAGCTAGCCAAGGGGCCCGAAATTCACCCCGACAAAAAATTAATCGATGAATTTGCCGAAACCTTCCCTTACGTAGAAACTCCGGACCAGGCCGCGGCGATTGAAAAAACTTTAGGCGATCTGCGCGGACCCAAACCCATGGATCGCCTCGTGTGCGGCGACGTCGGTTACGGAAAAACGGAGGTCGCCATGCGGGCCGCCCACGCGGCCGTCGCGGCGGGCTGGCAAGTTGCCGTGCTGGTTCCCACCACCATTCTGGCCGCCCAGCACGAAAGCACTTTTCACCGGAGACTCGAGCCCCTCGGATTCAAAGTCGCAGGACTTTCGCGCTTTAAGTCCGCGAAAGAATCCAAACAAACCATGGCCCAAGTCGCCAGCGGAGAAATTCAGGTTCTCGTGGGAACCCACCGACTGCTCTCCAATGACGTTAAGTTTAAACATTTGGGGCTGCTCATCATCGACGAGGAGCAACGCTTCGGGGTGGCCCACAAAGAGCGCATTAAAAAATTGCGGGCCAACGTGCACGTGCTCACGCTCACCGCAACGCCCATTCCCCGCACGCTGAATTTGGCCCTCTCGGGCCTCAAAGAAATTTCTATCATCACCACGCCGCCCGCCGACCGTTTGAGTGTGCGCACACACGTGGCCAAGAAAAAGCTCTCCCTCATTCAAGACGCCGTACAGACGGAACTTAAACGGGGCGGGCAAGTTTTTTATGTGCACAATCGAATTCAAACCATGCCTAAAGAACTCGAAGAAATTCAGTCGGTGCTTCCCGGAGTTTCCATCGAAACGACCCACGGACAGATGGAAGAGGAAGAGCTTGAGCGCCGCATGCTGAATTTTTACGAGGGGCGCACGCAGGTTCTGCTGACCACGGCCATTATCGAATCGGGGCTCGATATTCCGAATGCCAACACCCTCATCGTTGATCGCGCCGATGCTTTTGGGTTGGCCCAACTGTACCAAATTCGTGGACGAGTGGGCCGGTCCACCCAACGCGCCTACGCCTATTTTATGCTCCCCGAGCACGCTCCCATCTCGCAGGACGCCGAAGAACGATTGGCCGTGCTCGAGAGCTATCAGGAACTGGGATCCGGCTTTCACATCGCGAGTCACGATCTCGAACTGCGCGGATCGGGCGACGTGTTGGGAGGATCACAAAGCGGTCACATGTTGTCCATCGGCATCGACGCCTACATGGAATTGCTGCAAGAATCTGTGGCGGAGCTCAAAGGCGAAACCATCGAACGCGTCACCGAGCCCGAGCTGAGTCTTGGACTCGACACCACGATTCCCGAAAATTACGTGCCCGAAATTGGCCTGCGTCTCGTCTTCTACCGTCGTTTGGCCGCAGCCACATCTGAAGATGAAATTGATCCGCTCGAGGCCGATCTTGCCGATCGATTTGGTCCGCTTCCCGAAAGCGTCAAAAACTTGATTGCGACAATGAAGGTGAAGTGTCAGTTGCGCCGACTCGGAGTGAAAAGCCTCACGGCAGGCAAAGCCGGGTACTCCCTCACCTTCGATACCTCCACCCCGGTTAATCCGGCGAAAGTGGTGGAGTCCATCAAGCGCTATCCCACGCTGTTCTCCATGTTTCCGGACGGAAGACTGCTCCTCAAAAAGCCGGTCGAGGGACAGACCCAAAATTCCGACGTAATGCGGGGCATTGAAAACGCTTTAGCTCTGCTCGAATCCTGGTGCGGGTAGCGCGCGCTTCGCCCCTCTGTTACATTGATAACATAAAGATATTTGGAGGTTTTTGAATGAGTCGTTTCAATGTCATCGTCGGTCTTTTGGTCGCGGCCATCGCTGCGCCCTCGTTTGCACAGAACGCCAATCTCAAGGCTCCGCTCGTGAAAGTAAACGATCGGGTGATCACCGTCGAAGAATTCAACAAGCGCTACGAGCAAAACTCTCAGCTCATGCCCGGCAAGGCCCCCGCGAAAGCCGATGTACTCAAAAATATCGTCTACTTTGAACTCGCCACGCAAGAAGCGCGGCGCTTAGGCCTCCATAAAGACCAGGCGCTCAAGGAACAGTTCGATATTTTGTTGTACCAGGCCATCGTTCGTCGTTTCATTCAACCAAAAGTTGATGGGCTAGAAGTTTCGGAATCCGAAGTGCGTAAGTACTACGAGGAAAATCCCCTCATCCGCACCAGTCACATCATTTTGCTGAGCCGTCCCGGCATGACCGAAAACGAAGTAAAGGACCTGCGGGATCGCGCTTCCAAAATTCTGGACCAAGTGCGCGCCGGCAAGAAAAACTTCGAAGAACTTGCGCGTGAATACTCGGAAGGTCCCACCGCACGTACGGGTGGTGACGTTGATTGGGGTGCTCGCCACAAGCTCTTGCCCGAATACTACGACGCGGCTTTGGCGCTTAAGAACGTGGGCGACGTCAGCGGCCTCGTGGAAACGCCCTACGGCGTGCACATCATTAAGTTAACGGGCAAGCGCCCTTTCTCGGAAATCGACTCCGTTTACAAGGACTTCATCATTCGAAGCCTGCGCGAAAGCAAAGGTCAGAACATCTACAATGCCTACTTTGAAGACCTTAAAAAGAAGGCCCACGTGACCATTAACGACAAGCTACTGAAGTAGATTTTCTCCTGGGCAGGTCCTCCGGGGCCTGCCTCGCCTTCACTCCCTTTTTAGTGTAGTTTTTGCCCGTGAAGTCGTTCAAAAAAACACTGAGTATCCTTCTCGCGCTGAGCGCGTCTCCTTCCTTCTCCAAGACGGTCATTGATCGCATCGCCGCCGTAGTGGGCGACGAACCCATACTCCAGTCCGAGGTTTCTGAGCTCGAAACGAAGCTGAAAAAAAATTCCTCACTCGCCGGGCTCTACAATCTACAATCTTCAACGGTTACCTTCGATGCGGTTCTCCAAAAAATGATCGAGGAAAAGGTGGTTCATTTTGCCCTCAAGGAAATGGATGCTTCCGTTGCGGATTCCGAAGTTGATTCTCGCCTGGCGGGTATCGCGAAGAAAAACAACCTCACGCTCGCCCAGCTCGAAACATCCGTTCAGGGCGAAGGAATTCCCTTTGATTTTTACAAGAAAAACATTCGGGCCCAGCTTGAGCGCCAAACTGTTTTCGAGCGCGAACTTCGCAAGGGCGGAGGCATCGGCGAAAACGAACTTAAGGAACTGTACGCAAAACGGGCCAAGACCGAAGTCAGTCTGGAGATGATTTCTTCCGAAGCCGCGAAGGACCTTCCCAAAATTAAGGAAACCATCGTCAGCAAAAAAATGTCCCTCGCGGATATCGAAAGTTCTTTTCCGGCGGAAGATTTTGGCTGGGTAACGCCCGACTCCCTCGACAATAAAATTGAGAAAATGATCGACAACGCCAAAGTAGGCGACGTGCTCGGCCCGGTGAAGGTTGGCGGAAAATCTTGTTTGCTTATTTTGAAGGCCCGTCGCAAAGGTTCCGACGAAGACTTTCAAAAAGTTAAGGGCGAACTCATGCAGGAGGCCCAATCGGCTGACTACGAGAAGCGCTTCGGTAGCTGGTTGGATCGCAAAAAATCTGAAATTCACATTGTGGTCAATAAGTAGCCATGGGCATCTTTAGAGAATACGACATTCGCGGAATCGCGGACCAAGATCTTCCGGACTCCTTGGCGTGGGCTCTGGGCCGAGTGCTGGCCGAGAAAATCCTGCGCGCCGGCGACACGGCAGCCTACGTGGGTCGGGACGTGCGCGTTTCTTCTCCTCGGCTCACCATCGCGTTGAGCTGTGGACTAGAAGCGGGGGGCGTTCTGGTGCGCCGACTTACTCCGGGACCGACTCCGCTTTTGTACTTCGCCGCTCACCAGTCTCTAGGGGAATTTCCCACCCATTCCGGAATTATGGTCACAGCCAGCCACAATCCCGCCGAATACAATGGATTTAAAATGGTTATTGCCGGCACGACTTTGCACGGCGAAGAGATTCAGGCCCTCGAAGCCGAAGTCATGAAATGGATGCCTAAGGCACCCACAACTTTTTCTACTCGCTCGCCCGAAGTAAATCGGGAGTCCGATTACGTCGCCAACGTTAAAAAAAGCATTCGTCCCGGAAGAAAGCTGCGCGTTGTCCTCGATGGCGGCAATGGTGCCGGCGGCCCGCTGGGCATTGCAAGTTACGAAGCCATCGGCTGCGAAGTAATTCCCCTTTACTGTGACCCCGACGGACGCTTTCCTAACCATCACCCCGACCCCACGGTTCCCGAAAACTTGCGCGATCTCGTCGCGCTGGTGAAAAAAGAGAAAGCCGACGTTGGCATCGCCTACGATGGCGACGCAGATCGCGTAGGCGCCGTAACCTCCTCCGGCCGTATTTTGTTTGGCGATCAACTGGTCCTCTTCTTCTCCAAACAAATTCTCAAGGAAGTGCCCGGCGCTACGATCATCTCGGAAGTAAAAAGTAGCCAAATTCTTTATGACACCCTCGCAAAATGGGGCGCCAATCCCATTATTTGGAAAACGGGCCACAGCCTCATCAAGGCCAAGCTTAAGGAAACCAAAGCGGCCCTCGCCGGCGAAATGTCCGGGCACATGTTTTTTGCCCATGGATATTTTGGTTTTGATGACGCCATTTTCGCGGGCGCCAAGCTCATCGAAGGCATTCGCCAAGAAAGCGAAAGTCTCGATCAATTCATAGAGTCTCTGCCTAAGGCGGTGAGCACGCCCGAGTTACGCGTTGAATGTCGCGACGACCTTAAGTTCACTCTCGTAAAAAAATTCGTCGAGCTAGCGCGTCAAAAATATCCCTCCTCCGATATCCTAGATATCGACGGCGCACGAATCAAAGCTCATGGCGGATGGGGGCTTATCCGCGCTTCGAACACCGGACCCTTGCTAGTGCTCCGATTTGAAGCTCCGTCCCAAAGTCAGCTAAAGCAAATACGCGACGAATTCGCTGAGCTTATCGGAAAAATAGATTCCTCGGTCAAGGTACCGGTGTTAGCCTAAGGGGTCGATGGAGACCCCTAGCCCAATCATCATTCGCGGAGCCCGGGAACACAATCTCAAGAACGTTTCCGTCGAAATTCCCGCCCAAAAGATGACCGTTATTACCGGTCCTTCCGGGTCCGGAAAATCCAGCCTAGCCTTCGACACCCTCTTTGCCGAAGGACAGCGGAGATATTTAGAAAGCCTCTCCTCCTACGCGCGCCA
>JAFEAR010000003.1 GCA_018266335.1 Bdellovibrionales bacterium
AATGGTTTCACTATCGCGAGACGTTCGCTCTCCTGATCCGCAGCGTGAAATGCGTCGAGATCGATGCTCGCCAGTAGTTCCGCATTTTGCTCTGTTCCGGGTCCGGCGTTTGGGCGCAATTGCAGTTGTCCCTTGATGACCCGAAAATCAGTTGGTGCTTTTCCCGTGAGTTGCGCCGCAAACTGACCGGCGTACGTAGCTTTCTTGAAGCTCGCGCTGGTACAAATAACCTGCAAGCGTTCGGCCGGAATCTCTAGGCGTTGTCGTAATCGTCGCAACAGGAGAGCGACTTCTGCCCCGGCGGCACCGCGATACAGGTGAGCTTCGTCGACAACAAGGAGCAGGTTGTTCTTCGGATTGCTGTGTAGCCACTCCCGCGTCTGGTCGAATACGGGACGCTCAAGAGGGCGCATGAGCATGTATTCGAGCATGGAGTAGTTCGTGACGAGGATATCGGGTGGCGCCTGGTGTATTTCGTGACGCGTGAAGAGTTCTGGATCAACTGGGAGGGTCACGCACCGCTTGTATGTTTGCGTCTTAGCATCGAACCAATGCGTCCCTTTGCTGCCGTACCATGTAGCGAGATCCGGCTTCGCGGGCCATTTCCCACGCTCCTGCAACGCGCTGACGAGATTGGTTGCGTGTTGCTGCGTTGGTGATGGTAGCTGGGCGGCTTTTTCCAAGTAGGAGACGTAGTAATCGCCTATAGGCTTGAGACGTACCTGGTCCTTCTTCGCGTCACGCACGCCCGGATACAGGGTGCGGCTCGTGTATCTTCCGAAGCGGGCAGGCCGCCCGGCCCACTGCATAAATTGGTCTGCGACCTTGCTATTCCCAAAGAGCAACCGCAAGCGACCGAGTTGGTCGTTAACGAGGGCGTTCATCGGGTACAGGATGATCGCACGAACCGCGGGTCGCTCAAACGATGCTGGTGTTGTTTTCGCTTCAGTGGCGAGTTTCCCAAGGATGGGAAGGAGAAACGATTCCGTTTTGCCTGATCCGGTGCCCGTCATCACCACTGCGCTTTTGCGGTCCACAAGCACAGTTTGCATCGCTGAGGCTTGATGGGCATAAGGGGGATCGTACACGAGCGTACCGGTGACGCCCGCGAGGATTTGCGTGATGGCTGGGTCAAGGCCGGCGATGCTCGCGAATGTATTCCCTGATTGGTAGCGCGGGGTTGTTTCCAGATACGGTCGCTGGCTGATAACGGCGCGCTGGTCCAGAAGTATTCGGCGCAGTTGCACTAGCGTCGGGTGACTGATGTGGTACGTTGCTTCCACGTAGTCGCGCAACGAGCGGTGGAGTTCAGCGATGGTTTCTCCGATCGTCATGATGCTGCGTTCTCTCCGGTTACTGCGACAACCGTCATCCAGAGGTGTTGGGCGAGGAAGTCTCGTATGAATTCCAAATCTGCTTTGGGAATGTTGTACGAAAAGAGGGCTCCCTTTACCTGCTCCGGCGCGCCAATAACGTCGAGTTGTCGCTGTGCCCACCGTGGGAGCGGCCCAAAGAATCGGAGGCGCACGTTGTCGCTGCCGCTGACTGCCAGGAGTTCTGCATATTGTGGCGTGCCGTTGTATGCATCAATTGCGGCTTGCAGCCACCATGCTTCATCGCAGGCACGCAATACCGTTCCTTCGACGGGGAGGTCGACCAACGATGTCATGTGGCCATCCTTCAGCGTGAGGAACGACCACAGCGGCGCACCATATCGCTGTTCTCGTCGTGCGACAAACCGTCCGGTTCCTGCGGCTGGTCGCCAGCGCCCTTTGTAGAACCCCACAGGCCGCGATTGATCGAGGATCGTAATTCCCGTGGGCTCCACGAGCCGTCCCGTGTCTTGCTGTCGTGCGATGTAACGTTCATACACTTGTTCTGCTGGTACACTCTTTGGTGCTTGCAGCCACAGCTTGTGTGGCAGTTCGTAGTAGCCTGCATCCCTCAGCAGGGACCCGACAGATCCGTCCCCTCGGGAAAATGATCGCACGTGGCCGTTGTACGCCAGCTTCGCCCTTATGCTCGCTGGTAGCCAGTCCACGGACTCGGGGCAGACGCCCAACACGAGAGTTCTCCCGCTCGCGAGGGTCACGAATGTCGGCGGCGCGGTGTATACTGCCGCTCCTTTCTCGGTTGCCTTGACTTCTGTGAGATCGCCGTAAGCGAGAAGTTTGTCAAGTACGCGGTCAATGGTGTCCGGTAAGTCATCGATGGTAACGAGTCCCTGGAGTGTTTCCGCTACCGATTGGACTAGCGCACGTGCGGAGCACGGGCATTGAAAGCTTGCCGCGCGGCGTAGCAATGCTGCCAAGACCTCTACCGTACCGCAGTCGTAACGGTGCGGGTCAAGCCCCAAGGCCTGTATGATGATCCGATTCGCATCAGTTATGGTGACGCTCTTCATGACCACTCCCATCCCTCATGCAGCGGGCCGGCGGTCAGGGGCTTTGAACCCGAAGCGAGGTCGCCACTTAGGACGATGTAACGTGCGGCGCGCATGATGGGGTGATACTTGAGCGCGAACTGGAGTCCTTGGACGAGGTGACCTTTTGCCCACGACGCAATCGTGTCCGGAGCGCTCGCGAGACGTAATGCGAATTCCGCCATCCATGGACGACCGTTGAGATCGGGGGACGGGATCGCAGTGGCATAAGACAAAAGCGGAAAGAACTGTTGCGCAAAGCAATCAACTCGACCACTCGTTTGTAAGCTAAGCACCTTTCCTCGGAGTGTCGTGAGGAGTGAGCGGATGCGCGGATCAGGGATGGAGTTGCGTAGT
>JAFEAR010000040.1 GCA_018266335.1 Bdellovibrionales bacterium
CGACTATCTCACACTGTTTGAGAGGGTGAGAGCCTGATGGCCGTTGCGTCCGCAAAAACGAAACCTGGTCGGATCACGGATCTTAACCCTTTACGGTCGGCAGCTAGCCGTTGGGCCAGGTAAAGCGAGTTTTGCTGCTTTTCGCGCTTTTCCTGGCTTGTACGACCATGCTGAGGGCCTTGTTTCTTGCGTATTCTTTACTGTAGGTCAGAATGGGCCGGCGCGCGGTCGTTACGCGCCGCTGCTCGTTCCGGTGCGGCCTGTTCATTGGTGGCCGTCTCACGCGCGCACGCATCAGGCGACTCTGCCGCGAGGTGGGCACTGCCTCCAAACATGCCACCAGAATTTTGGAGAACTACTTCAAGCAGAAGTTCGAGAGGGCCCAAAACGAGGACACTGTGGACGAGGTTGTGGCGCATTTGCGCGAAAACCTGGACATGGGCCGGTTGTATCGCCAAGCGTTGGTGTCGTGCACCACCGCCGGAAACCGCAGGAAGTCAGGTTACCATGACGCTGAGTTACAGTTCCTGTGCGGACGGTACTTCATCGAGGCGGGGATTGAGAGAGTGGAGGTGCTTAGCGGCGAGGGCAGCGGTAACTTGTACACGTACACATCCAACAATTACCGCGACGTGTTGTGCAAGAACTACTCCTCCCCTGCGACGGTACGGAAGCTGATGGAGAGCGTCGTCAATTGGCACTTCAGTGCGCATCGTGCGGATGAGAAGCTGTGCCGCAAACACGCGCTGGAGCTGCTGAAGCACGGCAAACGGTTTGAGCCACACATGGTCCGTGGTCAGGACTCAGAGACTCATGTCTGTGAGCACTGTGTGGGTCATCCTTCCGTCGCCCCTGCAGTCGACAAGTTTGCTGAGTATATTGCTGACTTTGAAGAAGCGAAGTCCGTTTTCAAGCCGCCACCAAAGCGCGGAAAGAAGCGTGGACGTGCCCGCAGTGATGCCAGCGACGGGGAGGACTCGGACAACGAGGATGATGGCGAGGGTGGCCAGCCTGAAGCTGCGGCAAAGAAGAACACTGTCAATGCACGAATCGCGAATGCAATTGCCCTGCGACACTGGTGGAATGCTCATGTGAGAGCAACGGCCACGGTGAAGGAAGTGACCAATCGCAAGACTGGCGTCGTCGAGTTGCGTGAGATTGGGCTCGCCCAGCTTGTCCCGTGGGCGCGCAAACACGTCCCCTACGTGAGGATCGACTTTCAGATCATGAAGGCGATCTTGCTGTCCCTCGAAGGCCACAAGGAGGGCAAAGTGAAGTGTCCAAGGCGTGTTCGCCTGCCCATGAAGCAGGCAGTCCAAGGGGAGAACCCGCTGTCAATGCAAGATTTCCTCAACGTGCCAGCGTGGAAGAAGGTGAAGTTCTTCCGCAACCTGACGAGACCAGGGCGTGCGCGGGGAGTGCTGTCTTTCCCGGCAACGTTCATGACAAACGGGTTTGTGATCTGTGTTCCGTTTGAGGCGGGCGAAGGCAGCCGCAAGACGCGTGCCCAGAGGAACGGCAAAGGCTGGGCGCCAGTTGCAGCGCCTGCAGCGGCAGAAGCAGACGGGCGGGGTGAGGTGGATTTCATGACCGCAAAATGCGGTACTTTTCGACTGGATGACGTGCAGCCCGATCCACAAGTTCCGTGGGATGTGGAGGCCGCGGATACTGGCAGGAAGATCCCTCTGGCAATCAGTAACGGAAACATGTGGACGAATGACGAGCATTTTGGCTCGGCGAAGGCAGCCACAGTTCCAGACGAAATAGTCAAGCAGCGGCGTGACGCGCTGTGTTCGGAGGCGTCGGCCAACCACATGCTGCACCTTGATGCGGTGACGGCCTGGCAGGGTGAGTACATTTTGTTTTTGTCACATGCAGTTACAGTTTCATGTTGCGCAACTGTGACTGCAGGTGCTGTGGCCTCTGCAGCGCGCATGGATGCGATCGCCACCGAGTTCGGCTCCAACCGCTCACTGAAGCGTGTGTTTTGGCGCAGTCGCCTTGTGCAGGCACGCACCATGCGCGTTGTGTTCGAAGTGATTTTCCCTGGTGGCGTCACAGAGAATACGGTGCTGGCTTGGGGCGCTGGTTATAACCCTCCTGCAGTGCTTAGCAAGGGTACCAAGTTCCCGCCTGTTGTGAAAGGCCTCCTGAAGGCAGTTGCACGCTTCGTGCGTGTAGTTCTGATTGACGAGTATCTCACATCCCAGATGTGCGTCACGTGCCACAAGAAGCTGCAGGAGACTGCGAACGACAGGTGGAAATATTGCCCCTACTGCGCCGAGACTGTCCACCGCGACGGGAACGCTGCGCGGAACATTCGTGCGGTCCTGGTGGCCCACTTGAATGGTGAAGAGCGTCCTGATTACTTGTGTCGACCTGGTGCGCCACGTGCGGTGGAAGCCCGTGCCCCGCGCGAAGCGTCAGTGTAACACCCGAAGAGCTGAAGTCTCAATTGATTGCTGCACGGTCACGTTTTTTTGTTGGTTTTTTTGGTATGTTTGTCTCTGCTTCT
Source organism: Bdellovibrionales bacterium (assembly GCA_018266335.1). Next base: position 2,516 of record JAFEAR010000040.1, read on the forward strand.
CACTTTCTCGTTTGCGCAGGCGTTTTTGTTGTGACCGTGCCTATACTCTTGTTTGATGGCGTCTCTTACATTTTTGTAAGGCCGTCCGTAAAGGGTTACAGGTACTGTGAGTGATCTTTTGAAGTGTCAAGGAACGATTCGGCTCCGTCCCCACCCGCCGGATTCGTACTTCTGAGGCTGCTGGCACATGATATTGACACATCAACACCACAAACGGCGAGAAAAGACATGCGCAACGGACAGAAACATCACGCGCTACTACTCCGCCATTTTCGTTCTGAGCATGAGGTACATGTCGCGCCAAGATGGTGCGCCGCCTACGTCTGCGAATA
>JAFEAR010000041.1 GCA_018266335.1 Bdellovibrionales bacterium
GCAACATCCGCTTGTTATCTCGCACACTCGAAGAGATGCGACATTCGGAAACACCCCGAGCCGTCTTCGAGATCGCGTTGTTGCGACTTGGACAAAAGACTGTGGATCCACGCCTGTTAATTGAACGGCTCGAGAAATTAGAAAAGAATGTTCCGGCCCTCGTGGCATCCGCTCGATCGGTGGTGACACCGAGCCCAGCTTCTTTTTCATCTCGTGAAAAATCCATACCGCTGTCGTCGTACAAGCCACCAGCAGCGCCGGGGCCGGCAACGTCCACGCCCCCCGCTCAAAATTCTATGCCCGAGCCTGCAGCTCCAGCTGTTTCTGCGACGGGAACCGGCGACGCCCCTCTCGATGAAGCGTATGCCGCATTTTTAGCGAATGCCGAAAAAACCAAAGCGTCGCTCGCAACGGCGCTTGAGAATGCACAAGTACGCACGGAAGAGAATCGGGTCACGCTCGTATTTGAGAAACGATTTCATCATGATATGGCGATCCGCTCTAAAGACATGATCGCGTCTGAACTTTCTCAGCGGACTGGACGAAATATTTCTGTCGAATTTAAAGTGGAAGCCGCTGCTGCGGCGCCCGCAACCTCAACGGTTCCGGCTCCGCGCCCCACACCTCCTCCCGTTACTTCCGCCAAATCGGCGATGCGCGACGAAGCCGATGACCACTTCGAAGATATTGCTCCGCAAGATACCAGTGCTGAAGTTCAAAAAGCCTTGAAACATTTTCCGGGTGCCGTGAAGCGAGAGAAAAAGCAATCGTGATTTCGCCTCGTTGGCAGAATCTTGTTCAAGCCATTCGCAAATTACCCGGAGTCGGTCCAAAAATGGCTGAACGGTTGGCGATTCATTTGATGAAGTCGCCAGATACCGAACAAATTTTGCGCGCGATTCAAGATGCGAAGACCCATCTACGCAATTGCGTGTTGTGTGGAAGCTATACCGAAGAGAATATCTGCGCGCGGTGCAATGACCAGCGACGGGATCGCCATGTGGTGTGTGTCGTCGAAGAAATTGCCGATCTGGAAGCCGTCGAGCGAGCTGGTGTTTTCCGCGGCGCCTATCACCTGCTGGGAGGAGTTCTGTCTCCGCTCGATGGAATCGGTCCACGCCAACTTCGCATCGAACCTCTGATGAAACGATTGGAAAATTCGGACCCGAATATTGACGAAGTGATTTTGGCGACGAATCCGACCGTGGAAGGAGAAGCCACCGCCACCTATCTGGCCCAATTAATTCATCCCCTCGGAAAACGGGTTACACGACTTGCTTATGGTCTGCCTTCGGGCGTCTCTATTGAATACGCCGATGAATTAACGCTGGCTCGCGCCCTCGAAGGCCGACAATCGATCTGACATGAAACCATTTAGATTGCTTGCGACCCTGATGCTATCTGTGATGCTGGCCAGCCCATCGATGGTTCGGGCGGACGACGCCACCGATGCCACATTGGCGTCGATTGAAGCTGCAGTAAAGGCGGGCAAGGCCTCACTTCACACCACGCAACACTGGATCAAATTGCTCAACGAAGATAATACACCGATCACAGTCAAAGAACGGGTCGCTTGGGGTTTGGGGCTTGTGGGCCAGAAAGACAAAGGCACGGTACCGGCTCTTCTGAAAGCAGCAGAACACAAAGGATTGTTGGTGCGCTCGGCCGCGGTCAACTCTCTGATTCGATTGCGCGCACAACCTGCGTTACCGGTCTTAGAAAAGATTGCACGTCATGACCCGATCCTCAGTGTGCGCTGTAACGCGACCGAAGGATTGGGATTACTTGAATCTACTCAAGCCATTAAGCCGTTGGTTGATTTGTCTCTCGATCCAACGCCCGAAGTGAAAGGAAGTGCAGCCTTGGCAATGGCAGCGCTTCAATCAAAGAAAAACGACTTTAGGTCAGCGCTCCAAGATATGGTGAGTGACGAGAGTCCTTTCGTCCAAGAACGCGCGAAAGACGCGTTGCTCATCGCTAATCGAAAAAATACGGACGTCCAAGCCTTGCTTCAATCATCCGACCGTGACATCCGGTTGTTCGCTGCGCTGTTCTTCTTACGCTATGGCGTGAAAGCTGATCTGAAAGCGGTCCAAAATGCCTACGACGGTGAATCAGATGATGGGGTCAGGAAAATGTTGACGGATGCCAATATCGCCATCAAGAAACGTGCGATCGCCAAGAAAAATACCTCGACAACGACCAAGAGCAAGACCGCTCATCACAAAAAGAAGAAAGCTGTTTCCCACCCATAACGGGTTCAGACGAGCTGCAGCGAAGCGATTTATAGACTGAGCGCGGCAGTAACTTGTGGTTGCCAGGTTGGTGATGTGAGTTTGGAAATCACAGGAGCCGCCACCTCGAACAGTGTTTTTAGCTGTGATTTATTGCTAACCACCCGAGCCAACGCTGGATGCGCGAACAACAAGTAATGTTCGAATGTCGGATTTTTGGAACCGGCGCAAAAGTCCAAGAAATGCAAAGCACGATCCGGGTTCTTGGTCTCTGCCCATCGATTGATAAACGCCGAAAACCGTCCCGGCTGTAGTTCGTTTACGGGCGCAAAGTAACGGCCGACCAACGCGTCTCGCTCTTTTGCGAACAACACGACATCGCGAAACTCGTCAGTCCAACCCATTTTTTCACATTGTTCCTTCGAGAAGTGATCAACCATAAAAAGTTCGGTTTTCTGGTCGAACACATATTGCATCGCTTCATGCAACGACTCGCTGAGGCCTTTCGCGTCGAACGTTTCTCGGAATCGAACCAAAAACGAGCACACATCAAACAAGATCGGCGCGTCGTTGGCGGGAGCTTCCACAATAAAATTAAGAACGGCAGGCAATGCCCCAACATCTTCCAAAGCATGAAATGAGGTTTTTTTGGTGAGCTCTACAAGCGGCCAATGAGTCTGAATCATCTGGGCCAACGCCTGAAATGAATCGGACAATATTTCTGGCGAGGTTCCAAATGGCGACACCGATCGTTTTTGGGGACGAAGAGTCTTCATGCCCGCTAGCTTACAATAGAAATGGGAAGCGCGCTTTGCGCGTCACGAGGTCTTAACAGATGTAAATCAGCGGGGCCCTCTTCCAAAAGCTTGGCGCGCAAAGCGCGAGAATCGTTTGATTCGTCTTTAAAAAAATCGAGCAGAACTTTCCGTTGTAGAAACAACGGCGATGTTTCCCATTTCTTCAACGGCAACCGCGTGTTGACTCCGCGAAACAAGTGGTTGGCCATCTGGCACATCATTTGGAGCAAGGGGGCATCGACGGCGCGGGCGTCCCGTTTAATATAAGACAGGGCGAGAACCAGTTCCTCGAGCGTCCGCGCCCCACGGGAGATTTGCAACGCTCCCAACAACGCTTCAGCTCGCCGACGGCGCTGTCTCCACAATTTGCAACGACGCGCGGTTTCTTCGAGAATGTTTTTAGCGGTTTCGGAATGTCCTTCGGTGACCAGCAACTCTGCCAGCAGGATACGAGCGCGAGCGGCCAAGCGCGTGAGACGAAATGCATTCACAAACGCTTCGGCATGTTGAACGCTTTCCCGGAGCCGCTTCGGATCGTTTAACAACAACCAATAGCGGCTCCGCACGAGCGCCACTTCTGCCTGCAAATCTCGGATTTCTAATTTTTGACCAAACGCATCGGCGATATCGAGTATCTGCGCGGCTTGTTGAAGCCGACCTTGCTCAATGGCCAGGCGCGCCAAATTTAGTTTGGTCCACCCGCGTTGCGCGGCGATGTCCCAACGCTGTTCTTGAGTTGTGGCCTGCTGCAGCAACGCCTCTGCGGTGACCAAGTCACCTCGATCCAATTCGATGGCGGCCAACGCATTATCGCAATGAACGCCGCCATTTTTATGGTCGATATCTCGGAACAAGCGAGCCGCTTCCTTGATCAATTCCCGAGCCCGCATCAATTGGCCACGATCGTGTAAGACCAAGCCCATCTGCAACAAAGCACGCGCCATATTTTCGGTCTGACGAAGACGCGTGAAAACTTTGAGAGCACGACGATTCAGCAACAATGCATCTTCAGTGTCGGCGGTGGTTCGGCGAATCGCAGCCAACTCCAACCAACACAACGCGGAGCGATCAATGCTGTTAGACTCATCGTAAAATTTTTGAGCCGTATGAATGAGAGTCTCCGCGCTGTCGAACGCACATCGCCGACGATGCACAATGGCCATCTGCAGCGAGACCCAGGCAATTCCATTTTTGTTGTGTTCTTTTTCGAACCGTTCCAGCGCTTCTTTGTACAAGGCCAACGCTTCCTGCAAAGACCCTGAATCAATATAGAGACCTGCCATTAAACATTGGTTCCAAGCCAAGCTGTTGGGCGCCTGAAATTCCGTAAAAATGGCGTTGGCTTTTTTCGCGTAGATCAGACTTTCACTCCGCTGTAGACGTCGCGCATAGATGGAGGCGATCGTGTCGTAGGCGCGTCCGAGTTCCATCGGCTGTGCCATTTTCTGCAAAGACAAAATGGCTTTGTGTGCTTTTTCCAACGCCAAGGCATTGCGGTTGATGGCATGAAGCGCGCGCGCTTGTTCCAAGATCACGCAGGCCATTCCAAAACGGGCGCGCACGGCATCAAAGGACTCGTGTGCTTCGTCGAGGAGTCGAAACGCATTTTCGATTTTGTGTTGGGTCACGAGAATTTGCGCGATCCGCAACAGAACCCATCCATGTGTTTCGTGATCACCGTTGAGATGCGCTGACTGCGCCAAACGACGCAAATGTTTGAGCGCTTCTTGAACATTTAAA
>JAFEAR010000042.1 GCA_018266335.1 Bdellovibrionales bacterium
GACGACGTGGAGTTGTCCAAGAGCAACATCCTGCTGATCGGCCCCACCGGCTCGGGAAAGACTTTGCTGGCCCAGACCCTGGCGCGCCTGCTCAACGTCCCCTTCGTCATGGCGGATGCCACTACGCTGACCGAAGCGGGCTATGTGGGGGAAGACGTCGAGAACATCATCCAGAAGCTCCTTCAAAAGTGCGACTACGACGTCGAGAAGGCGCAGCACGGCATTGTTTACATCGACGAAATCGACAAGATTTCACGCAAGTCGGACAACCCTTCCATCACCCGGGATGTCTCGGGCGAAGGCGTCCAGCAGGCGCTGCTGAAGCTGATCGAGGGGACCATCGCGTCCGTTCCGCCTCAGGGAGGGCGCAAGCATCCCAACCAGGATTTCGTCCAGGTGGACACCACCAACATCCTCTTCGTGTGTGGCGGAGCGTTCGATGGCCTCGATCGCGTGATCCGTAATCGCACCGAGCAGATGGGCATTGGTTTCGGTGCCGAGGTGAAAAGCCGGGAAGGCAAGAGCGTCACCGAAACCCTGCGCCAGACCGAGCCCGAGGATCTCGTCAAGTTCGGCCTGATCCCCGAATTCGTGGGTCGTCTGCCGGTGGTGGCCACACTTCAGGAACTGGACGAAGACGCACTGATCCAGATCCTGGTGGAACCCAAGAACGCCTTGGTCAAGCAGTATCAGAAGCTGTTCACCATGGAAGGGGTTGAACTGGAGATTCGCCATGGCGCGCTCCACGCCATAGCCCGCAAGGCCATCAAGCGCCGCACCGGCGCCCGCGGGCTACGCTCCATCCTGGAGGCGACCCTGCTGGACATCATGTACGATCTGCCTACCATGGAGAATGTCACCAAGGTGGTGATCGACGAGGGCGTGATAGACGGCGCCGGCCAACCCCTCCTAATTTATGCCGACCAGCCGAAGGTTTCCGGCTCGAACTAATCCAAGTGCCGGCCTGATGGCACGATCCTGTTGTGGCGGCTCTTGTTTTCGGCCGGCTTGGCCCAAGATAGGAGCCAGCATTCACCTTAAGGACTCAGAATAATGTCAGGCATCCCCCTGTCTCCGGCGGAACCGCTGGAGTTGCCTCTCCTTCCCTTGCGCGATGTGGTGGTATTCCCCCACATGGTGATCCCTCTCTTCGTCGGCCGCCCAAAATCCATCAAGGCTCTCGAGAACGCCATGGAAGGGGGCAAGAGCATCCTCCTGGTGGCCCAGAAATCGGCAGCCAAGGACGAGCCCTCGGAAAGCGACCTGTACGAAATCGGCTGCATCGCCAACATTCTCCAGATGCTCAAGCTTCCCGACGGCACCATCAAGGTACTGGTCGAGGGGGTGCAGCGGGCTCGCGTGGAGTCGGTGGAGGACTTGCGTACCCTGTTCGTGGCCAGGGCCACACCGATTCCCCTGGGCGAGGTGGAGGACACCGAGGTCGAGGCCATGCGCCGGGCCATCATTGCCCAGTTCGACCAGTACGTGAAGCTCAATAAGAAGATTCCGCCAGAAATCCTCACTTCTCTGTCGGGAATCGACGAACCCGGGCGCCTGGCAGACACCATCGCGGCTCACCTCCCCCTCAAGCTCGAACAGAAGCAGGCTGTCCTGGAGATGTTCGACATCGGCGAACGGCTGGAGAAACTGCTGAACCAGCTCGCGACCGAACTCGACATCCTCCAGGTCGAAAAGCGCATCCGCGGGCGCGTGAAGCGCCAGATGGAAAAGAGCCAGCGAGAGTATTACCTGAACGAGCAGGTCAAGGCCATCCAGAAGGAACTCGGCGAAGGGGAGGAGGGCGCCGACCTCGATGAGATGGAAAAGAAGATCAAGGCAGCTGGCATGACCAAGGAGGCGCTGGCCAAAACCCAGGCCGAATTGAAGAAGCTGCGCCTGATGTCTCCCATGTCCGCCGAAGCCACGGTGGTTCGCAACTACATCGAAACCCTGACGGGCCTGCCCTGGAAGAAGCGCTCCCGCATCAGCAAGGACCTGACGGAAGCCGAGAAGATTCTCGACAAGGACCACTTCGGCCTGGAGAAGGTCAAGGAACGCATCCTCGAGTACCTCGCCGTGCAGCAGCGGGTGGACAAGTTGAAGGCGCCCATCCTGTGCCTGGTCGGGCCACCGGGGGTCGGCAAGACGTCTCTCGGGCAATCCATCGCGCGAGCCACCAGCCGGAAGTTCGTGCGCATGTCCCTGGGCGGTGTGCGGGACGAGGCCGAGATTCGCGGCCATCGCCGGACCTATATCGGCTCGATGCCGGGCAAGATCCTGCAGAACATGACCCGTGTCGGCGTGAAGAATCCCTTGTTCCTCTTGGACGAGGTGGACAAGATGGGGATGGACTTCCGCGGCGATCCATCCTCGGCGCTGCTGGAGGTGCTGGACCCCGAGCAGAACGCCACCTTCGTGGACCACTACGTGGAGGTGGAATACGACCTGTCCGACGTGATGTTCGTGGCCACCGCCAACACTTTGAACATCCCGGCTCCTCTCCTGGACCGGATGGAGATCATCCGCCTTTCCGGATACACGGAAGACGAAAAGGTCAATATTGCCCAGCGTTACCTGCTACCCAAGCAGATCAAGACCAATGGCCTGAAGACCACTGAGCTCTCGGTCACCGAGGAAGCACTGCGCGACCTGATCCGCTACTACACCCGGGAGGCGGGTGTCCGCAGTCTGGAACGCGAGGTCTCCAAGATCTGCCGCAAGGTGGTCAAGTCGCTGGTGATGCGCAAGCGCAGCAGCAAGATTGTCGTCAACGCCAAGAACCTGGATAAGTTCCTTGGCGTGCGGAAGTACTCCTTCGGGGTTGCCGAAAAACAGAACCAGGTGGGTCAGGTGACCGGTCTGGCGTGGACCGAGGTGGGCGGCGAACTGCTGACCGTCGAAACGGTGGCCTTGCCTGGGAAAGGCAAGGTGATGACCACCGGCAAACTGGGCGAGGTGATGCAGGAGTCCATCCAGGCAGCGCTTTCGGTCGTGCGCAAGCGTTCCAAGTCCCTGGGGGTAGCGGAGGATTTCTACCAGAAGAGCGACCTCCACATCCACCTGCCGGAAGGCGCGATTCCAAAAGACGGCCCCTCCGCCGGGATCGCCATCGCAACCGCCTTAGTCTCCGTTTTGACCGGCATTCCAGTGCGCTGCGACGTGGCCATGACCGGGGAAATCACCTTGCGTGGAGAAGTCCTGCCGATCGGTGGCCTGAAGGAAAAACTCCTCGCGGCGATCCGCGGCGGCATTCGCAAGGCCCTGATTCCAGAGGAAAACGTCAAGGATCTGGCAGAGATTCCGGAGAACGTCAAGTCGGTCATGGAGATCGTTCCCGTGAAGTGGATCGATCAGGTCCTGGAACACGCCTTGGAACGCCAGCCCCAGCCCCTACCCGAGCCGGCGGCTGCCGAAGCGGAAGCGCCGGTGGCCACGCCAGAGGTTGCTGCCCCTCAGAATCTCCTCGCACACTGACAGTGGGAGTCGCCATGAACCCCGGGCCGGTGCTCCTGCCCGGGGTTTTTTGTCGACTGCCTTTGTCGTAACGCCCGCCCAAGTA
>JAFEAR010000043.1 GCA_018266335.1 Bdellovibrionales bacterium
GAGGAACTGACCGAACCAATCGCAACGACTAACACAAACAAGCTTTTCTTCATTTAGTCATCGTCTAGTGGTTTGTTTAAGGTCGCCACACAATTTTTTGTCAAAGGGGACACTCGTTTGACTCTTCCTTCCCGGCAGGGGGGCGGGTGTTTAAGTCCGCGTAAAATGCCGCCTGAGGCCAACCCGATGGCCCGAATTACGACTACTTGCGTCCAAATTTCGTAAAAAGCACGGATTACGGGACAGAGAGCGCCTCTACGCCCACTTCCAGTTCCAAAGGTAGTCTTGGTTGATTCGATTGGCGTCGAAGCTCTTGGGATCGAAGAAGCCCCCGAGCCAGCGCATGGTGTCCTCAAACTCCTCGTGCTTGGGGTCCTGGATTTTCTCCAGCAACTCCTCGTAGCCACCGGGGCCGCCACAGTCTTCGGGCGGGCAGGCGTTCTCGCCGCCTACGCATAGCGGATAGGTCACGTAGCCTATGGCATCGAAGACTCGCTCGACTTTGATCGAGTGTTTCCAATTGTCGCCGAAGTCGTAGACGTAAGTGAACTTGTCACCCGCATTCAACACCTCGCCAAGGCGAACGCTTTTATCGCGAGCGTCGGAACTTTCGGGATCAGGCCCGTAGGATTTTTCTTTGATTTTGAAGCTGTGGAGGTGGGTGCCCTTCCAGCCCATAGCGACCTGAATGAGTTCGTGCAGTTTATTGAGCCGAAGAGTCGACGGGGCTTGCACGCGACGCCAAATGCTCGGACGGACGTCGTCGAGCGTCACCGTGAGTTCGTAGATCAAGGGCTTTGACGGCTTTAGCGATTTGATTGGCGTAACTTTCGGCATCGCCGTTACTCAATCATCCAGAAATTTTTGCTTCAATATTTTTGTTTATGCAAAAAGAACGACGCCGAGGACTCCTTCACGGAGCCCCCGGCGTCATCGGGAAAACAACTCGTAGGATATTTTGATCTCTATGAGGCTGTGAGCATTTCTTTGCTGAAGATTCCGTTTTCGGCTTCAGGTTTTGGTTCGAGTGCAGCCTTGGCTGCCGCCTCTTCTTCTTTTTTCATCGCAACTTTTTCGGCCCAGACCGCGCCATGGGAGCAAGATGCGATCGACGAAATGACCCTATAGGGTAAACCGCGTTTAATGAGCACGCGAAGAATTTCGGAGTTGCGAGTTTTCTTTCTGCCGATGTGTTTACCCTTTGCCTTGGCATTTTTTAGTCCGTTCTTAACGCGTTCAACGATTAGTTCTCGTTCGAGCTGCGCGATGGCGGCGATAACAGTAAAAAATGCGCGGCCCATCGGCGAGTTCGTGTCGATCTGTTCAGTGATGGATAGAAACTGAATATTGAGTGCGCGGTATTCTTCAAGCGCCGCGAGCAAGTGAGTCGTCGAACGCGCAAAGCGCGAGAACGAGTACACGACAACGCGGTCGATCTCACCGCTTCGACAACCCTGCATCATTCGATCAAGGCCAGGGCGCGAGGCCTTCGCGCCCGAGATATTTTCGTCGGCGAAGAGTTCAAAGTTTTCAATTTTGCTCTTCTCACAGAACTCTTTGAGCGTGCGAATCTGCGCCTCAAGGCCGCTATGCTGATCTGCTGTGCTCACACGCGCGTAAAGAGCGGTTCGTTTCGTGGTTGCTGTCATGAAGGACCTCCCCATAGGTCTGTCCGTGCCCTCCCTGGGGGCACGGCTCAAATGCGTGATGGCTCCAGGGAGCCAGTGGAAACCTAGTCGCCTTGGTCCTCCTCTTTGCCCGAACGGGCCTTGCTCGCTTGCCGCTTGAGAAGAACGATTCCGTCCTCATCAATCTTGGATGCAATCTCGATAAGCTCTCGTCCGAGGTCCTCTACAAGCATCCCGATGCCCTCGTAAGCCTCCTCTGCTGGCTCAAGCGGCAAAGGGTCGGTTTGCTGAAGGCCGATGAGAAAGCCCAATCCTCGCGCCCTGCTTCCCAGATGCCGGAGCCTCCAGTGAAGCATGTCTTCATCAAGCCGTTCCGGGCACTTCACTTTGCGCCTCCTGTCGAGTCCTGGATTGGGCGAATAGTCACCTCGAAGCGGTAACTTGAGTGCGCGACCGCCTGCGCGGGAGTCGGAGTCTCCTCGATCCCGGCTATGAGATACGAAAGCGAAACACCGAGGAACTCTGCGAGCTGCTTAATGAGCAGCGGGTTTTGCGGGAAGCGACCTCCCCGCCCGATCCAACACGAAAACGTGGCCTTCGGAATGTTGAGCGCCTGCGCAACCTGGGAGGCGGTGTAGTGCTTTTCTTGAAGCAGCTTTTGGAGCCGCGAGCCCATGTCTTCGGGCAACCGATCAACGGGTGACATGACGTGCTCCTTTCTCATTTTGGCCACGAGAGCCGAACTTCTCGGCCCTGTACGCCTCGCCGCGTGAGCCCCATTTGGTGAGGATTTCGGACTTGAAGGGGAGCGGGTTTCCCCAATCCATCCTGAGGGCCTGGACCTCGGCCGCGTGAATTCGGCGGCTTTCACGGTAAATGTCAGCGCTTGTCGGCTGGTGGTTCAGTCCCTGGACAAGTCCGCCCGCGAGCAAAGCAGCCGAGAGCTTCGGGTGCGCTTTTGCAATTTTGAGTAAGCTCATGACGGCACCTCCTCGGAAAAGCCGCGATTCACACAGGTAAGAAGGTCGAGAACCATAGACAGCGCCCCAGCGGGCAGTTCCATAACTCGCTGTTGGAGCACGCCTCTCAAGGCCTCGGGCCTGGCCTCATCGGATTTGAGCATCAGGTCGTATTGCCTCCTGGTGGCGCCGTACATCGGCAGCAGCCAATCCAAGTGGTGGTCCCTGAGCGGCACCCAGCCGTTTTCGAGATGCGAGATCAGCGTGGCCGACTTTCCGCAGAGCTTGGCCGCTGCATACGTGCTCACTCGACGCTGCTCGCGTAGTTGCTTGAGCACCTGACGGGCTCGGATGGTTTTTGGGTCTTCGATTCGTTGACTCATGTCACACTCCTCGTGTCCTTGGCGGACACTGCGTAGGTGGATGTCCTGACAGGAATCGAAGTGATCGTGTGACGAGTTTGAAATTTCGTAAGTTACGAATTCGCCGTCTGCTCTACGTGCGTAGGGCCTCGAAATTTTTCCGTGTGCCATTTTCTGTGACGAAAATGTGCCAACTTTGCGGAACCGCCAGTAACCTAGACTAACTTCAGCCGGGTTCGCGGGCTCAGATGCCCCTGCAGGGCCTCCTGAATTTTCAACTCTTTAGGTTTTTTGGTTTTTCACTGGGATAATACTGGCGGATTCGTGACATTTGCCCCGAATCCAGCGCCTTGCAAAGACGTTTAGATCTTTGAAAGACGGCCATGTCAAAATGGGTCTGACTTCTCATCAGGCAGCTCGGTTTCCGTTCGCAGATTGCCCGCCCGCTGCCGGAGCAAAGAGTTCGGCAGCAAACTCAGTAACGCCCGAGTCGGGCATAACCTTTAGGCTTTCCGTTGCGCCTTCGATTTCGATACCCGCAAGCCGAATATATCGCTGCATGGTTTCAATATCCTTCCAACCGCAGATCTTCATGACTTGAACCGGCGGAATCGAGTTACGAAGTAGCTGGGTGGCAAAGCAGGCCCGAAGGGTATGGAACTTAACCGACGGAAGCCCGATCCCCTCGCAGAAGCGCCGGAGGATCCGGGCTTGTTCGCCCTTGGTCCAAACTGGAAAACGGGGAAGAACCTCGGGCCGTTTGTCCTGGTGAATCTGACATGTTTCTTGAAGTGCTTTCAAAAACGTGTGCAGCTCAGACGACATAGGGACCGTACGCCAGTACGCGGATTTGGTACTTTTGGTGATCCGCTTCCTACAGTTGTAGGATTTCGTGACGGAGATTTGTTTATTCTCCCAATCAACATCGGACCATAAAAGCGCGTAAAGCTCCCCCGACCGCATTCCGGTCATAAGTCCCGCGCACCAAATCGGATACCAGGGGTGTTCATGTCTCTTGGCCTCGTTCAGAAGCTTTCGAATCTCCAAGATATTAAGAATCTCGGGTTTCTTTTCTTCGTCGCGCCCGAGGTAGATTCCTCGGGCCGGACTCCGGTCGATTCCTCGAATAATTCGATGGTCGATCCCGTGTTCAAAAACTCGGTTAATGATCGCCTTGAATTTATTCTGATAACTGATCGACGACGAATGCGCCTTCATCTGCGAAAGCACTTCAACGACATCTGCACGGGTAATTGTACTCACGGGTCTCTTCCACCAACTAGAGGTGTACTTTTCAAGAGTTGCCACGTAGTCAGCTCGCGTACATTCGTTGAGCCGGTCGGAGTTTGTTTGGCGCTGCGAAAGCTCCCAGGTTTCAACAAGTGAACCCCAGGTTTCGCCTTCGTTTTCACGCTTGGAAACCTCGGCCTGACAAAATTTAATGAGTGCCGTTTCTTCTCGTTCGGCCTGTTTTTGCGTTTTGATTCTAACAGTCCATTTCTGGACGCGGATTTCTGGTTTGATTTTACTTCGGACGCTTGCATAAGCTTTCCAAAGTTTGTCACCCGAATCGGATTGATATTCGTAAATCGCCATATAAATTGAACCTCCAAAAATTAATTTTTTGGCTCAAGCAGGCGCTCAAGATCATTTCGCAAGAACCGGAGTCGGTTGTTGAGGCGGTAAGCTTTTAGCTGTCCACGCCAAACCAAATTTCGAATTTGGCCAACCGAGACTCGAAGAAAAGTCGCGGCCTCGTTTGAAGTCATCCATTTCAACTTGTCAAAGAGCGAATTCTCGGAATTCATAACACCTCCCAAGAGCGGATTCCACGATGAAACGCTAGCCAGAATATGAACGTCCCTGTATCGCTGGCGTTTCACGGAGTTGGAGTTGCGCGTTATTTGCCAAAACTATCTAAAAATTGGAGTGCGATTCTGCGTTGGCAACGACAGCCACTTTGTTCTTGGGTGGACGGCCACCACGACGTTTGCGCTCGGCGGGCGGCGCGATTTTCACGCTCTCTGTCGCTTTAAGAAACTGATCGAGTGTAACCCGCTCCCCGCGTGCGCGGGCCTCTTTCATCTCATGCACAACCTGATTGAGAAACTTCAAATCATCGTAGAACTTCGAACCAATGTCGTCGATCTGCGCATTGGCGAGCTGCGCGGGAGCACCTTCAAGGAGCCAATTGACGAGTTCTTTACGATTGATTGTAACCCCGCGCTTGCTGCGGGCGAGTTGTTCGATCCACAGATTGAGTTTGTTAACTGAGGCGTTGGTCAGCGCCACGCGGTCCCGAATGTCGTTGCCCGTTGTCGCCTTTGTTTCCGCAGTGAGCGGCGGATTAGCCTCGACCACGGCAATAGCTTCCGTCGCGGACTGTTCGGCCGAGATATCTTTGGATTCAGTTTCGATGTTTTCCATGTGTGTTCTCCGATTGATTTGTGGAGGGTTGAAGGACTTGGACGACGGTTAGCGGGTCCAAGACACGGGCTTGTCGATTACGTACATCCAGTGCCCGGCCTCAAAACGAGTTCCGTCGATGCGCTCCGGGATCCAAATTCGCTTCACATCAGGGTTTGAGAGGCGCGGCGGTTCGGTTGCAGCGGGGGGTGGACTTGCGGCAAGCAGTTTTTCCTCATGGGATTTTTGCGCAAGATAAGAGAATAGTCCTCCGGTCAAAAGTCCAATACCGGCACCGACGAGTGTACTCTTCGTATCTTGTCCCGCCGCCTGACCAACAAGCGCACCGCCAGTAATACCGATTCCGGATCCCAGAAGCAGTGCATCTTGAGTGGAGCTACAGGCCGTAAGGCCGAGTGTAGCGACTGCAAGGGATGATGAAAGAGAACGACGAATAGAAAGGCTGAGATTGGTGAACATATAGAGAGCTCCTTATGTAATAGGGGATGAATGGGGGGCATTCAGTAGCAAATGGGAGTTGTTGCTTGCTTTGTCCGAAGTATCCAAATTCATACGCCGGACTCGGGTGTCGAGAATTGCAGCGACAAAACCTTGGTTTGGAGCTGGTATCGAGCCGGTTTTGAGCTGGTTTTGCTCGATAAAATTCATGATCTCACGAAATTTTCGGCCAGAGTTTTCCCCGCGAATGCATCGACAATCCCACCCGTTGTCCCTGAGGCCTTCTCTAAGGAAGAAAAAGTGCATACCGATTTTTTCGGGATTTGCTGAACCCAGGGCAATTCGGATGCGATCAACAAACGAAGCCGACTCCACCACCCAGATTACGCGTGAGATTGTTCCACTTCGGGCATAATAATCCGAAACAAATCTGTAATCAGAACTCGTCTTTCTGGAGAGTTCAACTTCAAGGGCCACGATTTTTTTCTGTTCCCCAATAGACACTCTCCAGTATCCGTCAGGACGATGAAGTTTTTTCTGGGGAACCCAATCGGGATACGCGCTCATATCTAACCTTCGAAGTTCTTGCTCAGTAAATTGATCTATGTTTTCGTCGTCGCGATCCAGATTCTCCCCCAGGTGCGCCGCCTGAACCCAAAGGTCGTGGTGAATATTTTCAGATCCAGATCCTTCTTCCTTCAGTAGTCCAAGGCTCGGGACGATGGTCTTCAATCCCTTTTTTGTTAGCGTCCATGCGCGAGCACTGGGGTCGTCTTGTACGAAGGCGTATTTTACAAACCCACGCTTCTTCAGTTTTAGAAGTCTTTGATAGGCTGTGAATCCGGGATATTTTCTATCGCCATAAAAACGAATTCCTATTGCGCTTGATGTTGCAATTTTCCATTTCCACAAAAATCGAAACAGCGGGCGATCCTTCTCCAAGGAATCCGGATTCTGTCCTTTTAGGTTGTATGGGGTTATAGTCATACAGACATTCCAAATGGCTTTTTCTTGAGCCCCAGAAAGAATTTGTCACACTCTTCCCGGCTTAGATATGGAGTTTGCACTTCAATATATTCGGCGCCCATGCGGTAAATGGCGCGTCCACGTTTGGACGGATCGAGAGCCGCCGCCTTGCCGGAATCGAGCACAATGGTGCTGGATGTCGTATCGCTCATATAATAGCAAAGCCGTCCTTCGATGTTCGTTTTGGTGGCGCCGTCGAGCGTGTTGACGTCGGGGCGTTGGGTGCCAATCATTAAGTGAATTCCAGCCGCTCTACCCATAGCGGCGATTGTTGAAATGAAGCCCCGCATTTCTTCGGTCAGCGTGCGATCCGCTAGAGGACTTGGGACAAGCAGTTCTGTAGCTTCGTCAATTGAGATAATGATTCGGGGAATTATTTTATGGAGCGACAGTTCAGGGTGTGTGGTCCTTTTTTCCTGGGGGACTAAGTTGAGGGCATCAATATTTTCTTTTCGATTTGCCGTTAGGTAGGCGAGCCGATCCTTCAATTCCTCGACCGCTTCAAGGAGAAGTTTGTGCGCATCTTTTGCGTCTTTTGCCAGACGAAAATCCGTGACATCGTCAAATACAATTCCCTCGGCGTTTTGTTTCATGTCAATGATCTGAAATTCAATCGCACCCCGATTATTTTGATAAAGATACGTTAAGGCCTGACGGATAAACGATGATTTTCCGTGTTGCGACGAACCCCCGACCAGGAAATGGGGCGTTTGACGGAAACTCGAAAACAGCATCTGTCCGTTTTGCGCTATGCCAATTGGAAACTCGCACAGCCCATGGGTTGACTTCGGCGGCACATCACCGAATTGCAACAGGTCCGGAATCTCAAACGTCGAGAACACGATATCCATGAGTCCCTTAGTCTGGTGGTTTTTCATCGAAATTACGTGAATACCGAGCCTGGAAGCCAGATCCTTGCGGCTGCGCTCCACATCAAACGCGGATAAGCCATTGAGTTTTAGCCGCAGGCGTGTCGTCATATCGCCTTGTTCCTGCAATTCTACAAGGCTTGGCACCTTACCTTTCGAGGTAACGAGCTTTGATTCGAAAAATGCCGAAGACAGAGCTTCATCCAGCGTCTTGCGTTTTCGAATTTCAACCGCTCCCCAAATAAAGAATGGTAGCGCCGCGACCCCGGTGAGATACAGAGTAAGGAATTTCCTGGATAAACGCGCCAGCCACTCTAGGTTGGCATCTCCCATCAAGGAAAAGTCCAGTCCCGCTCCGCACATCACAAGGCAAACAATAGCGACCGCGAAAACGTAAAGAGGCATCCTCCCACTCCAAATGCCAAGCGCGACTTCACGAACGGGCCGGTAGAGTGCGGCGACGATGGCGATCACGTCGTCGATTTGCCCCTCCAGGCTGCGTCTCCTTCCAATGGATTTTACTTTTGACTCGCTCATACTATTCCCCCTCCGAATCAAAGAGCACAAGTAACTCCTGCCCCTCGGGTACTTCGATGACGGGAGTGGAGTTTTTCAGTTCCTCCATGATGCTATTGCCCTCCTCAAGACTGGCTTTTTCCGAGCCATTCAGAAGAGCATTTTTCATTGAAGGAGCTTTAACGGGCACTCCCATCGGTCCCGCTCTTTGAGTGTCTTGAAGTGCCTCTGACATTCCAGACAAGAAGTTAAGTCCAATGCCTGCGGCTAGCCTCACCATGCGCGACCCAACCTTGGAGCCTTTAAGCCCTACGATTTTGTCGGAAACGTCGGCGGCCTCGGCATGGATCTTAAAACTTTTACCGGAACTCAAGACGGCTTTTGTGAATGCGACCATGAGGCGCTGCTCGTTTGAAGTTCCTCGGCCAAGAAGCAGTGTTTCTGATTCGATTACTGGCGCACCGTTGACTATGATAGGTTCGGTGAGCACGGCGCGAACTGGCCCGTTTGAAGCGCCGCTTTCAAGTTTGGCTTTTGCGAAGGTACCGGGCGGAATCAAATCCTGTCCCTGCGGCTCAATTAGCGCCGGACCAACCAGGGCAATTTTTTCTCCCCTTCGTCCCGCCGCCGCAATGTCATGCTGCATCTTCCAGAAATCACGTTCGGCCGCTTGGGGATCATAGGCGGTAAATCCTGGTGCTAGAATTTGACTTGATCCAGTTAGCACGTCGGCGCCGATCTCAGCGCGTGATGTTGGCCGCGACCAAACCCTAAGGTAGAGCCACCTTCCGGACAGATATGAAAGGCCAAAGGCGATAAGAAGCCCAAAACCCCATGCAAAATACGAGTTCGCGGAAACGGGCGCTTTTGGAAGCCGGGTTCTATATGTTACGCCAAAGAGCGATTGATCTGATTTAGCGTTTAGAGCTTCGGTTGCCGCGCTGCCGCCCTCCTTTCTATTGTCGGGCGGCTGTACGGCAGTGGTTTCTGGAGTCTCGTTCATAAGCTACTTCCTCCCAGATCCTCTTGGCGTAGGTGGGTGTGACGCGGCCACCGCATTTTTTCGAGGAACTTTCGCGGGTTTGGGCTCCATTCCGTCGCGAACGATGATGATCGTTGCCTCCGAATTCATCACGGCAACAAGGTCAAAGGTGAACCGACGACCATAAAGATAAACAAAGAGGTGCGCCCGTGCATTCGGCGCGAGCGGCGTCACCACCAAATCGCGTTCCACATATTCAATTCCAAAGGATCCTTTTTGCCCAAGGATGACCTGTGTAGGACGAACCGGAAAACTAAGTGCGGTTCCGCGACTTGAAATCGGTGCCTGCGTCGTTGAGTCGTCGGTGAGCCAGACATGGCGGACTTCAGCCGAAAACGCCTGCGAGCTTGCAAGTGTCAGGGCAAGGAGCCCGACAAGAACGCTAAAAAGAACGTAAAGCGGCGCGTTCGATGGATGAGCCTCGGAGTCACCGGACTTTTGATTTTCCTTAGTGTCCATTTTCATGGTTTCCTCCTGGAGAAAGCGAAGGTTCGGTCTTGGGTAGAATTTGATTGGTGGTTTTTGCCTCCTCTTTGGCCACCTTTGGCTCAGTGCCGACCAAAATTAACCCGTAAGGATTCGCGACCGTTCGAACGGTCGAGCCGAGAGTCAAAACGAGCGGGAATTTGAACGCTGAGCGCAGATCACCAACCGAGATCAGTCGATCCGTATCAACTTCGAGTTTGTCACCTTGCCGCAGAATTCCGTTCAAAAACAATCGCTGCTTCATGCCGCGATCTTTGAGTTCGGTACGATCTTTTGTGGAAGCCTTGAGTTCCGAAACTGAAAGAAGCGCCGCCGAGGGTTGACCTTCAAAATCAAATCGCTCATGCAGAACTTCACGCACAAAGGCTTCGATCTCGGGGTTGGTGGGAGCCGCGTCCGTCAACTGAACGGCACGGCTTTGGCACTCTCGCTCGATCACAAGTGGGGCTCGTGTGGCTAGTGTGGCAATGAGAAGCGATAGTCCAAGCAATAGGACTGCAAGAGAGATCACGACCCATTTGAGAGCGGTGTTTTCATTAGTGAGTTTTGTTAGGGTATCTACAAATCGCATTTTTTAGCCTCCAAAATTGGCGAAAAATTGCGGGACAAAACGGCGGCCTTGCGCAGCCCGGATTGGTTTTTGGGGGCAGACACGCACAGCACGTTTTTTTGAGTTGGAGCTGCGCGGCCACACGTTTCATCCCAGCGAATTTCAGCTAAGCTCAGTTTTTATTTGGATTTGGAACAAATGTCGGATCATGCTCAGCTAGAGATTTATCCATGTTGGGCTTCGTCGTAGAGGAATAGGGCCCAATTACATGGGCTGGTTCGCAAACATTCGCGCGGAAATCTCCCAGTTCCAAATAACAAATTCCGGTCAATACGAAGAATGCTACAGCAATTTGAACCGCGTAGTGTGCGGTTTGCTGGATCGTTCTAAGAAGGCTCGCTGCTGCTTGTTTGAGTTCATTGGTGGGGTTATTCATTTTTTATCTCCATCCTTAGGTTGCGGTCGTGTCGTGTGTGCGTGACTCTCACGTCGAAGTCTTTTTTGCAGCCACCCAGGTGGCTCCGTCGGAGGCGGAATTTTTGAGATCCAGGGAGGAGGCGACGGGGATCCTCGCGGGGCCTGGATAGAATTTTTGGGAATCCCACTCGCCTGTTTGCCCAGCCCGCCACTTGATAGTCCAAAACCACCTCGAACAGACTGAGTGGCAAGACCAGCGGTTTTTCCAAGGGCGGTTTTTTGGGCCTTTGTCGCAAGAAGCGCTGGGTTGAAGCTTGCCGCAGCTAAGGCCATGCCCGACACGGAGGCCGTCATGGAAGCTAGTCCCTTTGAGGTTAAAGCGTTTACCACCAGCGGCGTAAGAAGCACCGAGCAGGCTAGGATGAGGTTGTAGCAAACAACGGTTAAGAATCCCGGCGACTGAGAAGCTTTTTCAATGTCGATCGCGGCCGTGCTCCACAGCAGCGTTGCCAATACACTCCAGCAAATCTTCCACGCGCTTACTTCAAATAGCGCACGAAACAGCGCCGTAGTCGCTCCCGCCGTCGCAGGCAGAATAAACATTGCGATCAGCAGCGGCGAGAAAACGTAAATCAGTACCCAAACAAACGCCACGCCTGCGTTTGCGATGTACACCGAGATGTACACGAGAAAAAACGTGATAAATGAAATCCCAACGATGGCGAGTTGTTTGATCGAACTCCAAGACCACGTTAACTCGTGAAGTTTTTGGGAGGTGCGTTCCATCACAAGGCTTATGTTATGGAGATCGCCCACAGTGTTCGCAAACGCATCGGTCACGTCGGCAATGGCATTGGTAATTTCAGGCAGAGCTACCAGGAGTAGCGCTGCAACCAACGCCCTGATGATAAGCATCCCGAAGTCTGGGGTGCCACCCATGGGGATTTTGAAGTAGTCGCAAACGACCCCGATGAGAATCAGAACTGTTGCCAATAAATAAAAGGCGTTTTGGAAAATGCCGTGGAGTGTAACGGCCTCTCTCTGGAGCCAGGATAAATCCATATATTGCGGTACCCCCTATTTAGAATCTTGGCACTTGGAAGGTTGGCTTGAGCGCCTGCATGGCACCGCCCAAGGCGTCCGAGGTGCCGAGCAGAAACCGGGTACTCTCTTTTTCCCTTCGATTTTCGATAGCAAGGGACTGGGCCTGAAGCTTAAGTCCCGTCGCCTGAGTTCTTAGGGACTGATTCATTACCGTGAGAAGCACCCCGATTCCCTCAGCCGAAAGTTTTGCCGCACCTCCGGGCGACACACTATGAGAGAAGTCTTTGATGCGATCCCCAATGTCATCGATTTTTCTGGTGTAGTCGTAGACTTGATTATTAAGCGAAATGGCTTCAGCTACACTTTGATCCGCATCCGTTTGTACGCGTGTATCTGCTGAGCTGGGCACGGATCCATACACCGTGGCAATACCCTGAAGAGCGCGGTTTACTTTATCCCAATCTTTGTAAATACCGGGGTCGATATTTGGATATACAGTTCGAATGAGTTGAAGGGAGTCATTGATGCCTCGGTTAATTTGCCGGATGAGATCGAGCTGACTTGAGGCACTATTAAGAAGACTACGAAGCTCAGTTAGCTGTTTAACGGCATTCGCCAAAATTTCGATCAGTACCGCGACGTCTCCGCCCCAAATATCGGCGTGCGCCGGACCACTTGAAATAAGAATGCCGCTAGCAAAAGTTAGCGCCTGTAAAAAACGTCTCATTTCTCGCCTCCCTTGGATTTGCTCGTCTGTGAGCTTGCGGCGACACCGTTTGGAAAGTTTTGGGCGAGCCGTTGAAGCCGCTCGAAAGAACTCTCTCCAGGATATTCTTTTTCTGCGCGGTCAATTTCGGCGAGATCTTTTGGGTCGGTAGTTGCAATCCAGTACTCAAGCGGTGTGGACTCGATCACTGCGACCGTGTGGTTATCGTTGGCGACGAGGAATGCTTCCGAGAAGAATCCCTTTTCTTGGCGCAGGCTTTTAACAAGAGCGACCTCGTTGTCGTTTAGCGAGAGTGTTTCTTGCAGCCGTCCGTAGTCAATCTGCCCTTGAGTTAGACACCACTTCACGGAGCAGTTGGGAAGAATCGCCGAGGCAATTTTAGATTTCGCGAAATCATCCATGTCTTGCGAGATCGCAATGGCCGAAGCGCGGTACTTTCGAAATGTGCGAAAAACCTCTTCGATGAACACAAGACCCGAGTCGTTTTTGAGAAGCCGCCAGCATTCATCAAAAACAAGAAATTTCATTGTGGCCCGGTCACGAGCAACAACACGCCAAACGAAGTCAGTGATGATGAATAAGCAAACGGTTTGTAGATCTGGGTAAGATTCAAGGCCCTTCAAATCAAACGCCACGACGGATCTCGTCAGCTCAAGATTTGTTGGCCGGTCAATGAAGCGGCCGTAAGGGGTATCCCCGCACCACGGAGCAAGAATTCGCGCGTAGCGGCGAATCTCGGCATCTGGGTGGGCAGCGAGAATGTCTTTTAGCGTACTGAGCCGTGGTTGTGCGGTGTTGTCATAGACGTGAGTAATGGCATCTTCAATTTCGGCTCGGTGGAGTTTCGGCAAACGAAGCTCACCCTCCTCCTTGGTCATCAGCTCCACGAGCGTCACAATGAATTTGATTTTTTGACTTGAGGGAGCGGTCTCACCGGACGCCAAGTCAAACGGATTAAACGAAAAGCCGCTTTCAACACCGAGTGCGACATACTGCCCATCGAGATTTTCGGAGAGCTTTTTGTAGGAGCCTCCGATATCCACAAAAAACACCTTTGGGTTGTCTTTTAGCATTTGGAGAAGCAGCAAATTCGTCATGAATGACTTTCCGGCGCCGCTACCGCCGGAGATGAGCTGGTTCGAGTTCGTCAGATTGCTGTCGAATGGATTGAAACTTAGAAGAGCCCCCTCGCGATTTCGCAGTAAAATGGCAGGCTCCTTGTGACCACGCCACGGAGCAAAAACGGGAATCAAATCCGAAAGATTCGAAGTTTTCATTCTGCGTTCACGTTCGCGGGACCGAGCGTTCGGAAGCGAAAGTTCTGAAAAAATGTCAAACGCGGCAAGCGTCTCGACCATGGCTTCGGCGCCGTTTAGATGACGGATCGCGAGAAGCGTTCTTGCCGTGTTTTCATCTAGGCGGGATTGATCCGTGTCCGATAGAACTACGGTAAGGCTTGTACGGTAGACTTTCTCCGAGCTACCGATCATTTCCTCTAGTAGCGACTCAAGGTCTTGGAGCTTGGCAATCGAATCGAGATCGCTCACACCAGCTTTTTTGCCCGTAACCATAGAGTGGGCTACGCGCCGACTCCGCTGCAGCTTTTCAATTTCTTGCGCTTGGTCGGGTACGTGAATAGATAGAAAGCATTTCGAGCCAAACGGCAGAGCATTTAAACTTGCGGCCATTCCCGAAACTGTTTGCTCGGGCGTGGATTTAAGCGAGATCACGCGAAAGTGAGTTTCGCCGATTCGAAATCCTTTGGGAGTCACCTCAACGTCGGTCGAAATCAGGTCTGGGGCCACCTCATCAAAGTCGATTGTGGAAAGCGATACGACTCCGCTAGGGTTCCACATTCGGTAGCTGAGCGAGGCGACCTCGCGCGCGTCAAGGCGCCTGGGCGATAGGCCCAGGCGCGAGAGCTCGCCATCGATTTGAGTCTGTAGACGCTTTGTTTGCTCGATTTCTAGAGCAAGCTGCGTTTCGCTAAGCCGCACAAACTTTTTGGCCGAGGTAAAAATGGACTTTTTCGGTGTAGCCGAGCTTGGAGCCTTTCGAACAACTAGGTACATCCGGTGGACGGGCATAGCGCCTGTGCCATCGAGCTCCGACATGCAGTCTACCCTTGCCTGCGCGAGGTCTTGAACAAGGGAACTAGAGGCGCCACCTGCCCGATTCTTGAACTCGGAAAGCTTTTCGCTATTTCCTGACTCAATGCTCTGAACGAACTGAAGATCAAGGTGTGGTGGTAGTCCATTCAGGAAAGAACCAATGCGGGATGTCCAGGTATTGATGGTGTCATCGGCGGACGACGAAATATCGGCTCCTATGAGTTCAAAGCTAAATCCTATGGATCCATCGCGGAAAATCGCGAAATCTTTTTCGAAACCCCAGAGTTCAATTTTTTCAACAAGCGCTCCTCTTTTCATTTCGAGCCCCCCATGAAGTGGCGAGGTTTTAGGATGTCCGCAATAATACGGCGGTCCGACTTTCCACCGTCCGCAAACGCCTCATAGCGCTTTGGTTTCACATGAAATCGAATGAAGTGAACGAGGTAGTTGTCGGGCTTGCCGCGTTTTGACACCCAAAGCGTTGCCGCGAGTAGAAACGATGGAATCCAAACTGTAACTGCGCGCATGTTGAGAGGCCCCGTCAATAAATTCAAAACTGAAATCAGCAAAAAAATTGCGAGCAAGTCGACAACCTCAAACCCTGCAATTTTAAGTTTTCGTTCAAGACATGGATTTGTTTTCGTCACACGTAAACTCATATAGGCGTTCTCCAATCGTGACCTTGTTTGAGAAAATTAAGGGATCCAAGAACAGGGAGAGCAGAGAGCGGTTAGTTGCGGCCCCGATAGCCAAGAAATGTTCGCTTGGACAAAAATGCGATGAGGAGGTGGGACGCATAATTGGTCCGGGGGGCTCTGAGCTGTTTGCGACTGTAGGCTCTCCCTGTTCGTTGGATTTTTCCTTAAGGGTTCGTCAGTTGACGACCCCCCGAATGAATTCAATGAGGCTAGGCGCTCCGAACCCAACTCCTGCCCCGATCAGCGCCAGAATTAGGTGGGAGCGTGCATTTTCACGACCCATTACAAAAGACAGTCCCGCGAAAATAAGGCCAATAATGCCTCCAACGGGAAGTACAAAGTTGATGAGCTTTGACTGAATGGCCATCAAACTTGATTCGACAGAGGCATAAGCAAGCGTCGGAATGGCGCCTGCGGCGAAGGCTAGTACCGGTGCGAGGCGCGAATGAAACACTTTGCCGACTTCGTCCGATTGAGTCTCTGTGGATTCAGCCGCCGCTGTGCTTTTTGAAGTCTGGCGCTTGAGTTTCTTTTTGATTTGTTTTGGTGCCATAGATGAACTCCTACTTTGTTTTTTGAACCGAGGATTGAATCTTCATTTGCAGAAGAATGGCCTCGATAGTTCTGATGTAATTTTTGAGCGTCGGGTTCTGCTCAAGTTCCATGTTTGAAATTGCGGCGATGAGCCTGCGAACTTCACGCTCAAGTGATCCAGTCATGCAGTGACGCTCCTTTCTTGCCTTTGTTAAAAGCCTCTGCGCCTCTCCAAAGGCGTGAACTAAAACGGCGTTACTCATAATCTCTTTGACCGATACGCACCCCATCAGCTCGCGAATCTCACTATGTAGACGCGAGAATTTATTTTTCATAAATCGTTACCCCGCAGCGAAACCGTTGCCTTGCCTTGTTAGAAGTCCCCGCGCTCTATCCAGTGGTAGGGATGTTCGCTAGCCTTCTGTTGGTTCTGAGTGGCGCAGGCATCTGGCGTGGCACCATTCTGAGAGTTGCAGCTTGCGCAGGAGGCGACGACAAACGGGATTATAAGAAAGATGAATTTCATTTATTTCTCCAAAGTTATGCGCTGACTACGCCATGACTGCTGATTTTAAGATTCTCGACTAACAAGACATGCTTGCGCTGAGCCTGTCGTATGCAGTTCATTTTCTTTTGAATTTTTCGCGATTCAATTTCGAGTTCAACGTTGCTGTCGAATTCGTCGTCCGAAATGGCATTCAGCAAATTGCCAATATCGACAAGTATCGTGGTAATCAGTGGCGTTTTTCTTCCAAACGCACTTTTGACATCCCAGAACAGTTGCATGAGAGCCGGATTGGCGAGCTTTTCCTTGCGTGAAATCGTCGTCATTAAGTCCGTTAGGTCGTCTTCGAGTTCGAAAATCATTCTGGACATAAAAATTTCTCCGTTACCATTTCAGGTTCATTAAATAGAAAGTCGATGCATCACTCTCTGCAGCCGACGGTAGTCCCACGAACCCCAAGACACAGGCCGCGACAACAACGCATCCGCTGAGAAGGCACAAAAACAGAAGAGCTAGTTTCATTTAGAGGCATCCGTCTCGGCCGCCGCAATTTTGATTGCGCAGCAAAAGGGCGCGCTCCTTTTGCGCCTTGAAGTGCTGCTTGCTTTTTTCGTTGGCGATAAAAGTAGCCATCATCAGGTCGTGCTCGTCCCAAAAATTTCCAGGCGGAGCGACATCTTTGCTCTCACCAACGAGGGCGGTGCCGAGTAGATCAAGAATTTTTGGTAAACGGATTCCTAGAATTTGCATAAAAATCTCCCTTGCTATTAATTTTCTGTAGCTGACGTGATTTGTGATCGAGCTGCTCTATTCGTCCGGATCGTTGAGTGGCTGAGCAGAACCTTGCGGCGGCTCGAACTCAGCGAACTCGAATTCTATCCCTGGCGTAAGCCAACCGATGAGACGCTCAAGGCAGTGACGAAGCATCATCGTGAACCGCCTCCTCAGTGAGTGCCTGTTCCGCATCTGGCGGCGCGGTAGGTGCCCTCAAATTTTTTGCTTTGCTTCGTCCGCGTCTTTTGCGCGGAACGTTCGTTTCATTCAATGCTTCGAGTTCCGCGTGTACAAAGACGCTGTTCCATCCACACGAATTGCAGAGCACTTCCTCGTCGATCTTCAAAATATTTCGGCTCCGACAATGCGGGCACTGGTCGAAAACTTCGGATGGCTTTTTGATTTTTTTCTTTGGCATGGTCGGATCCAGTTCGAGTGCCGTGGAGCATTCCAATTTCAGTTCCATTTGAGAGAGCCCCCTTTCTTGGTGTTGCCTCTTAACTTTATGAATGCACTCGTTGTGCCATGCGTCATAACGGCCTAAGATGATTCGGAATTTCAGAACTGAGGTGTTTCTGAAGAGGTACAAAAGTACGGAAATCGTGCGAGATCTCGCACAGCCGGGGCCCGAAACAACGGGATTTTGGGAAGTTATTCTTTAAAATTATGGAGTTATAAAACGTGCGAGAGTTCGCACATCTGAAGCCCGCCAGGAGCCCGCCGAATAGACTATGTGTTTGAAAATGTTGGTATTTTTATAGCTAAAAGGCAGTGTGCGAGGACTCGTATTCCATTGAATTTATTTGAACTTTGAAGTCCGGGGTCGATAGTAAATGGAAAGAGGATTTAATTTGACCCACCGCATTATTTCCGTAAAATCCCGAGTCTATGAAAAAACAAGGCAAGGAAGCTAAACGCATTTCCAAAAAGGTCGAAGTTCTTTCTACCGCCGCTGTTTATAAAGCTCTGCGTGCCCACATCAATCCGAAGTTCGGCGGGCGCGGGGGTTGCTGTTAAAGTTTTGAGTCTGACTGTAGACTTATTCGGGTGCCTGCTGCGCCCAAACGCCTAAAACATCATGTTTCCCTAGAGTTAGAGGATGGGTCTACGGCCGTGATTTGCGGCGCCCAGGCGATCAAACTCATGGGCGAGCACGCCAAGTTATTTGCCCTCCACCGGGGCGCGGGAATCGCAGCCGACATCGCAGCTCCGGCAGCTAATACCGATTCATGGCCCAGCTTCATTGAGCTTTGCGAGGACCTGGATCTTCTGTTCGTTCCCGCTAGACGGGGAGCGCGGAAGGCAACCGTAAAACCGGGCTTAGTGCTAAATCGAATCGAGAGCGCCCTCGGCATGTGGAAGCCGCTCGTGAGCTTTCATAAATTCTTTTCGTTCGTTGAAGACCACCCCTGGGCAATGGCCCGGTACCTACTAGAGGTCACTTGCTTTGTATCAAAGGCATCTGAGTATCTAAGCGCTGCTGCTCGGCACGCGCCAACGCCAAAACTAAAAAAAATTCTCACTAAAATGGAACGGGACGAGCGCGACCACTACAAGATGTTGCTGAAAGATCTTGGACTCTCCGAAAAAGATTTCGCAGCTCACGACCCAGCACCGGGCACCCACGCCGTATTCACCCAGCTCTTTCACTTGGCCGTAACGGATCCACGAAGTCTTCTCATCAGCACCGCCCTTTTCGAAACGGATCCCGAGGAAGGCGATGGGATCCGCCAATTTTACAAATCCGTCACCCAACTTACAAAAATTCCCACGGATCGTTTCGTCGAGCACCACATCGAAGATATCGAAGCCGGTCATATCGATCTGTGGAGATCGGCCGTCGACGGGCTCAAGAAAGTTTCATACGAGCAGGCATCCAAATGGATTTCGGATCTGCATATGACCAAGCACATGCTCGATCTTTGGCACGATTCGATACAGATCGAATGCAGTTCGCTGGAAAAGCCCGCTATCGCGCCCATCATGAAGAACATCATCAGGACACGGCCCGAGCTTGGCTCCGTTCAGGAGCCGCGACTTGAATAATCGTCTCAAGTCATTTTTTGTCACCCGCTCGCTATCCGGTATTGGCGATGAAATGTGGCTCATGGCGCTCCCCATTTGGCTTGCTGCGCACGGATTTTCTACCATGCAGATGGGTGCAATTAGTTCGGCTGCGGCCGCCGGAAATACGATTGGCTTTGTGGTGGTTCCAAAGCTCTGTCGCCATTTCAAAACTTCACTCATTTCGGTGGGCGCCGATCTTGTGCAGGTCGTTTTGTTTGCGGCTCTAGTGGGTCTCTATTTTAGGGGCGGCCTACCAAGTGCATTAGGTTTCTGGATCGTGCTGGGGTTTGTGTTAAGCCTAAGTACTGCCATATGGTTTGCGGCAACCGAAACGCTACTTAGCCTCTCGACTTCCGAGGCCGGTGAGGCTCAAGAGCTTCACCGCTACAACTATCTTGCTGCGAATGCGGGTCCGATGGTTGGTCCGGGCCTTGGCGGAATCTTGTACCAATTCGGCGGACTGGCCTCGGTGGCGCTCGCAAATATCGGCAGCTTCTTCGGCCAAATTCTCTCGCTTGTCTCTCTATCAAGCGAAGAAGAGGCTCCCTCGAAACTAGAAAATGAAAAGACCCAGGGGTTTCTGGCCGGAGTGCGCGACATTGCCCGCTCGAAAACTTACATCAGTTTGACCGTGCTCCCATCCATCGTGAAACTCACGCTGCTGGGTGCGCTTCCCTTTATTCCGTTTGTTCTTGCCCAGAGCCAAAACTCTCCATTTCTTATTGGACTTGTCAGCTCGTGCTATATCGTGGGCAGCACAATCGGAGCGTATTTCTACCGGCCAACATCCAAAGCCAAACTTGGCAAGGCATTTACTGTGGACTCCGTACAAACTCTCCTTGCTGGCGCCCTCATCATACTCACTCTTCACACGGGAAACGCGGTGATTCTAAGTCTTGGGATGTTCTGGGGTGGTTTTTCCTGCGCTAGATACACCGTTGCGATTCGCTCTCTGCGGCAACTAATTATTCAGCCATCCAAAATGTCCTCCATTGTTTCAGCGCAAGGACTACTTGTTCGTCTTGCTACGCCCCTCTCGGGAATTATTCTCGGCTACTTTTTAAACGAGCGGGGAGTTTTTATGAATATATCGGCCGTATTTGTGACTCTCACTACAGTCGCAGGCACCCTAGCTGCGATCTACCTTTTCAAGTCTTATGATGCGGTCGTGACGAATGGAGTAAACAATGAGGCTAAAGACACTGGCGGCAGGAATCTGCCTTAGTATTTTTTGGAGCGGCAACCTTATGGCAAATCAAGGCAGTCCTCCCGCGTCCATTCGAATCAACGTGGATGCCATGCCGGTGAACTTGGAGCCACCACTTTTGACCGACACAAATACCGCGTGGCTACTGCACCACCTTGGAGATAGACTCGTCGAGGAACACCGAGTTGGGCATCTTAAGGGTAACTTGGCTGCTCAGTGGACGATCTCCGACGACAAGCGTACCTATCGTTTCAGGATAAAGACTGGTGAGAAGTTCAGCGACGGTAAAAAATTAGAGGCCCAGGACGTTGTCGATAGCCTTGCTCGCGCCAAAAAACACGGCGAGCATAGTCGTGTCGGATTTTATCTAAAAAACATCGAGGCCGTATCGCTTAAAGATGGTGACTCGGTTGAGGTTATCCTCAAAAAGCCCGCCTCGAACTTTTTGCAAATTCTCTCCGACGCGAGCTTTACGATTTACCGGCCATGCAAAGCAGTCGGAGGCTTCTGCTTTACCGGCGATTTTGAACTTGTCTCTCTTGGCGAAAAATCCGTCGAAATGCGAGCACGCGAGAGCGGTCAAGCGTTTGTTTTGGAACAAATGTCATTTGATGAAGCGGCACAGAAGTTTCAGTCTGGATCCCTTGAGGTGCTTCGTAGCTACGGCATGGAAAACCTACCCCTTATTCGAAAGACGGCCAAGCAGCGCGTCGTAATGCCCGATGAGCGGTCCTTCTTTTTTGCATTTAATACCAAGTCCAAAGTTTTCACTGCACTCAAATCCAGAGAGGCCGTTGTGCACGCCATGAACACAGAGGCACTAGGCAAGGCCTTGGAGGAGCGAGGGCTGACTCGTTCCCACTCCCTGCTCTCGCCATCTCTTGTGTTTGGACACAAAGAGTTTCAAAAAGATGTTGAGTCGCGGTCCAGTGCCGATGCCGTTCCGCCCAAAGGGTTCACCGTGTTAATGATGAAAGCCTACAAGCTAGAGCCCCTTGCTAAGGCAGCCTTGGGCCACCTGAACCCAGTTTATAGAAATCTTGAAAAAGCCGACTTTCTCTCTGAGATGCGCAAAGGACACTATGATTTGATTCTTATGGGGTACGGACTCACTGTGCGGGACTGGGACTACCTCTCAACACTGTTTCATTCGGATTCCTTGCATAACTTTATCAAGCTACACGATGCGGAAGTTGACGAATTTCTCGTTAAATCTAGAGAGGAAATCGAACCATCAAAGAGGATTGGCCTCTATGCCCAGGTACTGGAGAAAAATCGCGCGAACCTTTGGTATATTCCGGTTGCCCACGTACCTCTTCTTTTTGGCATTTCGGATAAGCTAACGCTGGATCCTCCTCTCGAAGAAACCACCATTACCTCACCATTTTTCTACCTCGGTAAGCTCAGTTGGAAAAAGTAGTTCGCATATCAGTCGGCAAGCTCTTCGGGATACTCGCCACGGGCGTTGTCATATTTCTTTTGAGCGCGGGCGCGGCCGTTGTTCTTTCGATTAAAAGTGATCTTCAGTCGTCAGCCTCAAGACAACAGGCCCGCATGGCTCTCCTGGCACTTAGCAGCTCGCTCAACAATGACCTGATTTATAGCAATTTTCTTCAGGCCGCCGACCGCATTCAGCTCCTCCTTGATGGTCAAAATCTATCAAAGTCATTAGGCGTCCGCCTTGTGGATGTCGCGGGCGTAGAAAAGCTAAAATTCGATCCATCCGGAGTTTCGAATGAAAAAAAAGCCAGCACGTTGGAAGAAACGATCTACTTCGATGAAGGACGAAAAAATCCTGCCTACCGACTTCAGGTAACCTATGTCCCGCAGTCATTCGCGGTTGAGAACCTTGCTAGGCTTTTGATGTTCCCCTCTCTCCTCGTGGTTCTAGCTCTACTTGGATTATTTGGTCTTGGTTATTTCACAAGAACACTCTTTCGGAGGGCCACCGAGCTGATCGAAAGCGGGCAGACTCAAATTCATTTCTTTAAATGGGTTCAGGTGAAAGAACTTCAGAGCCTAAAAGAAACTGTTTTGGAGTTGTCCAGAAAGCGCGGTGAGCTGGTTGAAGCGCGAGTTGCCGAAGGCACCGCAAACCAGCTCTCTCTATTTAGCTCGCTCATTGTTCACGACATTAAGCAGCCCCTCTCTACGGTACTAAAACTTGTGGATAGTCTCGAAGGCACCGCGCCCGCGCACAAGCTCACGCTGATTCAACAGTCACTACGCCGAATCCAGTCTACGACAGCGCGAGCTTTTGACAGCGCCGGAGTGATCCAATCGGTAAAGACACCTCGGCAAGACGGGCAAAGCAAGGTTGCCGCCGAGCAAATAATTGTCTTGGTGGAGTCTTTGCTCACTGAAAAAAGAGAGTTGTACGCGGAGCGGACCACACTTGAAATCGAAGCTGTTCCGCAGTCCACCGACTACGGATTTTTCGCAAGTATCGACGGCAAAGAATTCTTGGGACTTCTTTCAAATATCGTGGACAATTCGGCCGAGGCTATCGAGGGCGCGGGCCAGATCTGGGTATCTCTTGGCGAGAGTCCGAACGGCATCGTAGTAAAAATTACCGACACCGGGCGGGGTATCCCGGACCACGTACTCCCAAAGCTCATGCAGGTGGGAGCGACATACGGGAAGCCTGGGGGCTCGGGCCTTGGCCTCTACCATGCCCGCGTGCAGGTGGAGTCTTGGGGCGGAAAAATACAGATTGAAAGCAGGCCGGGTCTCACTACGGTTAGCATTCACCTTCCCAGGGCGCCCATTCCCGCATGGATACTGCCCGAGCTGCGTCTGCCCGCCTCAAATCAGGTGGCTATTCTTGACGACGATCCAGGCATTCACGGTTTATGGAAACTGCGACTTGGAGATACAGTGATTCAGCATTGTTTTAGAACCGGCACCGAATTCACAAACTGGGTAAAATCATTAACCTCTGAGCGCAGGAATGAATTTTTGTTTCTGTGCGACTTCGAACTCAAGGGAGAAAAAGCCACGGGACTTGAAATTATCGAGGCTCTGGGGATCGCAAAGAACAGCGTTCTTGTTACCGGGCGAATCGCTGAGACGAGTGTAACCGAAGGGTGTTTGCGCGTAGGGGTCAAAGCCATTCCAAAGTCCGCGCTATCCCGTGTTCCGATAGTCAAATAGCGACGAGTCCAAACGAACTGGCGCTATTCTCCTTCGTCTTCAATTTTCTCAGATCCAAATCCAAAAAGTTTGTGCTGTTTAGTTAAACTGTGGAAGGTGCTTTTGCTAAGACCAAGGCTCGACGCAGCCAAAGTTTTAGTCGGAATTTGAAGGGCCCGAGTTAGACGCTCCCTCCGCTCACGATATTGCTTGTCCATAAGCGCATTCCAACTAAGAGTAGCATCATCGACAAAAAATCTATCGCCTAGCTGCTGAGGCTCGACGTATTTTCCGGGGCATTTGGCAAGTAGCTCAATGACGGCGTTTCCGAGTTCGC
Organism: Bdellovibrionales bacterium; assembly: GCA_018266335.1. Next base: position 23,857 of record JAFEAR010000043.1, read on the forward strand.
GGATGTTTCCAGGCCATGAGTACCTCATCATTTGGTGAACTGTTTTCATTCGAAAATTTTTACTTGTCTTGTGCTTGCTGTTGAAAACTTCGGTGAAGTGCTGAATCAAAAGTGGGATGTCTTCGATTCGCTCGCATAGAGGAGGAATCTCAATGGAGAGCACCTTCATGCGGTAGTAGAGGTCTGGCAGAAATTCACCGCGATCAACAAGCTCCTTAATGTTCGTCTTGGTGGCGACGACCAATCGAAAATCGACAGCATATTCAGCAAGCCCACCAAATCTTCGAATTTTCTTCTCTTGGATTGCGCGCAAAAGACCGGCTTGGGTTTTTAGTCCCAGTTGATGAACCTCATCAAGGAACAGTGTGCCGCTGCGAACCGATTCAAATAATCCAATCTTTGAGGAGTCAGCTCCGGTAAAGGACCCCTTTTCGTGACCGAAAAGTTCCGAGTCGGCAGTTTCGGCTTTTCCGGCCCAGGCGGCACAGTTTACTGCGACAAACGGCTTGGTGGATGTGCCATGCAGCCCTCTTGCTACGAGTTCTTTGCCAACCCCCGTTTCGCCGAGAATCATGATGGACTCCGGCATGTCACGATATTTACGAATCATGTGGGCGACCTTTGTCATGGAGTCAGACTTTCCGACCATTCCTACAGCAGCTAGGGCTTTTTGATTTTCGTCACCATTCTGAGTGCTGGCCTCCAAGAGTCGCGTGGTTTCTTCGAACTTTCGGCACTGTCGCTCGATTACGGCAAAAAGCTCATCTTCCATATCTTTTTCGATGAACCCATAGGCCCCGGCCGCCCATGTTGTTTTAAGCGAGTCTCGCGTCTTGTCGCCGGAGTAGATGTAGGCCGCAAGCTCGGGGCTGATTTCGAGCATTTCTTTTACGAGTTCAGCGCCGTTTAGGCGGTCTCCCGGCATGGAGTAATCAACAATGGCGACTGCGTATTTTGTTCCATGGGCACGAGTAAACTTAAGTGCTTCATCGGCGGTTGTCGCCGTATCAACCAAATACCCGCGCTCTTCAAGCAACACGCGGTTTGTATCAAGGATAAGTGTGTCGTCATCGACGATCAGGATGCGGTAGCTCATGGTGCTGAAACTCCTTCGCGCGCTTATCCTGCGCTATTGAGACTTACTGTAGGTGCGGGTTAGGCCCATGCCATTTTTCAGACGGAAATACGTTCTACGTGTAAGTCCCGTGCGACGAATAAACTCACGTTCTTGCTGAACGACGGGGAGTTTTGAATTCAAAAGCTCCTGCAATACTTTCAGCGGCGGCTCGGTCTCGCGCTTTGATGCGGGAAGGAGTCTAAGCAGAAGCTCCTGCCACTCGCCATGGCCGTGGACCTGGGCCACGTCGTAGCCGACCTTTAGCGTGCGCAGATTTATTTGGTCCGAATTTTCTCTGGTGCGGTGACTGTTGAGAAATGCCGCAACCTGCGCGGCGAGTTCTGAATCACGGTAATGGTTTTTGTCGCCTGCCGCACTCGTAAGAAGAGCCGACGCTTCTGCGGCTGAAAAATGAAGGCGATACGACATCGCTCGCGATAGGATTGCAGATCCATCTGGAGTGGCCGGAAATGAGTTACAGATAAAAATGATTTTGCTTTGAAAATCGAATTCGGGGGTTGAGATTGCAGCCCTCGTGGATCCCCAGACAACACGGCGGGGACCGTCTGTGGTGCCAGTGGCGGCCTTTAAAATTGCCATTGCCGACGGACTTTGAAACAAGTTGGCACTTGTGTCATCGACGAGCACGATTTGACCGTGAGCATTTTCCGCCAAGAAATTAAATAAATTCAGAGGGGTAGAATAGGACCCAAGAGACTTTGGCTTGTGCCCGAGTTGTTCGAGTGCTGCTTCAACAGCCAAGCTCTTGCCGAGTCCGGCGGCACCTTTAACCAAAAGTGCATGAATTGATTCACTTTTTAAGAGGGTCTGGATGTAGCCTTTGATGTGGCGGACATGATCCATGGTGGGCATTTATGCCTGGTTTTGACGCGCCGAGCAATGTTAAAAGTGACATGTCACTAATTTCAATGATTGCAGGCTTTTCCGTCCGCCCCCGCCGATATTGGGGAGAGGTAAAAGCGCCCCTTCTGCCGCGTTTTTGGCAAACACGCCAAGATAGCCCGGGAACTTCACTTCCTTGGGGTTCCTACTATGATGTGGGAATGGCGAAATTTTCAAACACCTTCCGAATTTTCGTTCTCGTTCTCTCGATACCCACAGCTCAGGCTTGGGGCGCGTCCTGGAGCCAACAAGAAATTATTGGTGCCTATCCACATGCAACGGGCGGTGTAAGCGATTTGCATTTTACGCCAGACCTCACAGTTGGCATGGCCCGCAGTTTTTCTTGTAAGGAAGCAGCCCGAGGCTGCGACTCGATTCTGCAATTTCTTCCGCAACAGGAAGTCTCGGAGTCTTGGGACGAAGCACTCAACGCTCCGTCAATGTTAGATCTCTCTCGCGATGGAATGGTTAAAGCTTACTATCGCAACGAGTGCAAAGGCGATGAACTTTGTAGGACCGACGATAACGCACGACCTATCTTGAGTGTGATGGTTTCCCGGAGGCTTAAAACGGCGTCTATCCCGCTTCCTACTCCCTACCAGTTCTTCAGAGGTGAAGAGCTTAAAATCTCTCCGGATGGGAAATATGTCGCCTTAAAATTAGTCGTTACAAACGACAACGAAAGTACCGTTGGGGGAATTAGGTATCGCGCTATCACCCACATCTATCGTGTCGGGCAGCAATTGGAATATTTGAGCCGGATCGAGTCCAACACCGTTCGGACGAATTTCCTGTCGCCCCAGGTGGCCCTACTGTTCTCGGGTGATAGCCGCTATCTCGCTTTGAGTGGCCATGAATACCAACCTCAAATTGTTGATCTTAGCACCGTGACTCTCCGCAATCTTGGCCTCACGAATGATTCTATCGTCCGCGAGCTCAGCTCGTCCTATGCGCTTGCCGAACTCAACGGGCCTCATGGCGAACATGCTGGCATCGCCGTTTTCGATCCATCAACGGGACAAAAGCTCTGGAATCGTGACCAGCTTTACAGTTTCTCTTACCTTTCAAAGAGTCTGCGGACGCATGAAGACTATCTGCTCGTGCTTAAAAGAGACCGACCACGTTCCCAGCCGAAATATCAACTCGTGAACCCACGTAGCGGTCAGCCGCTCTTCAACTCAGACACCTGTACGAACTCCCTTCACATGAATCTAGTAGAAGGAAAATCACTGCCTTCTGTTGTGGGCGTTTCTTGCGAGTCATCGTTTCAATGGGTTGATTCCCAAACGGGCCGCGTTCTGTATTCGCAAAATGTCGAATCTGGGATGCAAGTTGTCTCGGAGGAAGTCTCTAACGATAAGCGCATCGGCACGATTCTCGTAGGAAGTGATGTCAACTCCGACGGAGCCATCTATCAAAGATTTTTTGTGGATATCAGCCACGGACGCATCTTGCGTAGCGAAAGCGCTAAGACGTCTGCCATTTTCTTACCTCAATCGAACGGCTTGAGATTCGCCCAAGAATATTGCCGCTTTGAGAATCATCATGTCTCAGACTGCAAGCTAGAAATTGTCGATTCGATGAGCGGAACTATTCTTGGCGTTCAGGCGTTTGACCCGCTTCAAAATGTTGAAGGGAATCGCTGGGGCTTTGTTGGCGAGGATGTTTTCATAAAATTTCCAGAGGAATTTAAAGTTTTGGATGGTCAAACGGGCCAAGTTTCATTGGCCGAGAGAACACCTCTCCACTATTCGATTCAACCCGCCGAGATCGGTAACCGCTTTCTTGTGATGGCGCCCGCGAATCTTCAGCCTTCCTCGTCAGGCTATCTAATGCATTCCGGCTTAAAAGCTAACCTCTTTGAGCGCTGAAACGAGCCACAAACCCAATCCATCTCACGGAGACCGCGTTCACGAAGGTTCTGAATTCGTGAACGCGGGCCATGGCGTGATGTCACTTTCTCAACTATCTGATTTTCAGCCCTCGTCGCCTTCAAACCGTTCCACGTCATCGTCGATGTAAAACATGCCGGCCTTGCGCCCGGGCACCCTGTACGGCTTTCCGGCTTTATACCTCGGGCACCCACGGGGCCCGTAGCAGTGGGTTTCAAAGCGCCACTTCACCTTCGAGGGGTTCCAGTGGTCGAGAATAATCTGTGTTGGCATCGTGAGCCCCCAGGGGCAGCGAGCACACGCCGCTTCGCACGTTTTCTTCTCGAGACGAAAGTGTCCGTTGACCCGGTATCTCTCAAGCGGCGGCGCTATTCCGCCGTCCGGATCGGGTGCTCGCTCCTCGGATTCTGGGCCGCGCCGTGAAATTTCGATACCACTCACTTTGTAGAAGTCGGCCCACTCGGTTTCGAGATCCGGTATTTTTTCCCCTTCACCGCTTAGGACATCGCCAATGCGAAAACGGTATTTCTCGTGAGCTTTGGTCCCGACGGCGATGCGTAGCCCCAGACCGGTTTCTGGCGTCGATTCCGATGGCGTATCGAGTACAAGGACGTAGCCTTGGTACTGGTGCGTGGGTATTTGGTCGAAGGAGCGAATGAGACGGATGCGAGCTTTTACTGCGACGATTTTTCTGGCGAACGCGATCTTGTCCATTTCTGGTCAGAGATTGTACCAGGGGCAGGCGACACGGGAAAACGGTGATTCAGAAAGCACCGGTAGCGAACGCTACCGGCGAGGAGTGAGTTTTTGCGAGCCCGTAGTTCCTGAGACTCGCTCGACCTCGGGCAGCTCTGCCGAGTGACATTCCGTCAGGTTTGATTGGGGACTCGTCCGCATCCGGTGTAGCCCTCATGTTCCATTCTGTGGAGTGAATAACCCGAACCAGTAGCCGAGGTACTCAAAGGTCTCGTAGCGGCCTTGCTCGATCTTGTCGGGGTCTTCGTGGCAACCGTCCGGCTGCGTACGCTGGGCCTCGAACTCGGATACCGTCACTGTGACGTGTCCGCCCTCGCGAGGGAATCCCGGAAGGACGTCTGCGCGCACGTCGTTCTCGTAGATCCGACCATCTTCACCCAAGAAAAAGCAAAATCCCCAAACGGTTGTGGAGCAAGCGTAGATCATTTCCTCCTGTCTTTGCGACTGGGTCTTGCCAATAGCCTCCACGTAGGGGAAGGACGGCATGCAGCCCGACGCTTGTGCCACCGAACCGGAGAGCAAGAAAACAAAAGAGCCAAGAATTTGAAGTACCGTTTTTGTATCCATAGCCTACTACTAACAAACCATTTACCAGCTTAAAAATATATAGTTGGTATAAAAATCATGCTAATTTGGTCTAATGGATTTGAACGCACTTCGACATTTCTATTGGGTTGTTCGAGAGGGCAATTTCACTAACGCATCTCGCGCGATCCGCACGGCCCAGCCCGCCATCAGTCGCTCTGTCCGAAAACTCGAGGGATTGATGGGCGGCGCGCTTCTTGTTAGGCACAAACGAAAGGTCGAACTTACGCCTCTGGGTAACTCCATTTTTCTTCAGTGTCAGATAATATTTCAGGCCGCCGAGCACATAAAAGATTTAAGCGATTCTTCGCCGCCCGAAATTGGAGGATCACTGTCGTTAGGCACGGCTGATATTATTGCCGAATATTTGCTTCCCTCGGCCCTTCAACAACTCTCGCACATTAATCCTAAGCTGCATTCTTCCGTGCAGGTGGGACCAACAAGCTTCATGCTTTCGCGCATTGTCGCACGCGAACTGGATGTTGGAATTTTTTTCCATGTTCCCACTGAACCAAATCCAGACCTCGAAATTCGCCGTATCGCGAGAGTTCAATTCAAACTGGTAGTAGATTCAAAGTTCGCCAAGAATAGCGACACGCTTATTAAATTTCTCGGTTCTCGAGAGGTCGACTCGCCCAATACCAGAAGCTATCCGACGCTGGAAAAACTACGCAAGATTCATCAACGAGCGGCAATTCATTATTCTTCGAATCATCTGGGCCTTCACAAGCGCCTAGTTCTTTTGGGTATGGGAGTTGCCGTTTTGCCTATATTTTCAATTCGAGAAGAACTTAAGCGGGGACGTTTAAAGGATCTGCTACCCAAGGAACATTTAGAATTTGACCTAAAATTAGTACGGCACAAGCATCGTCCTCCGAGTCGAAGCGTCAGGGAGTTAGTCGCAGTCCTTGAAGAAGTGGCTGTTCGTTAGGGTCTTCAATAAAGCCGCCCTCGCGGCCCAAATGGCTCTATCAGGCTGAACGTGGGTCCACACGGTGGGCTCCTGTCGCCCCTGTCGCGATGGGGTCTTTGGACGGAAAGCAGTCCATTGGGGGCGATTCGACGGATTTTTGACGCCCAGACCGCCACCAGCTCTCACTTATGTTCGCTTTCGATTCCATCTGACACATTGCCTAGCTTCAGACCTAGTGAATAACCCCCGTAGGTATTGAAGTGTCTGTCGTGCTGCCGTTGCCGAGTTGTCCGTAGCCATTGTAGCCCCAGCACGCAGCAGCTCCTGTGCTCGTGATCGCGCAAAATTGCTGTGTCCCCGAGTATCCACCACCAGTTAAGCCGATCGAACTTGCAGAAAGAGTCCCTGAGCTACTGCCAATAGGCAGCACATCAACAAACGCGGCCGTACTAGATGTGGTGGTGCCGTTTCCCAGCTCCCCATACCCGTTGTAACCCATACATTTAATCGTACCACCTGCTGTGGGCATGAAGCATGACTCGTTGGCACCGGCCGCGATTTGCAGCGGAGCGCTCGACACCCCAATCAGCGACGCGTACACGGGAGTCGACTGGTTGCTCGTGGTGGAATCCATGAGCTGTCCGTAGCCGTTGTAGCCCCAGCAGTAAGCCTTGTAACTTGGGCCACTAGAGGAAACGTAAGATACGGTGATTCGCACTGAATCTACGCTGTAGGTGCGCGAGGTGCCACTAGTGCTCCTAGCGGATAGAGCCGCGCCAAAGTTTGAGCTGTTAATGTCGGACGCGGTCCAGGTTTCGCCCCAAAGATCCGAACTGCCGCCGTAAGTCGAAAAAGCGTCGCTCGTTCCCCAGGCCGTGCCGCTTGATTTATCAGTCGACCCTATCGTGCCGCCCTTAATGATGCGAATGCTGTTATCGAAGGCGGTAGCGCCCGCACTAACCTTCTTTTCCCATTCGACCTTGATTCCCGTCACAGTGGCATCGGAGGGAATCGAAAAGCCGAAGCCGGTTGCAGCAAGATTCACCGACACCGTGGCCGAGGTGAGCGCCACAGTTGCATAGCTGTTGTTACTGGTCGTAGCGTTTGAGGCGTTCGCCCAAGCAGTGCCGTTACCACTTGTGCTCACTGAACTTGCAGAACTTACACCTGTCAGTGATCCAACCTTCGCCACGGCACAAGTCGACCCGTTTCCGTTAGCAGTATCGCCCCCCGCAGCCATGGCGGTAACATTTACGGCGCCGTCAGTAGCGAGTGTTGTGGTTACAACCTGCACGGCGGTGGATGCACTGGTGGTCGTGCTATCACCCAGTTGGCCGACGCCGTACCATCGCCGACCTGGCCAACGTTGTTATACCCCCAACACCAAACTTTTCCCGTCGAATCCACCGCACAAAAGTTATAGCCGCCGCCTGTGATATCCAGCACCGCGCCGAGAGTTGAAACGGGAACAGCTACGCCACTAGCGGTGGTGGTACCGTTGCCAAGTTGTCCGTTACCATTTGAGCCCCAGCAGTAGACCTTGCTGTCTGAGGCCTGAATGGCGCAAGTCGAATAGATACCTGTCATCACGACCTTAGTTGCCAAAAATTTCGTGCCGTCGTTTTTGTAGACGAATACAGGAATGGAGCTATTTGTTGTGGTTCCATTTCCGAGTTGTCCAGCGCTATTGTAGCCCCAGCACTGCACGGTTTGATCAGAAAGAATTCCGCACGACATGTACACGCCAGTCGCGACCTGCGTATAACTCAAGCTGGTGTTACTCGATGGGAGGGCAGTGCAGACCTTCGTGCCGGTGGCGTCGAATCCCGTGAGGTAGTACCCCGCATTACAAGTTTGCCCAAGAAAGCGCTGAAGCTGGGACTGAATGCCTGCCGTCACACCGACAAGAAACGCCAGTTCAACGTCAGTGACCGCAGCAGAAACCAAGTTCTTCGATCCGTCGGTCAGAGCAACGCGGCTTGCCGTGAGTCCCGACACATTCACCGTCGCGGCTTGTATGGTGCCAGATGAAGTGATGCTAGCACCTACTTGCAGCGCGCCTGACATTGAATCCCCGAGTTTACTGACCGGCACGTAGGCGAGTGTCGCCTGCTTGCCATTTATTTGGGTTTGCACGTTGGCGGTGAGACCCCCCAGATTTGCCCCTAAGTTTGCGGTCACCCCACTGAGGTACCCGAACTCGGTATCGGTGACGGTGGTTGCCGAGGAGCTAAGATTCTTCGATGCATCGAAAAGTGCGAAGCGCGAGGCTGTGACGCCCGTGGATTTAAGCGTCGCAGCCTGCACGGTGCCGGTGGAAGTAACGTTTGCACCGACATCGAGCGCGCCCGACATGGAGTCGCCCGTTTTCGATACTTTTCCGCTGACTCCAGCTGCCGTGCCATTTACGGCGTTTAGCTGAGTTTGTACGTTTGCGGAAACGCCGGTTAAGTAGTTCATCTCGGCGACCGTGGCCGTGACTCCTTTAAGTGCATCAGCCGTGTTGGCAGTGAGAGCAAATGCCGTGCCGCGTGCACGCATGCGGGGGAGTACGATGGTAGGAGTATCCATGGAACCGTTCGCAGCACCGGAATCGACTTCAATCTGAAAATAAATCGCCTGACTTGTCGTGCGTTCTCCAAGTCTGTCGACAAGACTTGGTGACCCGCTCGCTGCATCTAGGTTGATGGTAAACTTACCGGCTGAAACAGCGGTGTTATAAACGGAGCTTGTCCACAAAAGGGATCCGCCGCTGGCGGCATCATAGGCTTTAATTTGGACGTCTTTGCTTGCGGTGACAGGCACTCCGGCGTTGTCGAAAATCGAGCCGTCGACACGAATAATTTGCGGAGTAGCGCGGGAAGAGACGGGGAACAGTGCGAGTAAAAAAAGGATAAAAGAAAGAAATTCGAGAGAAAACAGAGACTTTAGTAGAGACGGGCTATTTCTACTTCTGCCGAGCTGCCGAGCTGCCGAGCTGCCGAGCTGCCGAGCTGCCGAGCTGCCGAGCTGCCGAGCGGTAGTAGGTGAACGCAAACATATACGAGAGTTTATCGGCTCCGAGCACCAAAAAGATTAAGATAAAGTTAATGCGACAACGTCAAGCAGCAGCAAAGCCAAAAAAAAACTGAATTTCAGGTACTTCTGTCTTCAAGTTAATTTCAAAAGAATGCGCCTTGATGGGATAGTGCTCGGAAACGCATTGGTTTTGGGGCCGATGGACGCAAAGGCCCCCAAGACGAGCATCCGGCTTCAGGGCGGACTTGAGGCCCCGAGCGATTCCCCGGCACCCATTTCGGCAAAGAGAGTGGTTTCTGAATCGCGCTTCAATGTGAAAATCTTCGGGCATCGGTTCCGATCAATCTGGCGTTGTTCAAATAAATCACCACAAAAAACACCGCTAGTGCGACGTTGGTGTACACGTTGCCGAGGTTCAACCCGATAGGTTTGCTAACGTAGTTGCCGATCGTGGCCCCGATCGGATGCATAAGAACCAGGGCCGACCAGTAAGCCATAGCGCCACTCAATCGACGATATCTAAAGGCAGAGTAACAGATCGCAAGTAGGACCAGCAAAAAGACGCTGCCCCCAAAAGCCCCCAAAGGTGTGTCGTTCGTGATGAAGTCTCCGCTCGTTGTTCCGAAGGTACTACTCAGCAGAATTGCGAGCCAGTAGAAGACACTGCTGAGCAGACTTTCCTCCCCTCGTTTCCTTGAAATGAGGTAGCGGACGACCAGCACCAGCAGCAGCGAACCGAGCACCGCCAGCGATCCCAGTTGCGTACCCAACTGGAGCGGCTTGAGTAGACCCCACTTTTTGTCGTTGTCCAAAGGTTCCAAGGTCACCCAATCCGCGAGGTTGGTGCCGCCAATATTACCCATGAGAATCAAAAGCCAATAGAAAATGTCGTTCTTCAATTTGAAAAATAGGATCCCGAAAATCATGGCGCCAAAAACACAAATGTCCAGAATCGCCCCTTGCGTGTAACCAAGCTCGAAATTACGGGAAAGCAGATTTCCGATCAGCTCGCCCATGGTGGTGCAAATCAACATGAGGGCCCAGTAACTGGCGTTGAGTTTCGGCAGATTCTTCATAGAGAAACAGACTACAGTATCCGAAGACAACAGCAAGGGCATAAGAACAGCGCTCCCCTTTCCGAGCCTCTACCAAGTTGGCAAAACGGGCCCAATAGGCAAGACTCGTTGAATGCAAAAACAAGCTATTGGCTCTACGCCTCAGTTCATCAACAAATTGCCACAAATCACGGCGGCCTTTTGGATTATGAAAATAACGGCAACGACGCTGGGCGAAACGGGCGGTGACTGGCTGTCGATGACCATGAATTTAGGTTACCTCGTTAGCACTCTGATCTTTTTCTCTCTCTTCGCAGGCGCTCTTGCAGCACAGCTCCTCTCGAAGAAGCATCACCCTTACCTCTATTGGACGGTTATCATCGCCACAAGTACGGCCGGCACCACATTGTCGGACTACATGGATCGAACACTGGAGCTTGGCTACACAAAAGGTGCCGCGATCTTAGTGACGATTCTTCTTAGCTTGCTTGCAGCGTGGCGTTTTAGCGTGGGCAACTTGTCCGTCGACAACATTCGTACTCGCAAGGCAGAGTTGTTTTACTGGTTCACGATTCTTTTCTCGAACACATTGGGTACGGCGCTGGGTGACTTCCTGTCCGATGATTCCGGACTTGGCTTCTTTGGTAGCTGGCTTTTGATAACCGGTATTTTAGGCGTGATTCTGGCTGGCACTTTCTTTACGCGCATTTCGCGGGTTCTGCTGTTTTGGATCGCCTTCATTTTAACCCGTCCGTTCGGTGCCACTTTTGGTGACGTTTTAACTAAATCGCACGAGCAAGGCGGGCTCAATTTCGGACGGGGCTATTCGTCGCTCATTCTCTTAGCCATTCTGGTAGTCACCATCCGTATTTCGTATAAGGAAAAGTCTGCAGTTAGCATCGAGGTCTAGTGTCGATGACAGAGGAGCGGCAATGAACTGGCAGCTTTTTTCGCTAGGATCAGCATTCTTTGCGGCTCTCACCGCGATATTCGGAAAAGTCGGCGTTTCGGAACTAAACTCCAATCTCGCGACGTTTGTTCGAACGTTGGTGATTTTGGCGGTAACCGCGCTCTTGATCACTTTAAGGCAAGAGTGGCAGTCGCCACAGAATCTTTCGATGAAAGGATTTCTGTTTCTGGTCTTTTCCGGGCTCGCTACAGGACTGTCATGGCTTTGCTATTATCGCGCTTTACAGATGGCTCCAGCTTCTCGAGTTGCCCCAATCGACAAACTGAGTGTCGTATTAGTCGTTATTTTTGCATCGCTATTTTTAGGCGAAAAAATCAGCTGGCAAACAGGAGTTGGAGCATTGTTGGTCAGCGCAGGAGCTCTTCTTATTGCGCTCTAGTTATCAATAAACCAATCTTTTTAACTCGCTTGCCGGTATAGCCGAGCAGGCAAGTTGACCGTTGATGGGAAAACCTTGCACGGAAACGCTCCGGAGCGACCGAGGCGGAACGAAAGACTCAGGCTTCGGTCCACGGCATCAAAACTCAGTGATCATACCGAACAAGTGGCTTGGCGAGTGCGGCGGCTACATTGAAAAGCTCCAGAAGAAGTAGTTTGATGGTTTCCTGTCGTGCAATTCAATTTACAACCCACTCTTTTGGGAAGCCGCGTGACCCTTCGACCGTTGAAGGAATCTGACTTTGAAGACCTGTACCGTGTGGCGTCCGATCCTTTAATTTGGGAGCAACATCCAAGTAAAGATCGGTACAAGAGAGAGGTTTTTATGAATCTCTTTGAAGGAGCCTTGAATTCAGGCGGCGCGCTTGCAGTGTTGGACTCTCAGTCGGGAAATATTATCGGAAGTTCTCGCTACTATGAACTCAACGAGCGTGAGCGAGAAATTGTCATCGGATTTACTTTCCTTGCTCGTAGCTATTGGGGCGGCATTTGCAATCAGGAGCTGAAGCAGCTCATGCTGCAACATGCTTTTCGTTACGTTCGAGCCGTTTTTTTTCATGTCGATAAAGGCAACGTCCGCTCGCAAAAGGCGTTGGAAAAAATTGGCGCTACAAAAGCGGGCACATTTACAAAGACCGCCCCTGACGGTCGAAGTCGTGATGTCTTAATTTACAAGATTGCTACTGAATCCTCCAAGCTCGATTGATCGTCGTCGTCATAGAAAAAATTTTGGACGGCCGCAGGTCCAAAAACTCACTTTTTAATTCTCGACATCAGAACTCAGAAATCATTTCGAGCAAGTGGCCCGCCTGGACGGGGCGCGTGAGTACCGACATCCCGATTCTTCCGCCTCTGACTTCCATCGCAGCCTCGTCGGCATTGTCGACAAGCACACAGGCAAGAAAAGGGATGTCGGCTCCAGCAACGCGCAGGAGTTCAACGAACCCGTCGCCGCTCATGTCTCCGACATATTGATCTACAAGAACCGCTGCCCATTTGTTGATTTTCTGGGATGCGATCATGAGTCCTGCATTTCCATCGTCAGTGCGAACAACGCCAAAGCCCGAGGCTTCGAGCGCCATCACCAGATCGCGATTTTTAGAAATTGTTTGTCCCACCATAAGGACGTAGCGTTTACCGGCTTCCATGCTGTCTCCTAACTTTTTGCTTGGCATTTTGTCGCTCGATCTCGTCGTTCCAGATCGGCGTGTAGCGAAGAAGATTCAGCAGCGAACGGATAACCTTGCCATCGGTAACGTCGATGAGCGCCTGCGACCAAGCAAATCGCTCGCAGGTGGCCTCGTCTCGTGCCCAAGCCACGATCTCGCCGTTTTGTAGCACGGCGTAGGGGAAGCCCTGCGGCGCACCCTTACGCCTTTCGTAAATTGCACCGCCACTCTTGGATTTCTTTTTCGATTCAGACACGAACAAGAGAATACGGCATGGTTTGCAGGTTTACGAGCGTAAATTTACGCTCGTAAACAATTGCTAGCCTAAATGGATGGCGGTAAAGAAAACTAAAAAGGCCCGGACCATCTCCTCACCCGAATTGTCGGCCATGCGTCGACAGGTGGTGGAGCTGATCGGGGCCTCGTACAAAACAACCGAGGAGTTCTGCTGGGAGCATGATCTGAACAAGGCCACGCTCTCGAACTTCCTGAACGGCAAAAAGGACTTTCAGGTTTCAACTCTTGCAAAGATCGCGCGGGCTCTTAAACGGCGCCTGGTGATTCGTCTGGAGTAGCCCGCCCCAAGGTCGGTCCCCGGCGCTGCGCCCGTGCCAGGGGGCGCCTTGGGGGTCCAGACTAGAAGGAAACGGGCCCGGCCGAGGGATCCACTTCCGAAACTGCCTTTTCCGGAAAGAGAACCTGGGGCTCGACAGCTGGAGGCAGTTCTGCCATCCTTTTTTTGGCCTTTTGTTCTTTCAAAATAGCTAGTTTTTCCGAATAGATAGCCCCATGCGAGGCTCCGGACACCTGGGCAATGGTGCGGTACGGAAGATTCTTCGATAGCAGCACCCGGATAAGCTCTGATGGACGGGTCTTTTTTCTTCCGATATGTTTCCCTTTAGCCTTTGCGTTCGCCAGTCCTGAGCGAACCCTCTCTATAATAAGCTCCCTTTCTAGTTGGGCCAAAGATCCAAGGATCGTAAAAAGCGCAACCCCAATCGGGCTATTCGTATCTATTTGTTCTGAAAGGGAAATTAGCTGCACCTTGTGTTTTTTGAACTCGTCCAAAGCGGACAATAAATGCACCGTAGAACGCGCCAAACGGGAGAACGAAAAGACGATGATTTTGTTGAGCTGGCCGTCTTTAACAGCCTTCATCATGCGGTCGAGGGCCGGACGCGACGCCTTGGCGCCTGATTGGTTTTCGTCGGTGAAGATTTCGTAATCGCTGATGTTGTTGCGCTCGCAGAAGGTACGGAGAGCCAAAGTCTGCGATTCCATCCCGCCCTTCTGGTCCGCTGTCGAAACTCTGACGTACAGGGCCGCCTTTTGAATTTGAGTCATGTGATTCTCCAAAAAAAGAAAACCCCAAAGTCCCGCGCCGTGAAGCGCGGAACTTTGGGGTCGTGTTTGAGGGGCGAGGCCCCTTGAATTTGGTTTTACTTTGAAGCCGGGTACAGGCCTCGGTTCAGTGCCGATAGGCTGAGGAGTCCGCCCCGGCTCACCGAGAAGGCCTCCTTCTGCATAAGCTCGGTTACGTGCGCAAGCTCTCCGATCATCGCAAGCCAGAACACAGTTTTGATAAGTACCCCGATCAGTTTTCCCATTTGAGAGATCCTTTCTTTCAATTGACTCGCTCCCAGAATGAAAGAAAGTTGAGCCAGCTTTCCCAACCAACGCAGCTCGATTTTTAAGTCGAGATGGGACCTTGGGAAAACTCGATTCAGCGATCTTCACTCCGGGAACTTGCCGTTTTAAACAACGGCTCTTCCTGAGTTGAAAGGATGCTCCAAAGCGGGGCCGCGCCTCTAAAAATGCGCTTTCAGTTTTAGACTTTTGAAAGACTTTTTTTAGATCACGCCCGATTGGATGCGTGATTTTCTGTGACGGTGCGATTTGACCGTGTGCGGCAAGTGCCTGAGCTTTTTGCTCTGCTTTTTCGCCTATTTGAACTGACAGTTCCCAAACCCAATTTTGAAACTGGCGGAGAGACAGGGATTCGAACCCTGGGTACCTGTTACAGTACGCACGCTTTCCAAGCCTTGGAAGGCGCTTTCTTCGCCGGTTGTTAAGTTCCTAAACTAAACCAATTTTTTAATAAAAGCGAGAGATTAGGACGCTCCACCATCCTTGGCTGGTTTTGGTGATTTGTGGTCATTTTGGGGCGCTCTGTTCCCAAATTGTTCCCAAAAAATGGCTTTATATATGTATCTGAGGAACAAATATGGTACACTTGTACAAGTTGAAAGCAAGGCTGCTGTTCAGTTTCGACATGAGGGTGGCTCGGGAGACCGGGGAGGGGGGAATCGTTGTCTCAATGCGCGTCCATGAAGTCGTGGGCGCGAAAGACGACGAGTTCCCCGATGGTCTGAAGTTTCGCTGGATCGCCTTTGATGAGGCTGACCCCGAGATGCGGGTTTTGGTCGATTGCCACTCCGGTAAGGGGCCTCATGTTCATGTTGATGCAGACACTGAGGGTAGGGCCTTTGTGTGGACTGGGATCGACGATGCTGTGGCGCTGTTCGTTTACGAAATTGAGCAACGTTTTGGGGTACGAATTGAAATCCCCTTGTGAGGTAGGGCTATGAAGACATTTACATTCAAGTATAAGCCGAATGCAGCTACCGATGCCTTTCGCCGACTCAAGCAGGCGGTGAAGTCGCGTAAGCCGGATCTTAATCCTGACGTTTTGTTCTGCGACTCATACGATTCCATGACGAGTCTTATGACGGAAGCTCGCTTTGCTGTGATTGAGGCGATCAAGGAGCATAAGCCGGACTCGATGTATCAGTTGGCGAAGATTCTTGAGCGCGATCAGGCGAATGTGTTTCGTGATGTGAAGGCGCTTGTCGAGATAGGAATTTTAGAGCTTGAGGCTATTAAGAAGGATGGGCGCGAACTTCAGAAGCCTGTGCTTCTTTACGACAAGATCATTTTTGAATGGGAGCCCGCTAAGGCGTCGGGGATGTAAAGCATGAGTAGTGATAGCGAAAGTTCCTGGATGCATGAGTTGGTAGCGAAGTACGAGGAAAGCACTTCCGTAAGAACATTAGTCCAGTTGATTCCATACGTAGGAGGGGCTCTTGATTTGGTGCTTTCGAGTCATGGTCAAAAGTTTCGACGAGCGAGACTTGAGAGTTACCTCGGCGCCATATCGGCGAAGATTGGAAAGGTGGAGCAGGACTTCACGCGAATGCTGAACGAATCTCCCGAGGAAGTTTATGATTTATTGAGGTCCCATTTGGAGGAGTCCGATCGTACGCGAGATAACGAGCGCCGGGAGCAGTTTGCAAATATCCTTCTGAATCAAGCGACCAGGAATACAAAGTGGGATGAGCCGGAAACAGCCACTCGGTTATTGCGAACTCTTACATCGCTTCATGTCGCAATTTTGAAAGATGTTTGCAGCGCCCCCATCTGTGACGCGCCCTTTGAGGGCCTTCGTGTTTCGGTCATTGAACCCATCGACAAGAAAGATGAGCCAGGGAAGTTTCATGTTTTGGCTGAAACATTTGGCGCTGTGCCTGGCCCTCAACTCCGCCTCGCGGTAATCGAGTTGGTATCGAGCGGACTAATTAAAGATGAAGGCGTCGGCCGATTTGGCGCCATGGCTATGGAAAAATTTTCGCCACTACCCACCGCAAGTTGGTTGTTAGGCTGGATAGAGTCGCCATAGGGTGCACGTAGCTGCGACTACAGCTGCGCCGCTCGAGTCCGCACGTTCAATTCTGGCGGACTGACGCCCCGTTGCTGGCTTCAGGACAGTGAAATAGTTTCATTGTCATCTTCATCAAAAATTAATCAGGAGCGAGTAAGTCGCTGGCCTCTAAAGTTTTTTCTGGCTCAAAGGGACGATTGCGACGAGTAGTCGCATAGAAATTCAACTTCTTGTCCAACGGCGACGATAAACTACGGGAATATGGTCTGCTCCCGCAACGATGCGGAAGCACGAGTGCGGAAGCACGAGTGCGGAAGCACGAGTGCGGAAGCTATCTTAAAAAACGAGCGCGCCTACTAAAGACGCGTCTTTCTTTCGAGTTCCTTTTTCTTGTCATTTTTTTGCTGTGTGCGTTGCCTGGAGTTGTGTGGGCGACTCCACAAGTCATTCGAGTTGACGGCTCGGTGTTCGACAGCGCCGGGGCTCCGGTGACTGCGGGTAAAGATATTCAGATCAAAGCCTACGATGCGGCGACAGCGGGCACGCTCCTGTGGACATCGAGCGTGTACAACACGTCAGTCAGCTCAGGCCGTTTTACGATCAATCTTGACGCAGCTGCCGGGTCACCCAGTCTTGTGGACCGGTTGGGGGAACGCACTGCCTCACAGGCGGTCTATTTTCAGATTGAGGTCGATTCCGGCGCTGCGAACGGTTCCATGGATTCCGCGACGATTGTGCTCCCTCGCATTCGAGCGAAGGGGACGGCGTTCGCGCTCAATGCCGTCAGTGCAGACGCCATCAAGGGTGTTACGGCGACTGCGGGCGAGATCAACTTCCTCGCGGGCGCTACCGCCAACGTGCAAACGCAGATCAACGCGAAGATGGCGACGGTTAGTCCTGGAACGAGCGGAAACATACTCACCAGCAATGGCACAAGTTGGGTAAGCTCAGCGCCAAGTGCGAGTTCGGGCGGTGGGTCCATGAGGCAAACCGTATTGAACGGTTCCGTTGACTCAAACGGAAGCGCAAACTTCTTGTCTGCTGGCAGCGGGCTCGCGGTGAATCTGGCGGCAACTTCAACCCCCGTTGTCTTAAGTTTTTCGGATGGATTCGATTCGACGGGAGCTGTCGAGAAGTTGGCCGTCGTGTCTTCGGATGTCAGCAGTGCGTGGTCGAGTCTTCCGGCAAGCTCTACGGTGTATCTCTACGTTGATCGAAATAGCTCTAACGGAAGTCTTAGCTACGGGTATTCGACATCGAAGCCTCAGTACGCGCCGTATCAACCCTCGGGCGTTGCTGCCACGCCGACGATGACATCGAACACGGCTCCGTCGGGCACGGTAACCGAGGGCAGCAGCTATAACGCGAGTTACTTGGGGTGGAAGGCGTTCAACAAGACGACCGTCGACAATAACGATGCATGGTGTACTGCCTCCGGCGTTACGGCCTCGACCTTGGGTTATCAGTTCCCGTCGGCAAAAGTCATTTCGAGCTATTCCGTACAATACAGAAACTACAGTGACCCTCTCGAGGCGCCTAAAGATTGGACCTTTCAGGGGTCATCCAACGGCAGTTCGTGGACCACCCTTGACACTCGTTCAAGTGAGACGGGGTGGAGTCAAAACCAGAAGCGTTCTTATACCGTGTCGAGTCCGGCGAGTTACGCCTACTACCGCCTGAACATCACGAACAACAACGGAACCGCCTCTGCGATTATCTGCGTGGGCGAGGTTGAACTCAAAGAAATAGTCTCGAATTGGTTCGACATGGCGGCGTTCAAATTCAAGTCGTGGAATGGCTCTTCGTGGGATGCCGTTCAGCGCCTTTTTGTGGGCGAAGCTGTTACCGGCGCCTCGTCGGTGAGTTCGGTGACGACATACGCGCTTCGTGGATACTACGAAAGCCCTGTGTTTTCGGTGGCGGCTGCCTCGTTTTACACGAAGAATCATAATCTCGGAGTTGAGCCCCTTGATACCTTTGGGTTCGTTAGGCAGTCCGAGAGTTACTCATGGAAGATTTTGGGACACGCGTATGCAGGTGGAAACTACGGAGGTGATTTGATCTTAGACCGTCTGACAGTTTCGACCGGCTTTACCGAGTGGATTTCTTACGGTGGAGGTGACGCGTGGGGTGGAACATATGCGTTTTCGTCTGGAGCTGCCACAAGCGGCGAAGCCAAGATCGTTGTTCGCAGGGGCTGGTGATCTTGTTTGGATCAGCGGTTCCGAGGGTCGTGGCAGGCGGTGCCCTCAAAACTTCAGCAGCTCAAAGGGCTTAACTCCCAAAACTTCTGCGTAGCGATATAGCAGCGAGACGTGCACGTCGTGTGAACCGCTTTCGAGGCGCTGAATTGCACCGGGACTCAGTTGCGTGCCTTCTCTATACATTCGATCAATTGAGTAGCCTCGTGAGCGGCGCATTTTTCGGCAGTGGGTTCCCAGTGCTCGAGCGAACGCGGAGTTCTTGTATCTTTGTGAGGGTCTTCTTGTTTTTGTCTTTGCCACCCCAATAGGCTACAAACGGCACAAATTGCACCTTTCCATATATGGTATAAAAACGTACCATGTATGGTATAGGTCGAATTCTTCATATGAAACGTCGAAAAATCCTTTTGGTTGATGAATCTTTTGAGTTCTTAGAGCAGGTCAGCGGCGAGCTTGATGCGGTTGCCGATACGATCGTGGCCGTTGACTCCATCGAGGCGCTCTCGCAGCTTTGCCAGTCGACAAATTTCGACCTGCTTATTGTCGGAAGTCGCCTGCGTCCGGTGACGAGCGTCACGCTCGCCCATGTGTTTCATGAGCTACAGCCCGACGGCGCTGTATGCTTTCTTGTTGATGGTGCTGACGGGCTCCCTGATTTTTTGGGGCGACCGGCCATTCCGGGCGCAAGCTTTGTGGCCAGGGCGGATCTCGCCTCGTATGTCTTGGGCGAGAGTGCCCTGAGCTGTTCTATTTGAATCGGGAGTGAGGATGGGCTTCCTAGAAAGTTGGGGGCCTCTCAGTTTTAATCGTCGAACGATGGCATCTTATGGGATGGGAAGCGATCGATATTCGACTGCCTGTTATCATCGACATCAAGAAAGGTAACCTCAAAGTCGAGATTCTCGCGGACCGCGACTTTATAGAAAACCCGGTATCGTCCGTCGCTGGTCAACGCGGACTTCTCTCCGACCGTGTCATGCGCTTTGGGTGTTTGATACATTTGCTCGAGGGTGTCGGCGATTCGATCAATGGCCTGAGCGAGACGGTTGACTGAAGCAAGAGCAAGACTCGAGTCGTTTTCGATTTCCATGATGGAATCAAAAAGATGTTGCTCGATGCGACCGCGGGCCTCCTCGAAGGGCGACGAGGAAAAGAAATGAACGGCCATTACTTCCCTTCAAAGCGTTTTGCGCGGTTCTCTTTTCTGACGAAGGGCTTGGTCTTAGCGTCGATGATCTCGGACATGCCGAGAAGGCGCCTCTGAAGAGATTGAATTTCGTTTCTGAATTCGTCGTAAACTTGTTCAGACATCAGAATGAAGCTCTGCCCGTCGCGGCGATTGATGCGCACGGGTTCTGAGGCAGCCGCGTCCATGTAGTCCTTAAGTTCAGATCGGAACTGCTTGGCGTTTGCGCTTCTCATAGAGCCTCCACTTGTCCCCTAAGAGTACACTTAAGAGTACTCTTAGGTCAAGTCCCGAACACGAGATCGAACATGCGCGGGCTTCACGAAAACAAAATAAACGAGAGGAAAGGATAAAAAGAACGCGGGGATGAAAGGAAGCAGCGCGGGGCAATTAACCGTGGCTTCATGAAACGCCGCGAAACAGCCGATAAGGTGTTGAAGTATGGTGGACTGTTGCGGCTTGGCTGCGAAGGCGCGAGCGCGAAGGCGGCAATTATAAATACGAGGCGCGTGTACTAAAGACGCGACTGTCTTTCGAGTACCTTTTTCTTGTCATTTTTTTGCTGTGTGCGTTGCCTGAGATTGCTCTAGCCACGCCGCAAGTCATTCGAGTTGACGGTTCGGTGTTCGACAGCGCCGGGGCTCCGGTGACGGCAGCCAAAGACATTCAAATTAAAGCCTACGATGCGGCGACAGCGGGCACGCTGCTGTGGACGAGTTCCGTCTACAACACGAGCGTTGCCTCTGGCCGTTTTACCATCAATCTTGACGCAGCCGCCGGGTCGCCCAGTCTGGTCGACAGGCTTGGAGAACGCACTACGAGTCAGGCAATTTACTTTCAGGTCGAGGTCGACTCCGGCGCTGCGAACGGTTCCATGGATACCGCGACGATTGTGCTCCCGCGCGTTCGTGCCAAAGGTACGGCGTTCGCGCTGAGCGCCGCCAGTGCCGACGCGCTCAAAGGCGTTACGGCAACCGTGGCGGAGATCAACTACCTTGCGGGAGCGACCGCTAACGTGCAATCGCAGATTCAGTCGAAACTATCGCTTGCCGGCGGCACCATGTCGGGCAACCTGGCGCTCGCGGGAGCTCCGACGAACAGTCTGGACGCCGCTACGAAAGCTTATGTCGATGCGGCAGGAGGCGGTGTAACCTACATCACCGACAATACCGAGGCCGCGTATAGCGAGAGCGTGTCTGCGATTACTCCTGCAGCGTCAACCACAGACATGTTTGTTAAAAGCGGATCGTCTTCGAAGACGGTATACATTCAGCGTATCGAGCTCACCTACGTTAACTCGGATGCCAACCAAATGTATGGGTTGTATGTGTATCTCCTGAAGAGAAGTACGGCTGGGAGCGGTGGCACGAGTACGAGTGCAACAAGCGTCCCCATGGACAGTAATTTTTCTGCAGCTACAAGCACTGCCATGAAAGCCTATACGGCTAATCCCACAGTGGGCACCTTGGTTGGGCAGATAAATTCAACGGTCATATCTGCTCGTCACTCGCCGGCAACCTGGAACACCTACTTCAACGGACAGAGTGGAGAGCAGAATATCATTCTCTTTGATGCTTCCCGCGACGGCGGGCCAATTGTGCTGCGTGGTACAAGTGAGAGCGTGGCCGTTAACTTTAACGGCACCATTCCTCCAGGAACCTCACCGCGCCTCGGCTGTCGAATCGTGTACCGCGAGAAGTAGAGGTGACTGCGGGATGAATCTACTGAGCTTAGCGCTTAAGGCTCTCACGCTTTTGATGGCAAATGCTTCGCATGCGGCAGATTGCGAGGTGAAGCCGTCGGTGATGTGGGTGGCCGGTGACTCTATGCGCGAGCTTTTCAAGCCCGAAGATCGTATTGAGGTTCAAGAAGGGTGGTACGCCTGCCACGAAGTGCGTCGCGCAGATATCGCGGTTGTGCAAATTCCAGGGCGAAAGCGTCCTATCGTAAAAATTGTTCAAGTGTTGCCAGGAGATTCTTTTGAACTGAAGGAGGGAGACGACGGAATCAGCACCCTCCTGGTGAACGGGAAGACGCTCGTTACACCCCTCGGAATTGAATATAAGTTTTCAGGGAAGCCTGTAAAAATGTTGGGTCTCTACGCCGAGAGTTTCTCGGAAAAAATGCCACCAGACACCTACTTTGTTTTCGGTACCTCGCCACACGGGAGTTTCGACTCAACAAGGTTTGGTCCGTTACGCAGAGACGCACTGGTGGGTCGAGTTGTTCGCCCGTAGAGTCTCCGTTTTTTGCAGCCCTTCGGTCAAGTCTCGAACGAGATCGAACATGCGTGAGCTTCACGAAAACAAAATAAACGAGAGGAAAGGGTAAGGAGATTGGGAAGATGTGAGGAGGGAGCGCGGAACAATTAACCGTGGCTTCATGAAACGCCGCGAAACAGCCGATAAAGTGTTGAAGTATGGTCTGCTTTCGCAACGATGCGGAAGCACGAGTGCGGAAGCTATCTTAAAAAACGAGCGCGCTTACTAAAGACGCGTCTTTCTTGCGAGTTCCTTTTTTTTGCTCTTACTTTCGTTTTTGTCGTGACCTCAGTGTTGCCTGGAGTTGCGTGGGCAACTCCACAAGTCATTCGTGTTGACGGTTCCGTGTTCGATAGCGCCGGGGCTCCCGTCACGGCGAGCAAAGATATTCAGATCAAAGCCTACGATGCCGCAAGCGGCGGGACGCTTCTGTGGACGAGTTCGGTGTACAACACCTCGGTTTCCTCCGGAAGGTTCACCATCAATCTTGACGCAGCAGCCGGATCGCCCAGTCTGGTCGACAGGCTTGGAGAACGCACACCAAGTCAGGCGATTTATTTTCAGATCGAGGTCGACTCCGGCGCTGCGAACGGGAGCATGGACACTCCCACGATTGTGCTCCCGCGCATTCGCGCCAAAGGTACGGCCTTTGCGCTGAACGCCGCCAGTGCTGATGCACTTAGGGGCGTCACCGCGACTACCAGCGAGATCAACTACCTCGCGGGAGCGACTGCGAATGTGCAAACGCAGATCAATACGCTCGCTAGTGCAGGAGGGGCGGCAGACTACAGCTTTACATCGGTAACAGGGAACGTCGCGGCGATAGCGGGGACCGCCTACATCACAACGGGCACGGCCTTGGTCGGGGTCACTCTTCCGAGCACCTGCGCTTTGGGAGACAAGATCAAGATTCTCGGATACGGGAGTGGTGGGTGGTCGCTTGTTCCCACGGGAGGCATGTCGATCATGGACGGTGCTGGGGGAGTCTTGACCTCGACTTATACGTCCGAGCAGTCTCACCAGAGCGGCGAGTTTTTCTGTGCTGCGGCCAATAGCGCGTGGTTTACCTCTGATGCAATAGCCTGTGTGGCGGGATCGCAAGTCTTTACCTACACTGGATCTGATCAGAATTTTACCATTCCCAACGGCTGTTCCACGGTTCGAGTGAAAATGTGGGGTGCGGGCGGTGGTGGATCGTTGGGAACTGGTGGTGGCGGTGGCTTCGTGTCAGGAACTCTCGCTGTCACTTCTGGAGAAGCTTTGACGGTGATTGTTGGTCAGGGTGGAGCTTCGAGCGGATCGACCACGACCTACGGCGGAGGAGGGAGCTCCATCGGTTCCAGTGGAGGAATCAACCGAGGAAGCGGCGGTGGACGTTCGGCCTTGCGACGCTCTTCGACGGAACTCATGACTGCGGGTGGCGGAGGTGGCGGCGCAGGTTGGGCGAGTGCGACGAACGGAGGTGCTGCGGGCGGAACCACGGGAAGTGCTGGAGCTAATTATCCGGGTGGTGCAGTTGGGGGCGCTGCAGGTTCTTCAAGCTCCGGCGGTTCGGGAGGAAGCGGATACGGCGGATATTCTGCGGGCACCTCAGGTAGTCAGTATGCTGGCGGCAACGGCGGCAATGGTGCAGCCGGAGGTGGCGGTGGTGGTGGTTACTATGGCGGTGGCGGTGGGGGTGGCGGAACGAACTCCGATGGCGGTGCGGGCGGAGGTGGCGGCTCCAGTTATACGGGCAGCGCAACTTCTGCGGCCAATACCGCAGCTTCGGGTGTTACCCCAGGCAACAATAGTGACAGTGACTACTCGAGTGGCATCGGAGTCGGTGGCGCTGCGAGTACCGCAGGCGGCAACGGGCGAGTGGTGATCAGTTATCCGTAACGGACGTGGAATCGAACATACCCCCCGGCTTCACGAAAACAAAATAAACGTGGGGAATCGGTAAGAAGATTGAGGGGATGAAACGAGGCAGCACGGGGCAATTAACATGGTCTTCACGAAATACGGAGAAACAGCCGATAAGGTGTTGAAGTATGGTCTGCTGCGGCTTGGCTGCGAAGGCGCGAGCGCGAAGGCGGCAATTATAAATACGAGGCGCGTGTACTAAAGACGCATCTTTCTTTCGAGTTTCTTTTTCTTGTTCTTACTATCTTCGTCGTAGTCGCTGCGTTGCCTCGGATTGCGCAGGCTACACCGCAGGTCATTCGCGTTGACGGCTCGGTGTTCGACAGTACCGGTGCTCCGGTTACTGCGAGCAAAGACATTCAAATCAAAGCCTACGATGCGGCAACAGCGGGAACGCTGTTGTGGACGAGTTCCGTCTTCAACACGTCGGTCAGCTCTGGCCGTTTTACAATAAATTTAGACGCAGCTGCCGGATCACCCAGTCTCGTGGACCGGTTGGGGGAACGCGCTGCCTCACAGGCGGTCTACTTTCAGATTGAGGTCGACTCCGGCGCTGCGAACGGAAGCATGGATACTCCAGCCATCGTGCTCCCGCGCATTCGCGCCAAAGGCACGGCCTTTGCGCTGAGTGCCACCAGCGCCGACGCGCTCAAGGGTGTTACTGCAACCGTGAGTGAGATCAACTACCTTGCTGGCACCACTGCCAACGTGCAGTCGCAGATAAATACACTTTCTGCCGGAGGCTCGTCTGCAAGCAAGGTCGACAAGGCGGGCGACTCGATGTCGGGCGCGCTACAGGTGGGTGCGAATATCACTTCGACGGGCACAGTCCAAGCTGCGACTCTCAACTCCACGGGTGCGACGGCCTCACGTTTTGCACTCTTCGATTCGTCGAAGAACCTAACTTCGTCGGCGTCGATCGTGACGGACACGGAGTTCGGTTACTTGAGTGGAGTCACGGCAAACTTAGGTGCGAACCTCCATGGGTTGACAGCCAATGTGCAGACGCAACTCAACGCGAAGCAAGCTTCTCTTGGGTACTCTCCTGTGAGCAAGCTCGGTGATTCGATGTCGGGAGCGCTGCAGGTGGGCGCGAATATCACTTCGACGGGCACGGTGACGGCTGCGACAATCAACGGAACCGGACTTACAGCCAGCCGAGCACTGGTGACCGATGGCTCAAAAAATCTAGGCTCAAGTTCGGTGACGAGCACGGAACTGGGATACTTGAGTGGCGTGACAGGCAGCATTCAATCGCAGCTCGACTCAAAAGCAAGCGGTACATTTGATGGATTCTCAAACCTCACCGACGCAGCGACGATCTCGGTGGGTGGCTCCTTGGGAAGAATTTACAAAGTCACGCTTGGCGGCAATCGTACGATGGGCAATCCGACGAACCTCGTGACAGGTCGCATGTACACGTTCGTGGTGGGACAAGACGCCACGGGTGGGCGAGCTCTGACATGGGGATCGAGCTACAAGGGATCGATCCCGGCTGTGAATAATCAAACGCTGGTCGGCGCGACCGTGGGCACGACCATCGGAAACATGACGACCTACGGCGGGCTAGCCGGCTGTTTCGATGGCGTGACTTCTCAGTCATGGTCTGGCGGATGCAATTACACATCTCAACCCGGATGGGGCTATGTCGGCAAAGATTGGGGATCCGGAAATACCAAGAGTATCTCGAGATTCATAGTATACGCGACAAACGACTATGCCTTTAGCGTCGCCGGAGACTCCAATACAATCAAACTTCAAGGATCTGACGACAACTCGACTTGGACAGACCTTTATACTTCCTCATCCTTCACCTCATCGAATAGCCAAACGATCGATGTAAGTTCCGGGATTACGAACTCGGCCTATCGATATCACCGAATAGGTGTTTACACCGCGCAAGGCAGTTATAACGTGAGGGCCGCGGAGGTCGTGTTCTACGAAACGACGGCGGCCGCAAACAGCACCGCAGTCTATCCCTTCGTCTCCGACGGTACGTTTCTTTACTATGCGGTCGATCCCGGTCCGAACGGAAGCGGAGGAAACTCCGTCACGAGCTACACCGCAAGTCGCGCCATGGTGACAGATTCCAACGGCAGCGCGAGCGCCAGTAGCGTCACCAGTACCGAACTTGGTTACCTGAGCGGGGTGACGGCTAACCTCCAAACGCAGCTCAACAGTGCGGTTGGAGTTCCGACCGGAGCCAGTACCGGACGCCTGACAGTTGTCTCGGCGACTCCGGTACCCGACACAGATCAAAGTGCCAAAACCACGCTATATTTGACGTCTGGCGTGATCGACCTGTGGGATGGAAGCAAATACGTGACCAAGCAGTACGATGAAATCAACATTTCCTTGGCTGGAGCTTCGACCGCGAGTCGAATGTACGCCGTGTACTGTTACTTGTCGGGTGGTGTTCCTACCCTTGAACTTGAGTCGTGGACGAACAACACGACTCGTGCGACGGCGTTGGTGCAAGATACAAAGCACTCAAGGATCAAGTACAAGTCGGGTGCCAAGGACCGCAGGTGGGTGGGAGATATCCTTACCAATTCTACGGGAGGCCAAACCGACGATACACTGGTATTCCGAGGTGTGTTCAATGCGCATAATCGCGTGTCGCGTCCGATTAAGAAATTCGAGACAACCAATAGCTGGAGCTACAGCACGGATTCCTGGCGAGCCATGAATAACGATTCCACCAACAACCGAGCCACCGTTTGCACGGGAGACACGACACGAGTCAACATTGATGTCGTGGTAACCGGTGGACACTACAGTACCAGTGTTGCTGGAGTTGTTGGGGTGGGGGTTAACTCAACCACCGCCGACGCCGGGTCTATTCATTCGTCGGGAAGCGTTTACTATGGTTACGACTCCTTCCAAGCCGTCTACAAAGGTTATCTGAGTCCCGGTGCCAACATTATTTATCCCCTAGAAACGGGCGGAGCCGGGACGACTTTCTACGGCGACAACGGAGGTACGACGGTAGCCAGCGGCATGATCGGGGATGTCGAATTATGAGGTATCTGCTGCACGCCGTAGTCTTTATTGGATTCGCGGTTCATGCTGCCGATATGGAAGATTTGCATCGGGAAGTCGAAAGAGTGTGCCCGATTAGCGGGCTCTCGGGGAACCCGGCTGATCCACGTCATATAAGAATTGATTTTAAACCCGAAGCTACGCCCGAACAGCGGGCCGCAGCCATCGCTATCAGGAATTCATTTGATCATAGAAGTGCCGGACTTGCGGAATTGGATGACCAACTAGATCGGTTGGCTAGTCGTGCAGCAAACGCCGCCGCCGTCAGCGAAGCAACATTTCAGGTGGTCTACAGTAAGGTTCAGCGAGCAAAACTTGTCGCCGATGTGAATGTGAAGAAGCGATTGATCCAAGAAATTGATGCCCTGATTTCATCGAGTGGGAAATGAAATGGGGGCCGAATGCCTCCAATCAACTCGGAAACAATTCGACCACCGACTCCTACGTGCCGAAGGGTGCCCTCGGTCCCTAAGGCCGCCTTCGCAAGTCAGGCAGTGCCGTGGCTGCGGCGAGCAGCAGGCATGCGGCGCCTGCCACGCAGACCGCTCCCAAGTGTGCGTTGTGTTGAGTGGTGTTTTCGATGATGAGTGCCGAAAGATAGGTTCCGACGCCTTGGACTGCGGCGGCGGTGCTGAGGGCCGTGGCCTTGTTGGCAGGCGAGAGCGTCAAGATCGAAAACTCCAGTGCACCGGCATGCAGCGAAAGGCCGATCACCATAAGAAGCCAGCTTGCGATGGCGAGCCAGCCTAGCTGCGTAACTCCGAAGAGAGCCAGAAAAACACTCGCAATGAGTAAGCTCAGCGCCATGGCCCAACCCTTGTGCATGAAGCCGCTCTTTTTCCAGAGCGTGATGCCAGCTATGCGCGTAAGACTCAGCACTCCTTGAACGGAGGCGACCGAGAGCCCAACAGTGACGAGCGTGTTCACCTTGGGCCAGAAGACCGTTCCGAGTACGGCACTGGCGAATCCGTACATGAGGCAGCTTAAGAACAGGCGCCTGAGTGAGGGCACCTTGAAGCTGTCGAAGCTAAAGTGTTTTGCTCGGGAGTGGATCTCGACTGGGGCCGCTTTGATGATGGCGGCCCAGGCGAAAAATATCAGGCTGACAAGCCCGAGGACTATCCAGGGAATTTTCTCGGTGGAGCCGACTCCGGTCTTTGAAATCCACACGACAAGGGGAATCAAAACGAAAGCTCCTGCGATCATGCCGAATCTCTCGAACTGGTCGCGTGAGAGAATCGTATGAGTTGTGACGGCAAGGCCGTTGCTGCGCTCTTGTACATCCTTTAGCCAGGCTTGAAGGGCGCCTGCTGCGAAGGTATCACCGAGTGCAACGAGTGCGGTCCCGGCAAGTATCGTGTTTAGGCGGACTCCGTAGATTGCAGGTATCAGTACGCCAACGACGATAAATAAAATTCCCACAAGTGAAATGCGTTTGTGCCCAATGCGATCGGCGAGAACGCCGCTTGGGATATTGAAGACGAGATTCACTGCTGTTTGGATGCCAAAGACCTTCGCGATCTCGGAGGTTCCGAAGCCCAGTTGCAGCAAGATGTTTGGCCAAAGCGGATAGTAGGCTCCAAAAAAGAGGCCTTTGATTCCGAATAAAAAGTAAAATGCGTTGAGCGACGACAATCCCAAATCCCCCAAAAATTTTAGAGCGAGTACCGACGCCCAAGTGCGATCGTGCAGACAAAAGCGTCGGGGCCTTCTTCGGGCAAGTTCATTAGCTTCGCGACGACCTGATCTATTTCTTCAACGGTCTGTTTGATCTGTGCTTCGCTTAGCCTTCTGACGAGTGTGACGCGGTAGGCTTTTTTTTCGAGCAGATCCTGGGTTTTGATCATTTTTATGAGCGCCTGTGAGGCGTGAAGAAAGTTCTGATCTCGCAGGGGACGGAACTCTTCGAGGTTCGGGATGTGAAAATACTTCCGTTTGCGCTTGAGAACGCCCTTCTGTGCGAGCACGAGGTTTTCGTTGCGAAGCCATTCGACCATATCTTTGACCTCTGCAAGGGGAATGCCTGAGAGTCGTGCGACATCTTTTTCCGTGATATCCGCGTTGAGACTGTAAACGGAAATCACCGAGGCTACTTCCCAGAGCTTCGGCGTTTCGAGGAATTTTTTAATCTGACTTTCTTGAATGACGTAATAGTTGTCGATCTGACCTGCTTGCGAGTACAGGGGCTCGCCCTTTCTCTCGGTTCCTGGCGCGGGCTCGAAGTAAGAGCGCGTCTCGGGCGTGGGCATGTGATCTTTGGCCCAGGCATGGCAGATGAGTCTCTCTTCGATGCCGAGAATTTTTGCGATCTCGAGCGTGAGACTGATGTCGGGCATACGCTTACTGGATTCGACCGCAGCGTACTGGGAGTAGCTGATGGAGAGTTCTTTTTGGTGTTCTTCCCAAAAAGCGGACGCCGTGCGGAACTTTTGAGCCCGAGCGGTTTCGACCAGTTCCGAGACTAAGTACTTGTTATTTGGTTTATATCTCTCTTTTTTGTCCATAATTCTCTAAAATCCAGAGAATCTCTATATTTGGTAATTTTTGCGTTGACCAGAGAAAAGCAAAACAATACTTCCTCAATCCACTCGGGACGGAAAGAGAGAGGAAGAAACTGCGATGTTTACCAAGAGTACAAAACAGAAACTTTGGACCGTGGGGCTTTTCTCGATCCTGATTTCGGCAACGAGTTTGCGATTAGAGAACAAGAAAGGGGGAATTATCGGACAAGTATTGCAAAGAAGCGGCGGGAATCCAGATGGTGGGGGCACGGTCGGTGGACCACGGCCTCATAATCTGACCGTTGCCCGCGGCGGAACGATTGGTCGTACCGCTCGCTCGGGCGGAACTATCGGATAGCGAACTTTAAAAAATAAAAAAACAATAAGGGGGAATCATGAAATCGAAAGTTTTTTACATGGCTTTGGCATTTGCTGCTCTCGGCGCGGAAAAAATTCGCGGCGGTGGAGTTGGCAAACAAGAGCGTGGCGGTAGCGGTACATTCCGCGTCGCGGGTCACGGCACAAACGGTGTCATGAGTACCGGCGGCACGGTTGGACGTGGTTTGCGAAGCGGCGGTACCCAGGGACTGTCCGAAGGTGGGAGCACGAACAGTCTAACCTAACGGAAAATAAAAAAGCCCTGACCCGGATGGGACTTGAATCGCGCTCCGTGGAAGGTTTTGCGACTCAGGAACCATAAAGCAGGCCAGAGCTTCAGTAGCGCAGAGAGTGCCTGAATCTCGGTCTTCCAGTCAAGGCGATTTCGGAGAACGGCGTATGCAGAATTACTCGGCGAGGGGCCGAGAGTGGAACTGCACGTCAAAAGAATTCCGACTGAACTTATGAGGGGGATTGATGAAGAGGTATTTTTTATTTCGTCGCGCCGCTTGCGCGACGGGCGTTCTTGTTTTGTTCGCCGCTTGCGGCAAGTTGAGCTTCGATGATCCGAGCGATCCGTTGATGTCATCACCATCGACGACAGCACCTTCGGCAACACCGCAAGTCGGCTCTGCCGAGGTGGGTGATCTTTCGGCAAGTCTTCGCGAGCTGCCCGAGCCGAATCGCTTCGAGGTTGCGCTTTCGTGGTCGCCAGAGCCGGATGTGTCGGCATACATCGTGAAACGAAAAGACAATCACGGGCAGATCGCCCAGCTCGACTTGTTGCCAGGAGCTGCAAAGTCGTTTTCGGATTCGTCGGTCGAACCACAAAATCGTTACGTGTATTCCGTAGTGGGCATGCGCGACGGTGCCGTGCTTGAGTCGCGAGAGGCCGTGATTGAAACGCCGCTCGACTTGGAAGTCGCAAGTGCAGTGGATTGGCCGGCATCCGAAATAACAGGCATCAATCGACTGTTTTTGCGCAAAGGAGCTCGGCTCCGAACCCTAGGTCGAGATTTTCGCATTGATGTGCGTGCGATCATTGCCGACGACGCTGTCATAGAAAGTTTTCCCGAAGGTCGAGCGGCTCCGTTGGGTGCGGCTGGCAGTCACGGTGGATCGCTCGATCTCAAGGCGACGACCGGCGCGGGATCTCTTTTGATTTTGGCTCGTGGCGAAAATGGTGGGGCTGGTCTTGCCGGTGCTCGAGGCGGCATGGGTCCCGTGGGTGCTCGTGGAGGCGACGGGGTTGCCGACTATGAGACGGATTGCACGCTGCTGAGTCTTTCTCGCCTGGCCATTGGCGACCATGGGCACTGCTTCAAACACTGGTACTGCAAACGTGAAACCGGAGACGGCGCTCAGGGCGGTCGAGGCGCCGCAGGCGCTATCGGGGGCTCGGGCTTTGCCGGCGGCGACAGCATGTCCGTTACAGTAGACGTTGCCGAAGCGAAGGATCTTTCGTTCCGCTACGAGAAGCTTCCCGGACTCGGCGGCCCAGGCGGGCCCGGGGGCCCTGGCGGTGCAGGCGGTCCTGGTGGTCCGCCGGGAAGTCGCGATTCGGGCGGCCGATGTCGAGTGGCACAGTTCGGCCCAACGGGACCGGTCGGGCCTCAAGGGCCGAATGGTCCCAGCGGATCGTCCGGTGAGGCGCGGCCTGTGTGCCTAAGTCTCAGCGGAACAAAGATCGGCGACTGCTGATTTCGCGAACTCCGCAATCAATCTTCAACATTTCAGAACGGGGGAATGGAATATGTGGGAACTTTTTGTCTTCGCGCTCCTTGCGGGGCTCACGATTGCAAGTGCGTTCACCGAGGAGCGCAACCAACACACGAACACGCATCCTAGCGTGTATCACTCAAGTGAACTTTCAACTCTTCTTCTGCCCCATCATGGGCACGACATGTACTGACCATGGAGGAATTCAACATGACGACTACGAATGCGATTCAAAAAAATCAACCTATCGTTCGCGAGCGGCCCGTGATGAGCGTGGTTCGGTTCGTGAAAGGCGGTGAAGCTATCAACGTGGGCGCCGTTTGGGACAACAATCTTCCGAGCGGCGCCCTTACTATGCGACTCGACCTGTCGGCGATCAACACGGATGCCGAAGTGATTCGACTTGCGGTGTTTCCAAAAGAGTCCTTTGCACGAAAAGTGGTTTGGGGCCTGCTCACGGAGCTTGAGCACAAGATTCGAACTCGCATGGAGGCGCCGGAAAAGCCCGATCCAAAACTTCCGCCGCTCTTTAAGTGCGTTCTGTATCTGGAAGAGGTCAATACGGAGACCGGCGAGGTGACGACTCGGCGCCAAGAAGTCGGTGCTTTCTGGCCGAACTACGCCAATGGTGATCTTGAACTGCAACTTCGTTTGCATGTCATCCCAAAGGACAAACTCCCAAAACTCACGCTTCTCGTATTCCCTCATCGAAGACGGCTCGAAATGTCGGGTCAGGCGTCGAAACAACCTGGTCAGGCTGGCCCCGACGAATCGCGGGAGGTTGCATGAGGTCGGCGCTACTTTCGAGCACGCTCACTCTCGCAATGCTTTCCGTTCAAGGATGCAGCTCTGTGCCCTTTACGAAGAAGTCGATGTGGGTGGGGCTTGGTGCAGGCGTTGCGACGGGCCTCGTCATCGGCGCTATCGGTGCGACTCACAACAACAACGCTTGGGCTACGCTCGGGGCCGGGGTTGGTGGGTCGGTCGCGTCCGCGCTCGTTACGGCAATCAGTTCCGAGCCAAAACCCATGACCGATAAACAACTCATTGAGGATCTGTTGCGTCCCACGAAACCTCAAGGGATGGCGATAACTTCGAGTCGCGAAGAGAATTCTTACAACATCGGGGTTGGAAACGTTCCTGCGGGTCTTAAGGCCCGTGTACGCCAGCCTCGACTTCGCGTCGGAAAAACCGACTGGCTTGAGATCGACGGCGAGTATCACGAACCGCACAAGGTCTACACCTATGAGGAGGGCGGATTTCTGATGCCCTTGCGGAGGAACTAGAAATGATGAACTTCGCGATCGCATTTGCAGTGGCGTTGATTCCTCATCTGGCGCTGGCTGACGAGGTTTCGGCAAAAATTGAACGGCTTCGTGGGGCGATTATGCCGACGGCGTTCGCCGTTGGCGGTCTCATGGCGGTCGTAACTCTGTTGCTCGGCATGTTCTCAGAAAAAATCGGTTGGGGTCCGTTTCTGAAAGTTCTGGGCCTTGTGGGCACGCTTTGCGTGGTGAATGGGCTCTTAAACATCATGAAAAATAGTCTGGGAGGACTGTAGGTATGTCTCAATTTCGAATTCATTCGACACGCTTTCTCGAATCAAAACCGACCCTCTTTGGGTTCACCCCCGTCGAGTTGACGGGGCTTGTCGTGCTGATGTCGATCCTTTCGGCGTCTATCCCAGGGCATCCGCTTGTTACGGTGGGCGTGCTCGTGGCTGTAGCTGGGGCGATGCTTGGCGTTCGCCTGGCGATTGGCCCCTCGCGGCTGGTGCGATTCTTTCGGGCCATTACAGGCAGTGGTTTCAACGGGCAGCGAGAAGGTTTCTATTCCGTTCGAGTGCTCGGACCGCAGTTTTCGGAGGCAACCTTTGACGACGAATTCGGGTACTTCAAACGAGTGCGCGACCGACTTTGCCACTTTCCGCAGAACATTCCTTTGGTTGTTTCGTTTCGTAGAGTTCAAGTCGATTTGCAAACTCCGACCAGAGAGGGGAGCGATGCGATTTCGATCCTGCGGCGCGAACGCAGGGAGGCTCTCTGTAGTGCCGGACCCTTCTTTGAAAATCGCGTCTATTTTTCGACCCCGAAGAAGTATCAAAAGCACCTTACCGAGTTTCTTTGCGACCTTCGCCTTGAGAGTCGCGAAGAGGATTGCCCTTCGTTCTCGGTTCAAGGTCTTGTTTCGGGGCACATTGTTCACGGAGAGGACCAGTCTCTTCACAGCTTCGAACTCGGCGCCTTGCCTCTTGAATTTGGGTTGCGCGACCTTTCGAGTCTTCTTCGGATGCCTCATGAGGTGACTTACACGCTACGGCTAACTCACAAGAACTCACGTTCGGCGATTCAGCGCTACTCCATGAAACACGGCTCGATGAAAGGCTTCCAAGGGGGCGCATCGAGTCAGATCGAGGCGAGCCTTTCGGCAACGGCCGCCTACGACACCATCGGGCAATTGATCTCGGGCCAGGATGGAATTTTTGCCGTCCAAGGAGTCCTGACCTTTCGCACCAAAGAGCGAGCTCTCGCTTTGCCGCAAATGGCATTCACGGACTCGCTCATTCCGCTCTCGCATGCGGGTGTTCGCGATCTTGAGCTTCTGCATCGTGGAGCGAGGGATTCCATTCTTGAGCGCACCCTGACTGGGATCGAAGTTGCGGGACTTCTCCCGACGCCGTTTGCGTGGACGACTCCGCCTCAGTTTCCGAACTTCTTTACGCCTGAGCGGGAGCTTCTCCACGTTTCGGGATTTCAGGATGATTTAGCGTCGGGTAACGCCGTCTGTTTTGGCCCGTCGGGTAAGGGCAAATCGATGACGCTTGCAAACCTCTTCGCCTACATCCTGGAAGAAACGGATCGTTCCGTTGTCATTCTCGATAACGGACATGGCTTTGATAACTTCGTTCGAGCCTACGACGGACAGACCTTTGAGATGGCCTCTAGCGACCACCCTGCGGGCATTTCGATCATGAAGATTCTGGCCCAGTTCGATGACGAGAACTTTCGGCAGGAAGCGTTGGTGGACTTCACGCGGTTTCTTGCCGACCCTCGTGGTCACGTTGAGCCGCTCTCAATGGCGCGCCTTAGAAAACTGGCCCAAAGGGCCGACTTTGGAGCCGGTTTATCCGACTGGGCCGCACTCCTTCGTGATGCCGGAGAAGCTCAGCTTGCCGAACTCCTTGACCCCTTTGTTCGAGGCGGCATCTACGGCGAGCATTTTGACGGCGGGAGTCTTCCCGAGATTCGCTCCCGAGTGCTTTACTTCACGGGCCCCATGGTGAGCCCGGGCGCCGAGGCGAACCCTCTGATCGTTCCCTATTTCTTCGTCGTAAACTTACTTATTGCGTCGAGACTCGGGCGCGACCTGCCTCCGGCCAAAATCTGTTGGGATGAGCTCAAGTATCTCATGCAGTGCGCGCCGGATGTCGTAACGGGCATGTGGAACCGAGTTCGAAAAACGGGGAACTCCGTGATTTGCGCCGCCCAGCATCCGGGCCAAATTGCCGCCTTCGCGGGTGGAGAGGACATCCTGATCAATAGCCCGACCGGCTGGTTCCTGGGCCTTCCGAAGGGTGAGAGCACTGTCGACAGATTCATTCCTCTCACGGACGAGACAAAGGAGGCGCTCGCCAGCAGACAGCCCGGCGACTTTTTTCTTCTGTGGCGCGACGGCCGAATGTATTGGGCGAGCTTTGCCCAGAGCCCGCTTCACTATGCTCTCTTTACATCGAAGAAAAGTGAGCGCGATCGAATCGACAGGCTCATTGCCGACGAGGAGCGCTCCCTGGGGCGAAGCCCTAAAGCTGCCGTTAAGGGAGCGATCCGTTACCTAAGCGAGCGGGCTAAAAGCGTAGCAGTCGCAGGCGTGGCTATCGCGTGTTTCGCAGTTTGCGCCGGAAACGCGAACGCTTCGATCTTCGGCGAGGAGAATGCTCCCCTCTATGCGATTCTGGCTAAGCACATTGAGGAACTCGCCATTCTGAAGCAGCAGCTCGACAAGGCGGCATCTCAGGTCAACGAAATGCGCTCGATCTACGAGAACCACAAGCGCATTCTCGAGGAAATCAAGATCGCGGCTTCGGTCATCAAATCGAAGGACCGTGAAATGGGCGGTCTTAACAACAAGGCCAAGGCCATCGACAAAATCTTAGAGAGTGTTGCCGAGCTCAAATCGGCGCAGCGCTTGCCTCGAGGTTTAGAAGAGGAATCTCAGGTTGTGGGCGAAACGATGGCCTATCAGAACGGCTTGGTGAGCACTTCAGATTCGACCAAAGAAGCGGGGCTCGTGGTAACTCGTCAGGCAAGAAGTGCTTCTCCCGGAGTGGCGGCGAAACTCTCCGCCCAAGCAGAGGGGCTTTCTCTTCAGGCTCTCGGCGACATCCAACGGTCACAAGCAGAAATCATTCGTCTCATGACTATCGAGGCCGCCGAACGCACTAACAACAAAGCTCAAGACATTGCACTGGAGCGCGAGCTGCGAGCGTCGCGAGGAGACTCTAGGCAAGCTCGCGCAAGCTCTGCGCTCGCGGCAAGGCCATTTTAAAGGAGGAGCTATGGGTAGCACGGATCTAGCGCCTGGATTTTTTACCTCTTTTGCGTGGAACACTTTCGACCAGTTTCGAGCCGTCGGCATTGGATTAGTAGTTTTGCTGACGGTTCTTGCGCTCATCGTCGACTTGATTGCGATTCATCGCGGAGGGGGCATGGAGGCCGGTGCGATACTCGTTCGCGCGGCCGTTGCACTTTGTTTGCTCGGCTGTTTTCGACCCATCGTCGAGGGGGCGAAGGATTTTGTGTGGGCACTTGAAAAAGTGATCTCAAGCCAAGGGTCAATCGAGAGCAGCCTGGAGCGATTTCAAACGCTCACCGAACAGGGATCGTTCTGGAATGGGCCCATGGGGCGGATGCGGCTAATGTTTGCCGGATGGGGAATGACGCTAGCTCATTATGTGGGTGAGTTCATTTTCTGGCTCTACGGTGTGCTTTGGGTTTGCGCAACCGTGGCAGCACCGCTTCTGATTCCGACCGTCGTCATGGAGGCCACGCAGAAGATTTTTCGCATGTTCTTGTTCTTCATAGTTGCGATGCTTTTCGTAAGGATTCCATGGGCGATGATCTCGGCCGTGCTCGAGCACATGATCGACTACCTCGCCCAGCACGGGAAGGGCGAGCAGCTTCGCGCGTTCTTTCTGTTTTGGATCGCACTTCTTGTGACGATGATCGCTCCGGTTGTTTCGACGATGGCATTTCTAAAGATGGACGGGTTCATACAGAGTGCCATGCAGGCGGCGCAACTTGGCGTCAAAGGCGTGGGCATGGTGGCTAGCGGCGGCGCCGCTCTAGCGGGCGGGGCCGCTTGGAAAGCGCATCAAGTCACCCAGATTGCGTTCGGCAAAGAACTTCTAAAGGGCGAAACGGCCAAACTCTTCGAGCGACGTTTCGGCGCGCAGCGGAAGCCACCGGACTTGGACTCGGTTGACTGGGGAGCGTTTCGAAAGCGAATGCGCGACTACAGCTAGCACCGCACAGTTCATTCAAAAAATTCAAACCAAGAGGAGAGTTTATGGGGATCTTTTTTCCAAAAAATCGAAAAACGCGGGCACTCCTGCTGCTCGTCGCGTATCTGCCGAAGGCCATTGCCGGCCCCACGCGTGAATGCGACATCCGGGTTCGGGGCAAGTCCGTCGAACGCTTAGCTGTTCCGCTTGGTGCGGCATCAACGCTTCAGCTCTCCGAGGACTTCGACTTCGCGATTCCAGGAAATTCTCGCGACTTCAAGACAGTCACGACGCCGAACCCCAGGTACGCAGTTGTGCAGGCCAATGCCACAACGGCCAAAGAAACATCGCTGACGCTCGTGATGAAGTCGGGCGCGCAGGTGTCCCTTTGGCTCGTTCCAACTTCCAAGGATCGCGGTTGCATCCTTGCTCGCATTCGGAGGGGTCTATGAAAAATCACGTCTTATTCAGAAAACTCAGAGCATCGCTCAACGCCGCGTGGAAGCGCCTTGTTAGGTGCTTTGTCTGTGAAGTTGAGCTCGGCGGTCAGAAACTGCGGGGGCTCGAGTATCGAAATATCGGTGTCGCGGTCAGCAGCGTCGCTGTCATGGGGATTGTCGCCGTTGCGCTGTATTCGGGATTTACGTTCACCGGTATGGCCCGATGGATGGGGTTTTTGCCCCAGGAAGCCCGAAGTGCGACCCTAGATACGGCCCAAGAGGCTAAGTCGAACACTTCAGACCACGCTCCGCAGCGTAAGACGGCAAGTCGCACCGACCACTTCAATCTTGAGATCGTCGAATCGAGGGCCGAGGGTTCGTTTGGAAGGCTCGATCGAGGCGCGTTCTTGCTTGGGATTCTAAAGAACCGCATCGTTTCGGAACAGGAGAACACACCGGTACTCGTGAAGCTTCCCCAGGGGGCCATGAGTCGAGGTCGCATGATCGTTCCCCCTGACAGTCTCATCATCGGTACGACTCAGGGGCGTTCGGAGCGAAGAGTATTCGTTGGCTTTCACACGCTTCGCAGTCCCGACGGCCAGGCATATCCGATCAAAGCCCAGCTTCTGTCGCCAGATGGATCAGCGGGGCTTTCAGGCGAGTACAGCTCCGGGCGTGGCAAGGCCGTAGCCGGTGCCGCCATTTCTGCCTTCGTGTCGGGTGCAGCAAGTGGCCTCATGACATTTCAGGCCGGGCCCTTGGGAACCGTCTCGGACGGGAGTGTTCGCAATTCCATGCTCTCGGGCCTCGCCGGAA
Source organism: Bdellovibrionales bacterium (assembly GCA_018266335.1). The sequence goes on from JAFEAR010000043.1 coordinate 62,283, forward strand.
CGGCAAACTTCGCCGCCGACACCTACACAGCCGACATGCGAAATGCCCGGGGCGTAGTGGAGGCGGAGCCCGATTCACTGGTTCTCATCATGCTCGACGAAGACTTTCGGACAGAGGTGAGCAAATGAGAAGCACTGTTCTTGGATATGCGGGCACCTGGCCGCTTCGACATCTCTTTATGCTGCCGGACTCCCATCGACTCACTCATACCTTGGTCCTTGGAATGACCGGCTCGGGCAAAACCACCACGCTGCGATCTCTCATCGCTCAAGACATCGCTAAGGGCTACTCGGTGATCGTCATCGACGGTAAGGGAGATCGTTCGATCCTCGGAAGAGCCGGGCCCCATTTTGACTTCATGCTCTTTGGGCGTGAAGTCGAAGGCAACCTTTCGTTCAATCCCCTGCTCGGGCCGAGAGACCAAGTGGTGGATGGATTCATCGCCGCTATGGGCTTCGAGTCCGAGTTCTACGAGGGATGCGCAAGAAACCTGCTCTATGTCTACTTACGGCTTATGGAGCTTATGAATATTGCTCCGGATCTCCGTGAACTCGCGAAACTGGCTGTCGATATCGAGTCGTTCGCCGAAGAAATCAAGAGCCTTCCGGCGGATGCAGTCGAGCTACGCCGTTCTTTCAACTCGCTAAGCGCGCTCCGTGCACGAGAGTACATGGAGTTCCACACGGGCCTGTCGAACCGCATCAATGCCCTGATCCATTCTCGTTGGATGCCAAGGCTTGGATCAATGGCCCCTGCGGGCGTTCATAACATCGACCTCGCCAGCGCCTTTGAGGAGCCACGATGTTTCTATGTGGGACTACAGAAACTCGCCAATCACCGTGGCGCGAGCATTCTAGGAAAACTCCTTTTGCATAAGATCGGCACGCTTTCTGCTGAACGGGCGGCGCTCGGAGCCGATGCCATCTCCGCAAAGCCCCTTGTGTCGGTCTACATCGATGAACTCGCAGGGCTTGCCTATCGAGGATTTGAAGTACTTCCGCAAACGGTGCGCTCGACAAAAATCATGCTGACACTCTCAACTCAAACGCTTGCCGACCTTCGTGCCGTATCAGATGAATTTGCCGAGCAGATCCAAACCAACACAGGAATCAAAATCCTTCATCGACTGAATAGCGAGAAAGAGGCCGACTCATGGGCAAGGCTTTTGGGCAGCAAGAAAACCTCGGGGAAGATTCTGGATCGTATTCTCACGGCCACGAATCCAAAGAAATACGGCCGACTGCATGAGGAGGAGGTTTGGGCCGTCCATCCCAACGATCTGAAGAATATGCCGCGAGGACAGGCCATCGTTGAGCGCGATGGCTCGGGGCGCAAGATTTTTGCGAGAGTGCGAATTGTCGATCTCGAAGCAAAATTGAGGAGAAAAGAAGAATGGAACAAGCGTTTCCGTACATTCGTGATGCAGCCATTTTGTCGGCTGTGCAGGTTCATCGGATCATTTCGTTTCGAGAGCTGTGGGAGCGTTTCTTTACCGGCGGAGATCGAAGTACGGCCTACAAACGCATCCACGTTGTCCTCAGGCGATACTCACACATCGTCGAGGAGTGGCGTATGAACGGAAGTCGCGAGCTTTTTGTGCGAGCTAAGCCTTCTCCGGGGGTAGCGGGAACCTACGACGAACACGACCTCGCCGTTAGTCGCATTGTGCAGGCGCTTGGTGGCATCTTTGGCCCCGATGGGTGGCTACGTGAAATCGAGCTTCGCTCGGGCAGTCTTGGACCACGATTTGAGATTCTTGCAAGGAACTTGGCCCGCCGTGTCCCGGATGCAGCATGGAGTTTTGGAGAAACGGCCAGGCAAACTGCCGCTATCGAATATGAGAGAACGCTCAAAAGCGCCAAAAGAATTCGTGGAATCGTTTCGCATTACGAGGACCGTATTGAATGCAAGTTCACGAGTGTCTTTATCGTCACCGACGATCCGCTAGTTGCGCGGGCTTATCAGGACTCGATTCGGGCGTTCTACTCCAAGGTGCGTTTTCAAATTCGACCTAAGTCGAAAGTCATTCTTCTTGATGAAGGATGGCAGCGCTCGGCAGGCCTCCTGTTATCCAACATGAATCGGCTGCGCGATGCCGTTCGTAGTGAAATTGAATCGGCGGCAAGCACCGCCAGGAAAGGAATTCAGGAACATGGAAAAGTTGCATGAAGCAAATCGAACGTCACTCAGTGTGAGCCGCAGGGGAGCGGCTGAGCTTCAGGAGCTTCAAAAGAGCCTTGAGGCAGAACTTCACGATAGCGTGAACCTCGGCGAGATATTCGATGCGGTGATTGATGCCTATCGTAAGAACCCCCAGCGGTTATCCATCTCACGCAAGTGGACCTGCGAAAGGGCTTTCTCGCATATGAAGAAAACTCAGACCGATATCTGCACCGGGTTACTGGACGGTGAAAAGGCGAAGGCGATCTATAAATTTCTGCAGACAAAGGCCGAGCAGACCGAACGAGCGTTGAAGAATCAAGGCGAGGAAGTCTTATGCAATGCCGAAGGGGTTGTGCATAAGCCGTCGCGAAAACGTGCAGGCAAGTCTGAGGGCCTGCCCCCCCAAGATACCCCCCAAATTCGGGAGAGTGCGTCACAAAATGAATCGCGATCCAAAACGGCATAAGCACCGGATTCTCCGGTGCTTCGCCCGCACCCGCTTCCGGTTCGGGCGCCCGAGACGCTGCTGACCTCGCTCTCTCTTGCAGAGATACCGAGGTCAGCAGCTTGGTCCCAAACCTACAGCGGGTGCGGGCGAAAAGAACAGAGAGGACTGACTATGAGAACTTTCAAAAAAGTTGTGAATGGTGGTTATCATGAATCAGAGGAAGAACCCTCCCTTACCCCCTCTCTTCCTCTGAAACTCCATCTCTCCCCTGGAACGAAGAACGAGTGCGATGCGCCGAGTGTTGCCGTCCGTGAGCCTGTGGAGGCGAATTCAGATCTATTGACGCCAAACGAGCTCGCGGACGCTCTTAAGGTCTCCGTTAACACTGTGTACTATTGGATTTCGCGGAGCGAGGTTCCCTACATAAAGGTTGGACGGCACCTTCGTTTCGTCCTAAAAAATGTACTGGCGTATTTCGAGGCACAGACCTCAGTTGAACGACAAGAGCCTAAGCGTGCTCGTTCTCTCTCGGCTTTGAAATCGCTTGGTTCTTTGAAAAGCAGGGGTGGTGGACGTGCTCAATCTCCAGAAATGGAGTGATAAGCATGTCAGTAGTTTCACGAGTCGGAAAGTTCGGCATCAAGTATCAAGTGAAAGTTAGAGGTTCCGACGGTCATTGGATCACGGAAACTTTTCAGTCCGAGGCAGATGCGATTCGACGAAATAACGACTTGGAGCTGAAGAAGTTCGACGGCTTCAAGGTAAACAATTCCGCGGGAAAATCCGTCAGTGAGTATTTCGTTTCTTGGGAAGCGATGACTGACAACGGAAATGTCTCGACGGGTTGGCGCAAAGATCAGATCAAATATTTTCGTCGCTACGTTGAGCCTTCGCTCGGGCATCTGAAACTCCGTGCCGTTACGCCGGCGCATGTTTCGGGAGTTCTCGCGCAAATGAAAAAGTTGGGTCGTGCGCCGCAGACGCGGCTTCATATCTACAACTTGATGCACAAGATGTTCGAAGATGCGATTGAGCTGTTCGAACTGATCCAAAGAAACCCGGTGAAGAAATCACTTAAGCCAGTCGTTCCGACGATCGAGGCGAAGTATTTGCCGATGGATCAGTCGATCAAGTTGTTGAGCTTCGTTGTGGGCAAGTCCTACGACGTCGCGATTTGGCTGGCAGTTTTTGTCGGTCTTCGGGCGGGTGAAGTGCAGGCGCTGAAGTGGGAGAGCGTGGATTTTGACAGAAGAGAAATCCTTGTGTGCTCGACTTACCTACGAAAGGAAAAGAAGTTTCAGCCCTATCCAAAGGGCAAGAAACAGCACCGAATCAAGATTCCGGCCGAGCTGCTGGATTTTTTGAAGATGGCTAAAGAGAGGTCGACTTCTCCTTACGTAGCAGCCTTGCCGGGGCAGAACTTCCTTCAGTACGAGGGTTTCTTAAAGGCCATCAAGCGATACTGCGCTCAACTCGAAATTGGGCCGGTTTCTCCGCATGGTCTTAGACACTCGACGTCCGAGATTTGGATGGAACACGGAGCGGATCGCGAGGATTTGCGTCAGCTGTTCTCGCACTCTTCAAGTGCAGTCACGGATCGTTATGTGCACAACAAGGGCAGCAAGCTTGAGAAAGTTTCGAACGTAGTTCGCTTGTTTCCGAGAAAAATGGAAACGAGTGGAGTCGAAGTGTTCCCAAATTGTTCCCAAAAAACGGAAATAGCGTGAAAGTTTGAGTGTGATGGGCTCTGAGCGATTTTCCAAGTTTTGGATTTCATTCTAAAACTTGGCGGAGAGAGTGGGATTCGAACCCACGGTACCTGTTACAGTACGCACGCTTTCCAAGCGTGTGCCTTAAACCACTCGGCCATCTCTCCGTGAGATGTCAGAGGATGTCCAGGACCCTGCGGGTCTCGGCCATCTCTCCGGCCTAGAGCTTGAGAAGGTCCCGGGAATAACACAGGGCAGTGCAAGCGTCTAGCCCGTCAGGTGCCCGGGGTGGGGCTTCCTTGCTATAAACAAGGCATGCTCGCACTCCAACAGATGCTCTCCACCTTCCCCAAAGAACACCTCCATCCTCTCCTGGTGCACTTTCCCCTGGCCCTTTGGATAACTGGGATGGTGCTTTATATCTTCTCGATTTTTGAGTTTTTCGAATGGCTCCGTTTGCCGTCCATCGTGATGGGCGTGTTGGGCTCGGGCTTTGGTTGGCTAGCCGTGGAGACGGGAGAAAAGGCCGAGCACATCATTAGCCCCACTTTCTGTAATCCGTCCTTGCTTGAGGCTCATGCTGAGCAAGCCGAAACGGCGCAAATTTTCTTTGCCGTGGGCTGGGGCGCGGCCGCTATTTTTTATTTTATTCGGTCCAAATTCACGCCTGGTCGCGACAGTCCCATGCTCATTAAAGTGCTTATCGTGTTCGGCTTATTAATGGGCTCGGCTTACTTGGTTATGGCCGGTCATAAGGGTTTTCGCTTGGTGTACGAAGAAGGGGCCGCCGTGCGCAGCCCCATTAAGGCTTGTACCAATAAATCGGGTGCGCGTTACTGAGTATCCGGCGCGTCCACCTTCGCGGTGCGCATGCGCGCGTTCTCGTGCGCTTCTACTAGCTGACTTACGATTTCGCTCTTCTGCTGCTTGTGCGCCTTAAGGCTGGCCAGCGAGCGGCCCGCCGCATTTTCCGAGGCGTAAATGCGCTCGTACCAGTAGTTGTTGCGCAAAATATTGGCCACGTAGTGGCGCGTTTCCTTAAAGGGAATCAAGTCCATGAACAGCGTGGAATTGTTCGAATCAAAGCGCGAGGTCCAGTCGCCAATGCGGCCGGGGCCTGCGTTGTAGCCAGCCAGCGCGAGCTCCACGCGGCCATCGAACTGGCTAATTAAACTGCTCAGGTACTTCACGCCGAGTTGGGCGTTGATTTCGGAATCGTACAGGTTGTTGCGGCGCTTGCCGCTCAAGCGGCGGGCGGTGCTGGGCAAAAGTTGCAGCAGTCCTTGAGCATTGGCGGGCGAGCGCGCACGCGGATTGAATCCAGATTCCTGCCGAGCCACGGCTAGCACCAGCGAGGTGTCGGTTTCGGGCGAGTGCCGATCAAACACATCGTAGTACGGGCGCGGAAACAATAGGCGCAGGGTTTGGCGATTGATCATGGTGGGGTTTTCATTCACCTGCTGCGTAAGGAAGGTCATGGAGTTCAGCGGATTCGCGCGGCCCGACTTAAGCGCCGAAATGTACAGCGCTTGCGACGGAGCGAGGTCGTCCTTAAAGGTCGAGTTCAACCAGCGCGCCAACTTTTGACCGGCTTCGGTGTGTCCTTGTACGTAGAGGGCTTCTAGCCAGCGCACGGCATTGTCTACGTCCTCGTTGTCGCTGTGACGGCTAAGGGTAAGGGCCGGGCGCGCTTCAAAAATTTCGAGTGGATCTTGCCGGCGGTGTTTCCAAACTTCCAGCGCGTGAAAGGAGAGGGGGTATTCATCGACTAACTTGTCCCAAAACTTTTTGCGCAGAGATGGATTGGTTTGCAGGCTACCCGCCCAGTACAAAACGCGCGGGCGATCGGTGCTGTCCTCGGCCTGTGCGGCACGTTCCAGAGCTGCTTTGGCCCCGGCCTTATTGCCCCACTGCATGCGCAGCAGGCCTTGGCGCAAGTGAGTAATTTCGTAACCTTCGTCCTGCGGACGTAAGCACGCGGCGGCGTGATCGTAGAGCTTCTCCATCATAAAACGCACGGACGGCGTAGGTAGGCCAGCTTCCAGGCGGCGAATCGCGGCGGCCGACAAGTTGCGCGGGCAACTCGTGGTGGCCAGCATGCGTGCAGACCACACCATCACGCGATTCACAGGTTCGCGGTTGATGGAGCGCATCAGGCGGCCGTAGCCCATGCCCTGTTGTTGAGCAAAGTGATGGGGCCGAATGGGCACGCGGCGGCCAGTTTCGCGGCGACTGTGCGAGCTAACGCGGTTGTTCGTGAGGTTCTCGATAATGCCGCAAAGTTTTTCCGTACTGTCATCGTCTTCGTCCGTGCACAAACCTTTGGGCGTGTGGCGGCTTTCCAAAAACTTAGCCAGAATTTTTGTTTGTTGTTCCAAGCGACCACGTGGCACACCGAGTTCGGTGCTCACCTGATCCATTGAAATCGAAACGGACTGCGGACCGGCGGGTTCTTTGGTGGCTCCGTTGGAGTGTGTTTCGGTTACGGTGGGGGAAGGGCTTGGGGTCGAGGAGTTTGCCGGCGGAATTGAATTCACGGTAGGCATGGGAGCGAGTCCGACCGACCTCGACGGACCCTGACTAGCGCAGCCCGCAAGACAAAAAGTTACTAACAATCCCAGTACTTTTTTATTTCCACCCATACCCTTCAGTATAGGGGATTTCGTGCTTCAAACCCGTGGCAGAAAAATGTCAGGTGGCGTCGGGTTGCTGTTCAGGTGAAGCCTTGCGGCATGGGTTCGTGGCCAGGCAGGTCGTGTAAATTTTTGCCAAGGACGGAAACTCTTTGGGCACGTTAATTTGGTAGCGGGTCGCATTGTAGAGCTGGGGAATAAGGCAAATATCCGCCGCGGTCAGTTGGTTCCCAAACGAGAATTCTCCGGTGCGGTACGGTTTGCTAATTTTGTCGTAAGCGTCAAGACCCTGACGAATAAAGTCGCGGGCCCAAGAGCTCTTCTCGTCCGTTTCAATGGTGTGGCGATTTTGAGCTCGCGGTGTTTGCAGGGGGGCTGTTTCGCTGTTGATGATTTCGCACAGGCTGCGAACCAGGGCGCGATCGAGCGGGTCTTTAGGGTAAATCGCCGGAGTGGGATGCACATCCTCAAGCCACTCCATGATGGCTAGACTTTCGGATAAATTGGTTCTGCCATCGATTTCCAACACGGGCAGTGCGCCCAGAGGATTACGTGCCAGGTGGCTCAGTTTTTTAGGCTCACCCTTAAGAATGTTCAGCGGCACGTATTCGAAGGGAATTTCTTTAAATTGCAGTGTCCAACGCACGCGCCAACTTGCCGAGGAGCGCCAGTAGCCAAAAAGTTTCAGTTTGTGTGGAAACGGCGTGGTGGGTGTGTTCATGCCTGTTCCTCGATAATAGTGTTCTCCAACTCACCGAGTCCGGCGATTCTGAGCACCACTTTGTCGCCGGGTTTGAGCCACTGCTTGGTGATGCCCGAGCCGTTGAGTTCCATAAAGCAGCCGGTGCCCACGGTGCCCGAACCAATCACGTCGCCCGGATAAATCGTGGTGCCGTAGGACACGCGTTCAATGATTTGCGCGAAGGTCCAGTTCATGTCGGCCATGTTGCCCTTCGAAATGGGCACACCGTTCACGTCGCAGGTCATTTCCAGGGCGTAGCGATCGCCGGTGGGGCCGGGCCGACGGTACGATTCGAGTTCGTCTTTGGTGACGAGCCAAGCGCCGAGAGCGGTGGCAAAGTCTTTGCCCTTCGCCGGGCCGAGACTCATTTTCATTTCTTCCATTTGCTCTTTGCGTGCGGAGAGGTCGTTCATGATGGTGTAACCGAAAATATACTTATCGGCATCCTGCGCGCGAATGTTGCGGCCCTGCTTGCCAATGACGATGGCCGATTCGAGTTCGAAATCGAGCTGCTCGAGTTGCTTGGGCATGACGGGCACGGGGCCGGGTCCCACCACGGCTTGGTGGTTCGTGTAGTAAAAAGTGGGCGCCAAATCGAACTCGGCAATCATGGGCACGCCGCGATTGCGGCGTGCAGCTTCGACGTGCTGGCGAAAAGCGTAGCCATCGCGCATGGAGGGCGGGCGGGGCACGCACGCCAGTAGCTTCACGCTATGCAGAGGAACGTCGGCATTCTTAAGGGAACTTTGAATGATGGGCAGTTGTTCTTCCCATTTGCCGCGCAGAAAATCCACCAGAGTAGGAGCGCGCGTGGAGAGATCAAAAATTTTATCGTTCGGGCCCAGAACGCCCCAAGATTCTTGTCCGGATTTTGTAACGTAGCTGAGGAATTTCATGCCCCCGAAGTTAACCCGCTCCGGGGGCAAGTTCAATTGTGTGAATGATTACTTGTGCAAGCCACCTTCAACGGACGACGCTGCGCTGGGTTCGATGAGGCCGGGGTTGCGGTTAAAGCAACCGGCAACATCGTCCATCCGCTTTTTCAAACCCTGCAGGCAAACGACGGAACCTTTGCACTCGGCTTGCTGGGTGAGGATAGCTTTTTCTCCTAGCGGACTCATGGCGAAGGTGCGTTTGGAGCTATCGAAAAATGCAAGCACGTTGCCCTTCTGATCTTTGTAAAGACCGGTGCCTTTGGTGGGCAGCTGGCTAGAAACCGAAACTTTAATTGCCGGAAGCTTAGGAGTTTTGGATTTCTCCATCAGCGAACTCAAAATGTTAGTGGCTTTGGTTTGTGGATTGTCTTCCCACTTCACATTGAGTGCCGCAACGGTGCAATCAGCGCCGGGGGCATTGGAACAGATTGTTCCGTTGGAAGTGGTGTGCAATGAAGCTCGCGCCGGAGTCACGGCCTGCATTTGCGCGGCTGAAGAATTACTAGCCGGGTTCGTACGCACGCTTTGGGTGTCATCCATCTCCTGTAGGAGATTCGAGCCTTCTTTATTATTCGTTCCCTTGCTACCGTTTGTTTTAGGGAGGGTGATGCCATGATCCTGGCAAAACTTGCCCACGCATTGAATTGCGCCATTTAGAACTTTGCCGGTTTCATTGATGATGGGTTTTAATGCTTTCGCTGCATCGTTGGCTCCCTTGTTAATGGCCGGAAGGTTTTTCTCCACCGTTGCGGGCGTCTGGGCATGAGCCGTCAGCGAAAGCGTTAGGCAAAATGCGGTTGCGAGAGCGGCGATGTGTTTCATATAAACTCCTCTACTTTTCTATAATAACGGCAGATTCAAATGATAACTAAACTTCCAAATTGGCTTGTCATTATTTTGACGGGAACACGCCTAATACGTTGGCGGCTTCGGTAATTTTTTTTAGTGACTCCTCGTACCGTTTATCGCCCGCATGGACGTCGGGATGGTAGGTGCGCACGCGATTGCGAAAGGCGCGCTTCAAGCTGGCAAGATCGTTGGTACCGGCGGGTACCCCCAGGATTTGATACGGATTATTGCTGGCCATAATTTCTTCGGGCGTGAGCGAAGCCTTGGGGTCGAAGTCCGTGCGCGCATGAAGTGTGGCGGGATTGGGGCGAATTTGGATTTCGGTGCTAAGGGGATTCCACCGATCGGTTAGAGTTTTCATGTAGCGCTGCACGGCGGGGTTGTTGGCCGCTGCGCGCATAATTGCGGGCGAGGCAGCCCAGAAGCTAGAGGTTATGCAGGCGGCCCAGTCGCCCAAGGTAATGAGCTCCGAACTGACATCGCGCTCGCAGCCTTTACTTTTGACTTCTTTGATTTTTGCCTGCGCGGCCTCCGCGATGGGTTTGCATGTTTGAAGGGCCGTGTGCATCCCAAAGGCCGTCCAATATATTTGAGTGCCAAAGCGCACCTGGTTGAGGGTGCGGGCGGTGCTGCCAAAAACTTTCGGCTGAATAAGGGAGTTAGAGCTGCGAGTCAGCTTAGAGGGAAGATTTAATTGCTTGGCTAAGGCGGGGAATCGAGCGAGCAACTGGTTAGTTTTGAGGGTTAGCAGACCTGCTTGCAGTCCATCAATCCAGAGACCTAGGCCGGCGGTGGCCACGTTGAGTGCTACGCCGGAGGCAAAGTCGTTTTCGGTGCTGCGGGCGGTATCGAACCCTGCGCGATGGGCGGCCATGCATTCGGCGCTATTTAGGTATCCGAAGACTTCGATTCCCTTGCGCTTGCCGTTGTGGCTTTGAGTGAGCGAATCTTTACCTTCGCGAATGGAGGCCAGAAAGGCATCTAGGTCAAACTCGGGCATATCTTGCAAGACTTCTTGTGCGTTGGGCTGCGCGCGAAGCAGAATAACATCTTGAATGGGCGGACCGCCGGAAAAGCAATTTTCATCAGTGCTTTCTAGGCAGCGAGCGGCGCGCTCGATTTCGGATAGTTTCTTTTGGCCGCTGGCGCGCATTCCGGCAAAGGCCTGGCGGTACGCTTCCTCCACTTTGGATTGCGGTACCTGCTCGCCGTTTAAAATACGTTCCATAATTGGGCGAATGGCGGGTTCGTTGCCGAGCGGTGTTAGGGTGCCGTCTTGGAGCACGGAAATTTTTGCTTGCACGAGTGACATGCGTTTTTCGCTAGGAGAGGGGGCGTCGAGGAGAGGCTGGCACGCGGTTGCGCAGTCGGGGTACTTTTTCTTCGCTTCGTCGTCCAGGTGCATCATGGTTTGACGCAGCCGGTTGGCGAGCGAAGCTACCACCATGCCGTTGGCGGGGCAGGATTCGAGGCCCTGAGTGAACTCGGTTGCACCCGGAACGTGACTGCCGGGGGCGTTGATGCCTTCGTTAGGTTTTTTGCCGAGACCGGCATTGGCGTGTTGAATCACCTTGGTCGTGTTGCGCAGTCCTCTCCGCAAACGATTCATGGTGAGGTACCAATCTGAAATCAGCTGCGATTTTTCGGCATTCGTTAAGGGCCGATTCACCCTGGCCCGGCGAAGTTCTGCCGGATTATCTAAGCATTTCGAGATAAAATCTTTGGGGACTCCCGGTATCCGGGTCATGGGATGGGCGGCAAAAAAAGATTCTAAGTCGACCGGCTCTTTTAAGAAGCGCGGAAGTTGATTCATGCAATTTTTGGCGATGGGATCTTTAAAAGTGCCCTGGATGAGAACGCCGAAGGGACTTACTTCTTTTTCATCCTTGTTTATGAGGCGCGAAATTAGGGCGATCGGGCAGCCGTAGCGGGGCGCTAGCTCCGTCATGCTCACTCCCGCCGTGTGTGTTTCTGCAAAAGCAACAGGCAGGTGGGCAAGCAGCGACATGTACACCAAAAGATTCACGGGTTCATATCGGAGGTTCGTTTACGGAGGATAACGGGTGTCAATTTTTTGCGGAAACGGGTGATTGGGCGATTGGTGGTCCCAGCAGGAATCGAACCTGCAACTACTCTTTAGGAAAGAGCTGTTATATCCATTTAACTATGGGACCTCATTAGGGAAGCTTGATACCGGCTCAATGAACAAAACTTTGTCTCCCCTGGCAATACCCAAGTGTTGGATATCGCTTTAAACTGAAGCTATGTTTGCCGGCCTTGCCACAAAATTGGCGCCCTACATGCTGTACCTCATTTATATCCAGCTGTTGCTGGTGGGAATGGCGGTGCTTGCCGGCGCATTCCTGCTCATTAAGCGTGTGCTTTCGAAGGAGCCCCTGGAGGGCGATCCTTCCTATACCAACGAAAAAATTGCTTACGAGCTAACGAGCGAAATCAACCGGCTGCGTGATTTGCGCAACCGTATTTTTCCAAAACTTGCCGAGGCCGAAGCTGCTGCGAATGGTGGCACCGTGGTGGTGCAACAGACTCCTGGCGCTGGACTGAGTGCCGATGCGTTGGCGAAATTAGAAAAAGACGTAGAACAAAAAGTTCAGGAACAATTCAAAGCTAAGGTCGAAGAGCTGGAAGCGAAAAACAAAGATCTCGAGCAGAAAGTTCAGTCTGGTGCTGCAGCCCCGGCGGCGGGTGGCGATGGGCAAGCTTCGCTCGACGCCATTGCGCAGTTCACCAAAGAAAAAGGTGAATTGGAGGCTGAGCGCAAAGACCTCAAGGACAAAGTCGAGGTGCTGGAGCGTACTTTGTCTGAGTATCAGATTTTTGAAAACGATATCGCCCTGGTGAAAAAATATAAAACCGAAAATGAGGAGCTGCGGAAGCAGCTGACCTCTTCACCGCAGGTGACCGAAGACGATATTGCCAACCTCTTCACCGCCATGGACGGCGAAAAGGCCGCGGCCTCTGCACCCATGGAACCGCTCTTCCCTGAAGGGGAAGTGGCTGCCGCTCCGGCTCCGGAGGCCTCTGCTCCCGCACCGAGTGCGACGGCACCCGAAATGGTTGCCGCGCCCCAAGCCGCTCCCTCGCCTGAACCGACTCCGGAACCCGAACCTGCACCCATTGCGGCTGCCCCGGCCTCCGCTGCACCTGAAGCTCCCGCGGCTGCGCCTTCGGTGTCTGTAACCAACGACGAGATCGAGGCTTTATTGAACGCCGCACAGGCTGAAATCGACGCGGCCAAAGCGGCGGCTCCGGCTCCGGCCGCGGCACCTGCACCCGAACCCGCCACCAAGGGTTTTGTGGCAGATAAAATTCCCGAAGAACCTA
>JAFEAR010000044.1 GCA_018266335.1 Bdellovibrionales bacterium
GAGGAACTGACCGAACCAATCGCAACGACTAACACAAACAAGCTTTTCTTCATTTAGTCATCGTCTAGTGGTTTGTTTAAGGTCGCCACACAATTTTTTGTCAAAGGGGACACTCGTTTGACTCTCGGTTTCGGGCCACCGGGAGGCACCAAAGGCTAGCAAACGCAGTATGACTCAGTGCGCAGCTGTCCGGCAATGCTGCTGCCCCGAACGTCGGGCTCGGGAAGACGTGTCTTTAGGGGCGCTACCTTCGCCGCCGCCAGCCATCGTCTGCAATCTCGTCGGGGTCCAGGGAGTCCTCGCGGCGATCTGGCTCACGCCAGGGGACGGCGTTAACGGACCACTCGTAGTGAAGCTTGGTCGACTCCTCGGCCTTAAAGCGCGCCTTGATTGCGTCGGCATCGACGCCGACGCGCGGGCGCGGTTCACCAAAGGGATGCGGCTTGGCGGTCGTTGGGCGCAGGATGACCGTCTTGGTGCCCGGCCGCGAATGTCGGACTGGCCCAGGAACACTTTCAACTGGAACAACCGACAAGATGGCCACGCGCAAATCGGAATGCTTCTCGGCTCGAAGGACTTCGGGAAAGCGACCCGCCGCCTTCTTCTTTGCGGCCAACAGACGTTCCTCCAGCGTGTCAGTGCGAATGCCAAGAGAGGCCGCAATCTGTGTCTTGGTGCGACCCTCTCCGTTATGAAGATAGACCTGCTCGATGGCCTCTCGCTGCTTTGGCGTCAGCTCGTCTAGGTACGCGTTGAAGCGGTCCTCGAACTCGTCGCGTCGACGCTCAAGCTCCAGAAACTCTTCGCGGTCCTGCAAGCTCGTCGACTCCGGTGCTCGGTGATCTGAAAGCCCGCGAACAGCCTCGATGCTATCGAAGTGCGCGTCGCTGTAGTCGCGAAAGGTCATTTCAGTCCGGCGGCCCTCAAGCAAGAACGCGAAAAAATCCCCCTCGTCGAAATCCTCGTACTCGGAGATGCGTCCGACGAGTTCCGCGCCGAGCGCGCAATCGAAACTCGATCCCACGCCCTCGCGGGCGCGAAGATTCACAAGCTCGTTCTCAAAGAGCCATTCTTCAAGCTCCTGGCATCCGTTGAAGGTGTGCGCGGGCGCGACGTTCGCGCGAGACAGCTTCGCTCGATGCACGAGCGTGCCTGCGGAGTCAGGCTGCCGGAACAGTTCGCAACAAGGTGCCGACAAAAGCTGGCCGGACTTTAGAGCGTCGGGCGATTTGATGGGGACCGTCTCAAGATGTGGATATTGCCCCTCGGGATCATAGGCGTGGTTTTGCCGAACAACCGCGCCTCGCGAGGTCTGCCCGGCCCAGCAGACTGTCGCGTAAGCGCACTCGCAGGCTGAAAATTTGAGTGGGCGCTGCGTTTCGCGGTCGAACTGTTTGTAAGTGCGGCCTACGCCGCGCGAGCCAAGATCGCGTCCCTTGTTCTGGCATGGATTGACGACGCGCGGGCGTGGCACCCTGAACTCATCGGGGAGAAGTCGTTGATTCTTTATCCAAGAAAACTTGGGCGAAAATTTTTATTCCGCAAGCAATCAGACAACTTATCCAAAATCCGCCCCCAAAGATACCCCCAGTTGAATTGCTAGATGTACAGGATAGTCAAAACTTTGACCCTGTAGAGAGGAGGTGAATCGTTTTGAAGAGATCGTTGTTCCGCGAGAGTCGCGAAATTCGTTGCGTGGTAGCTCGAACTTCTCACATCACGCGGTCACGATCAAGACAAAACCGAAATGAACCGCAATCAACCGCAATAGATCGTAAACAACCGCAACCCATTCCCAACAATTCGTGACGGCTTTTGTTCTGTAAGTCGCAACCGCCTGCATCGTCAGTGGCTGGCACTCTTGATTGAGTCCCCACCGAAGCACTCGGCCCGCGCACGAACACTACGCCCGCCTATAACCCGCCACGCAAACGGGAAAAATTCTCACTCTCGTGGGATTTTTCTCTGTTTTGCGCGGCCTTCCGTCGTCTTTGCGCCAGGCTCGCAAGCAAGTGCCGGGCCAAAGGCGACAGCTTCAAGGAGTTCTATGTTCGCGTCCAACAACAACGGGAATAACAATTCCCACAAGGACCCGGCGGCCGGTGAACGTGAAGCGCTCTCGACGCTTTTCCTCATCGTTGCCGGTGCCATCGCAATCAAGTTCAACGCCATTCGGCATTTCTACTACCAGAATTTCGAGATGATCTGGTTTGTGCTCTGGGTGATTCTGCTCGCTGGAATCGCGGTCGCCGTCAGACGGCACAAAAAGAAAACTGGAGATGAGTTCGGAGTTCGAGTGCGGGCGCTCCGGCACTTGTGGTCGCCGAAACGCGCAATCTTTGCCGCGCGGATGCTCGATGGGAGTCCGATCTACATGTCCGACGAGTTTCGCTGCGGGCATGTGCAGATCGTGGGTACTACGGGCCGAGGCAAGACAGAGAGCGTGATTCTCCCCTGGCTTACGCGAGACGTGAAGCAGGGTAAGAGCGCGCTTCTCATCGACGGCAAGGGCGATCCGCAGCTTGTGGCAGCGGCTCGCCGACTTAGCAACGGGCAAATCAGCGTATTCGATCTTGGGAACCTGGAGAATTCCTGCACGACGAATCCGCTTGAGCACGGATCAGCCCAGCAAATCACGGACCGGCTCTTTGCCACCTTCGATTTTGACGATTCGTTCTATCGCGGCGTCCAGTACGACGTTGCGGGATCGGTCGTCGAACTTTTGAAAGAGACAGAAAAGCGCGTGACGTTCCGAAGTCTCCACAAGAGTCTGACCGACGATGATTATCTTTCGGAGTTGATCCAGAAGTCGGCGCGTGAATCCGTAAAAGCCAAGCTTTCCCGGCATCTCGCGCAACCGTCTAAGGATCGCGCCCAGCTTTTGATGGGACTCACCTCACAGCTTGGCCCGTTTGCAGTCGGCGAGATCGCGCCCTTCGTGAATGGCCGAGTCAAAGGCAAAGAGTACCAGACGGTCGCTGCGAGCCTCCTGGAGCCCGGTCAAACGGTCTTCATGGTGCTTCTGCCAACGCTTAAGTACCAAAAGCTTGGGCGCCAGCTCGGAAAGCTCATGCTCCAGGAACTCGCTTGGGCCGTTGGCGAGCGCGCATCCAAAGCAGGCGCGTCGGCCATGTTCATGCCCGTGTTCTTAGATGAGTTCTCGGCGTTTGCGTACCTGGGCTTTGAGGCGATCTTGAACAAGGCGCGCTCAAGCCACGTTGCGCTTCACCTTTCGCACCAGAGTCTTGGCGACTTGTCGCTCGTATC
>JAFEAR010000045.1 GCA_018266335.1 Bdellovibrionales bacterium
ACTTACGTGTACTCGAAAAGCAGAAACGATTCGAATTGCTGCCGGTTTTTTGGCGCAAAAGTGAAGGGTTTTGCTTACCGAACATGATGGAGATCATATTCGGTTTTGGGGCCTGCTCCTAATATCAGCGGGCAATGGCTTATAAGCTTCACTTTTTCTTACCCCCACTTTTCTGGTCCCTTCTGGGGACAGCACCGGCTGGAGCTCAGACGGCGAGCATGATTCGCTCCATGACTCAGCAGCAGCTCATCGAAGCTGGTCGCGAATCCTTCGTGCATAACTGTTCTGGTTGTCATGGTATGGACGCCCAGGGCGCCGGACCGGCGGCGGTGATGTTGAATCCCCGTCCCCGTAACCTGGTTGCGGGATCGTTTAAATTTCGGTCTACCCCTACGGGGACCCTCCCGACTTCGGACGATCTAATGCGCACGCTGGATCAGGGTGTTTTGGGAACCAGCATGCCGTCCTTTCGATTGATTTCGAATCAGGAGAAACAGGCTCTGGTGGCTTACATCAAGAGTTTGCGTCCCACTTGGTCGCAGGAGCAGGGTGATTCCTATGCGATCCCTTCCCCGCCCAAGGAAATTTTTAGCAAGAAAGAAACTCTCCTGGCCTCGGCGGCTCGCGGTCGCGAAACTTTTCTGCAGGGTTGCCAAACCTGTCACGGTGACACTGGATTGGGCGACGGTCCGAGTGTGGAAGGATTGATGGATGCCGAGAATATGCCCATTCGCCCCGCAAACTTTACTCGCCCGTATATTAAGAGTGGCCGAACCGCGCGGGACGTCTTTAAAGCAATTACCACGGGGCTAGACGGCACGCCGATGCCCTCCTTTGCCGATGTCTACACTCCCGAACAACGGTGGGACCTTGTGGCCTATGTTCTTTATCGTCGAGGTCAGGGTGCCGGAATTTATTCGGCTGACCTTAGCCTTCCTTCCGTAACGAAGAAGAAAACAAAATGAGCGGAGATTCTATGTCACCCACTTCTGCGACCCCCACTGAGTCCCTCGTAGACTACGAGGTTATTAAAAAACATTTTTTCGCCACCCTCTTTTACTTGGTGGTCGTGCTCCTGGCCGGATTGTCCTACTCGCTGCAATTCTTACAAAAATATCCATTTCCGGGAGTAGAACTTCTCTCGCCGGGACGGATTCGAATTGTGCACACGATGGGTGTGGCTTATGGCATGTTGGCCAATGGACTTTTTGCTACGGTTTACTACATCGTTCCCAAGCTAACCTCGTACCAAGTTCTCTCGCGCAAGCTTAGTCATTTGTGCTTTTGGGTTTATAACGCATTGGTGATCGGCACGGTGGTTTTGGTGCTGGCTGGTTTTACCCAGGGCTTAGAGTGGGCCGAAACGCCAAAGGTTTTGGATCCTTTCATCGCGATTGCAGTGGTTCTTCTGGTGATCAACCTCATTACCCCCATATGGAAAGCTCGTTCGCAGGTTTTTTATGTGAGTCTCTGGTACATCACGGCAGCACTTATTTGGACACCCATCGTTTACGTCTTCGGTAACTTTTTGCCGGAATACGTTTTTGCGGGAACCTCGGGCGCGGCGATATCGTCCATGTACATTCACGATTTGGTGGGGCTCTTTGTTACTCCTCTGGGTATTGCGGCGGTTTATTATTTGTTGCCGGTGGTCATGAGGGTTCCTCTTTACAGCCACGCTTTGTCGATTATCGGTTTTTGGGGTCTCGCCTTTTTCTATCCGCTCAATAGTGCGCACCATTATTTGTATTCGCCCATTCCGATGTGGGCCCAGTACGCCAGTATTGTTGCCTCGATTGGTGTGCACGTGGTGGTTTACACGGTGGTCTTTAACATCATTGCCACCGTGGCGGGTGATTGGAAGCAGTTGATCACCAACCTGCCTGTCCGGTGGATTTTTGCCGGCACGCTGGCTTACCTGATCACCTGCATTCAATGCGCCGTGCAAGTTACCCTCTCGGCCCAGGGAATTATTCACTTTACGGATTGGGTGGTTGGCCACGCACACTTCGTACTCTTTGGAGTGTTTACTTTTTGGATTACGGCGTGGATCTACTGGCTCCTGCCCCGTATCCTCGGAGTTCCCATCTTTTCGGTTTCTTTGGCTCGCTGGCATTTTTGGCTCGCCACCCTCGGCATCGTTATTATGCAGGTTGACCTCCTCGCCGCGGGCGTTACCCAGGGCATGATGTGGCGTTCCCTAGCGCCCTTTATCGATAGCGTGAGAGCTTCGATGCCGTTCTGGTGGACGCGCACCTTCTCCGGAATGGTGATTTTGAGTGGTGAGGCTTGTTTTCTAATTAACGTTTATCTCACCTGGAAAGAGAGTCGTTTACCGCGCGATCCCGCAGCTTTGCGGGCCGCTACGCAGGAGTCACTGGCATGAAAATGATTGAAAAGTTCAGCGGCATTTTTTTGATCGCCGGACTCTTCCTGTTCGGAGGGGCGGTGTTGTCCCTGGGACTGGTCCCGGCCTTTATGGTCGATCGGTTGAACCCTCGCCAAGGCTTGCCGACCGAAGTGCCCGAAAACTTCAAGGCTTACTATGCTTCTGCGGGTGACTACCAAAAAGCTTTGTTGCGTGGACGCGACATGTATATTCGCGAAGCGTGTTGGCACTGTCACAGCCAATTCGTTCGTCCGGTTTCGAACGAGAACCTCATGTACGGTCCGGTTTCTACCCCGGCCGAGTACCAAACGGTGCTGCATTTGCCGCAATTATTCGGCACGCGTCGAGTGGGACCGGATTTAAGTCGCGAAGCGGGTCGGAGACCCAATGACTGGCAGTTTGCGCATTTGTACCGACCCACTAACGTGGTTCCGGACTCTGTGATGCCTGCTTACACGTGGTACTTCAAGGCTACCGCCGATGGTGGGGCAGAACCCACGGCCGACGGTATAGCTCTGGTGGCCTACATTCAAAACCTGGGCATGGCCTTTAGGGAATCTAACGAGCGGGCGGCAGTGGCCGAGGAAATCACCTTTCCTCCGAGTGAATAACGATGAAAAAGAAAAATCGCTCTAAACGGAAGCCGCTGATTGTTGCTGCAGTTTTAGGGGCCGGACTCGGATTTCTAGCGTGGCAGCTTGGATCGGATTTAGGCACGGGAGTAGCCGTGGCCTCGTTGCTTTACGCTGTCTTGGTAACCCTGTTCTTGTTGGCACAGATTGTTGGATTTGTGGTCAGTCAAGTGAGTTACTCCCAGTCGGTGGAGTCCGCAAAAATGAAAGTTCTCCAGGTTGAGGGGATTCCATGCGACGAGATTTAAGGACCTCTCCGGCGTGGTGTTTGGTTTGTGGTGTCGATTCGAAGCCGGTGTTGATTTTTTTTCTGTGGCTCGTTGGCGCTGCCGTGGTGGGAACCCTGTGCGTGCTTATTTGGGCCACGATTAATGGAAAGTTTGCCGACGATGCGGGAGCATCGCGATTGCCCCTCGCGGCAGAGAACGGAGACAAGTAATGGAATACAAACAATCCTCGCGCGAAATTGATCAGCTCCGTTACCGGGGAAATAGCGTTCCTCGCTGGCTGCGTTTTGTTTGGACGGTGTTTGCGGTATTTGCGGTTATCTATCTGCTTCGGTACATGGGGCCGGATCTGAAAGTATGGCTTCTAAAAACCCCCTGATCGACGATTCCGATCTCTCCGAACCGGCACGCGAAATTTCTGGAGATCCGGCTTCCTACGCTGAACAGCGCCGCTGGAAACTATTGTTTTCGGCGCTGGTGTTTGTCACTCTATATGCGTCCGTGCATCGCCTGTGGGTTCCGCTCGGACTGAAGCTCACTCCTCTGGCGTCCAGCCCCTATGCGAAAATCGATTTATATTTTATTCCCTCAATATTTCTCACGTTCTGGCTGAAACGAAGAGCCGCTTTAGGCTGGATGGGTTCTTTCTGGTGCGGAACCCTTATCGGTTGGGCAATTTTAGAGAGCTTCGATATTCTCTCGGGCCGGGTGATGGGTTGGTTACCCATTAGCCATTTTGTTTCGGCGTGGCCTCTAGCGGTGATCTCTATCGCCCTGCTTAGTCAACGTGGTCGCAATCCATTCTTGAGTGCGGCCTGGACGGGGGCCTTACTTATGGCCTTTCTAATGGTTGCCAGGTCTGGAGACGATTCAGCTTTTGATGCTTTAACTCCGTCCAGCGAGCGAGCGGCCGCGCTGAAATCCGATGCTCCGAGTACCGCACTGGTCTGCGGTGCCCAAATTCTGGGATTGAATCCGAATACGTCGGTGCCCAAAGTCGATCATATTGTTCTGCAGTCTTGCGGCTTTATTCCATCGCTTGCCGAGTGGGGTCCGGAAGGAAAGCGGCTGGAAAACCAGAGCTCCGCTCTGGTGAATGCGCACTTGGTAATTCACGATGGGCACAAGGTGCGCACCGTATGGAACCAAGTGGTGCGGGCCGGTGAAACCCGGCAGATTCCCTTCGTTGCCTTGGGCGAGAATGAAATTGCTATATTGTTTAGTGATAGCTCGCCTGCAGCCGGCCTAACGGTTTTTGTGGGCGCCAAGGCTCGCCCGTCATTACGCGTGCAGCGGAGTCCTTTGGAAGTGGTCAGAGTGCCATGAGTTTCGATACCTGGATCCACACCTTGGAATTTTTTATGGTGGCCGGCATTGGTTGGGTGGTGGCTTGGGTGGTGAGGTCCGCGCGCGATGAGTGACCGTTGGGAGATTAAGCCGCGAGGAGATATTCCGGCCGGCACGCCCATATTTGTGACTTTGGAGAGTGGGCCCGGCGCGACCAGTTTTCAGGTCTCGGACAATCGCGGCCAGCATTTTGACGTGGAGCTTGTCCCGGTGGAGTCCTCGCCCGGGCACTATGCGGGAGAATTCTCGCTGTCAGTCCCGGGTGACTATCGCATGTCTTTCCGCGACCTGACTGCTTCGCTGCGGGTGATTGAAAAGCAGACGTTGTCCTTTGGCGTCGAGTTTGGAATTTTTTCTTCGGTCGTCTTTATCTTGGTGGGAGGTATGGTGCTATGGCTCAAACGGCGTCCCGTAAATCGGTAAAGGGTTGGATGTGCCTCACCTTGTGGGCCATTTTAATTGTCGCCGGAATTGTGGCGAAGCGAAAATTTGGCCATGCCGATTGGATGGTCTTCTTTCACCTTCCCGCGGCGGTATTTTTGGTGACCTCATTTCATATTTTGTCCTACGATTTGCGCCAGCGTCATCGCCGTCAGGCGCAGCTAATTCTGCGTCAGGGGCGGGAAATGCTCGGCGGATCGTTTACTTCTGCAGTGCAGGAACCCAGGCGGTAGTCCGTCCGCCCACGGTGTCGTGGCGAATCTCGTAGCCCCGCGAAGTGTAAGACTCCTGACCTTTTTCCCAGCGATCGTGAAAGAGCCAGGACGACGGAAATCGCGCATAGTCGGCTTGCACCTTTACGGCATGACGAATGATGCTCAAGGTTCGAGTGCGAATCCGACGAATCTCGGGCGTCGTTAGATTGCGAGCCAGACGGTGGGGCGAAATTTTCGCTTGAAATAAAATTTCATCGGCTAACCAGTTGCCCACACCGGCAAATATTTTTTGGTCGAGAAGCACCGCCTTAATGGGGGCCCGGCGCATTCCGATGATTTTTTTTAATTCGGAGACGGGAGGGAGCTCCGCTAAGGGATCGGCGCCGAGTTTAGAGATGGGCGCTTCGTGAAGGGGATCGCGAGCTAGGCGAATGCGGCCGAATCGGCGGGGGTCGGTCATGGCAATTTCAATTCCGCTTTGCGTGCGAATAAGCAGGCGGCAAAAACGCGGGTACGGAGAATTTTCGGGGCCCCGGTTCCGCTGTGACCAGAGTTTGGTGCCGCCCCAGGCCTTATTGAATTCTTTGTTCCGGCGTGACTCGATATTTCCGGACATGCCCAAGTGAATGACTACACTGAGCTTACGGTCGAGTTCGAGCCAAAGGTACTTTCCTTTGCGCCCGGTCCCGGTAACTTTGGCGCCCAAAAGCGCGCGTTTAACTTTGGCGGGTGAGTCGCGGTCGAAAACAAAACGGTCCCCGGAGTCTACATACACACTCGCAATGGTTTGTCCGCAAAGGGCGCGTTCCAGTTGGCGGCGCGCCGTCTCAACCTCGGGCAGCTCAGGCATAGGGGACGTCTCTAGCACTACAACAGAAAGTGGCCGAGACTGAAATAGATGAGCAGAGTCGTGATGTCCGCCAGGCCCAGTGCGAGGGGGCCCGCCGCAACTTTGGGGTCCTTTTGGTAGCGGTGCAGAAGGTGGGGAACGGCTACACCCCACCCGCAGGAGATCACGATTGAGAAAATGAGACTCAGGCTTAGCGCTAGCGAGCCCACCACATTTTGCTTCCACAGGAAGCTCATGATTCCCACGGCGAAGGCCAAAAATAAACCCAACAGCAAGGCCACCGGCAATTCGTGCCATAGGGTTAACCCGAAACTACGGGGATTTCGTTCGTCGGTACGCATTTTTTGCACGGCGAGCGTGGCCGATTGCATGGTGACGCTCTCGTTGAGTCCCAGGGTCATAGTTAAAAAGAAGGCGAGAATAATGGCCTTCTGCAGAGTGAGTTCAAAGGCACCCGTGATGAGGGCCGCGGCAAAGCCCGTGACGAGAGTCGCCAGCAGCCAGGGAGCGCGCATGCGAAACTGGCGCCAGGCACTGGCGTTTTCATCGAGGGATAAATCGATACCGATGAGGTCGTAGAGGTCATCGAAGTGAGTGCGTTCGTTGAGATCGCCCAAATCCCCGGCGAATTTTTCGATATCGATCACGCCAATCACCACGTTGTCGGCATCGACCACCGGGAAGGCTAAAAACTTATACTTCGAAAAAGCCTCCCGGGCCTCGCGTCGCGTGGAATCGATGCTCAGCGAGTGCACCTTCCGCAAGTAAATGTCCTGAATGAGAGTGTCGGCCTGAGAGGCTAAGAGCCGGCGCAGGGGGACAACCCCGAGTAGTTTTTTTTGATCGTCGACGACGTAAAGATAAATGATTTTATGGGGGAGCCCTTCGCGACGAAAACGATCGATGACTTCCGAGACTCGTTGGTGCACGCGCAGCAGCGGAAAATCCTGTTCAATCATGAGACTAATGCCGCGGCGGGCTGCCGCTGGAATTTCGCTATATTTTGATCTCATCGCCTTCGATCGCCATGTGAATTTCCAGCGGATGATTCTTTCCGAATTTTTTACGATGGTACTGAATCGAGCGATGAAGTTGTTGTTCAATCTGGATGTCGTTGTACTGAGGACTTTGATGGAAGAGGTAGAGCTTTTTGGTGCCTTCACGTACCGCGAAGTCTACGGCCCCGTGAATCTCGGCGTGACCCCAATCTTCGCGGCCCACATAATCTTCGGGCGAGAAATGGGCATCGATGATGAGTACGTCGGCGTTGGAGTAAAAGTTTTGTCCGGGAATGATGTTCGATTTAGACACGTTCTTGAGCGAGGTGTCCGTAGCGAAGATGAGCGATTTTTTGTCCGCATCGATGCGGTAGGCAAAACTTCCTCCCGGGTGGCTCTGAGGAAAGTGCGTAATGTTAAGTTTTCCTAAGCGCACGGAAGAGTGCAGGGGAATGGTTTTAAATTCCATTCGGTCTTCGAGGGCTTCGAAGGGCACCGGAAAAAACTCCGGCTGGAAAAGAGTGGCGAGGCGGCGATCCAAATCTTTATGCACACCGTAGAAGGTAAACTTGTTCCCAGCCTGGAAAATTTGGTCGATGGTAAAGAGACCCATAATGTGGTCCCAGTGGGTGTGGGTAATAAAGAACGCGGCGCGTCCTTTGCCGCTGCGAAATTTGGAGTTCATGAGGGCCGAGCCCTTGTCCGTTCCCGCGGAAGTCAGTCCCGATCCTGCATCGAAAAAGATAGGAATAGGCGAGAGATCGGTTTTGAGCTCGAGGCAGGTAGAAGCCCCGCCGAACACTTGATATTTCGCGCGCGGGCCGGCGGCCAGGGCTTTGCGGACGTCGCGCCAGGTGCGGAATTTTTTGTTGCGCGTGAATTCCCACACGTAGCGTGAAATTTCATCGATCCGCACTTGGGACACGGCAATGGGATTGGATCCACGCACGCCGTGAAACTTTATTCTCATCACTTAAAAAAATTTATCACCGGATTTGTGGAATGGGGACACGTAGCATTGACGCCCCCCCTTTTTTTGTTTCCAGAAGCAAGGGCACTCCCATGGGGAACGGAATGTTGGGGTACTCGTGCCCCGCCGGTAGCCCGGACCACAGGGTTAGGCCCTGCTCTTGGGCCCATAGGCGTGTAATGGCAATACCGTGTGGACAATCGGTAAAGTGTCCCAGAATCACTCCGCGACATTGGCGCAACATGCCCGAAGACGAAAGCTGTTGGAGCAGACGATCGGTACGGTAGGGAGCTTCGTTGGTTTCCTCGAGGAAGAGGAAGAAGGGCTTACTAGGGCGTGGCTGCCAGGGAGTACCCAGCATGGCCGCTAGGCACGTCAAATTTCCGCCGATCATAGGGAGGCGTAATTTTGACGGAAGTTTTTTGGGCGCGTGAAGCAACTTGAGCGAGTGAGTGCGTGTCGATTCGTTTGGGTGTTGAGCGAACGCTTGGCGCCAAGCCATGATTTCGGGGCCTTGTGGCGTGCGAAGGGATTCTCCATTGACGTGAGGAGAGTGCATCCACGGAAGACCAAAGCGGCCAAACAGGTAGTTCTGAAGAATAGTTAGGTCCGAGAAGCCCCACAGACACTTGGGGCCTTTTTTGAGCGCAACTTTGTCCAATAGAGGAAGGAGTCTGAGTGTGCCGTGTCCTCCACGAACGCAGAAGATATCGTGGATTTTGGGGTCATTCCAAAGACGAACAAAGGCCTTAATTTTTGCGGCATCCGGCCCCGCAAGAAAGGCCCGAGTTTTTGACTCAGGGCGGGACATGTAGCGCGCTGTTTCGGTGGGGAGCACGACGTCCATTCCTTCCGCGCGGAGTTTGCGAATACCTTGGAGCGTGTCCTGACGACGACCGGGAGAGCTCCCGGCCCAAATTCCTACTTTGCGACGGTGTGGGCCCATGGCCCGATTTTACACTGCCTTTAGAAAGTGTGGCTGAGTCCCACCGACAATCCGTAGACGCTCCGGTGCAAGCTGATGGATAGTTCGGAGTAGAAGCCCCAGGGCGCGGCGCTCGCGGGATCCCATTTGGTGCCGAGTACCAGCGTGTGGGGGTAGATGGTTTCCTGTTCCCAAAAGAAGGGTTCAAATTGGTAGGCGGCGTAGGGCGAAATGGCTCCGAAGTCGACTTTAAAGGTTTTAGAAACCAAAACCCCAAGGCTTAAGAGCACGCCCGATAGCGAAACGTCGCCGACAGAGTCGTGGAGATAGGAAAGACCGCCCAGGAAAGCGAGTCCCACCTGGTTGTCGAGGTCGGGCAGGAGGTTAAACTTGGCGAGCGCCCCACCCTGAAAATCGATGGACCCCGTGCCCACGAAAGCGTCGATGTCGACGTAGTGCTCCACGATGCCCGTTACGATGTGGGGGGAGAAATTAAAGCCACTGCCCCCATCGGGATTGACCTTGCTAGAGAAAATGACGTCGGCCTGCGCTTTGACTTCAATTTCGCCGGGAGGGCGAACGCCCGCCGTTTCCATGAGCGAAGTTCCGATGCCTGCCTGGGCCCTTACGGCGCTGAGAGCCAAGAAGAAGAGACCGAGGGAACGAACAGAAAATTGAACACTCTTTTTCATGGTTTTGTACGCTATCATAGGGTCTTCGATGCTGACAAAGCGCTCGAACATCGAGGTTCCGATTCGGGCCTCCCTAATTCCTCGTGACTACGACGGCTACGTGTTCATTTCGGACATCGATAAGACTTACCTGGCCACGCAGATTGATTCGCTGGGCGGATTGCTCCGCACGGCCTTTGAAGCTCCGGAGAGCAAAGGAAACGTTCCGGGCTTTTCGATTGTCCTGCGGGCAGTACGGCGAGGGGCGGCCGAGACCCCCATGGAGAATCCGCTCTTTTTTGTGAGTGCTTCTCCGCCGCAGATGCGTGCCAAGCTGGCGGCCAAAATGGAAATGGACGGCATTGAGCACGATGGGATGATTTGCAAAAATCAGCTTTCCCACGTGCGGCGTGGAGCCTTTAAAAAACTACGCGAGCAGATAGGCTACAAGCTCGAAGCCCTCCTGAGTCTTTGGTTGGAGCTGCCGGTAAACTGCAAAATAGTTCTCTTTGGAGACGACAGTGAAAGCGATGCGGTTGTGTACTCGCTCTTCGCAGAAATTTTAGCGGGCAACATTAAGGGCCGTGAATTGCACGTGCTGTTGTCGCAGTTAGGTGTGTTTCGTGAGGATGCTTTAGGAATTGCTTGGGGGGCGCGACGAGTGCAATTGGCTTCGCCGGTCCGGGCGGCCTTTATTAATCTCGAAACCGGATCGCAGGCGTCCTATTATTCTCGCTTTGGTTCCTTTATTTATCCCACGGACAATTCTTTACAGACGGCGATTGCTCTGTATGAACAGGGTTTGATTCGCGACCGCGCAGTAAAATCCATTGGGCGCGAATTGGTGCTGCAGTACGATTTTGGTCCGCGTGATTTGGCCGACTCCTTAGAGGCGGGGGCGCGGCGTGGATTGTATATGATCGAAACTCTGGACAAACTTTGGCACATGTTGCACGAAGCGGCCGTGCTGCCTGCACCGGTGGCCCGTCCAGCTCAAGAGGGAGCCGTTACGCAGTTGAATCCAAAGCGCTGGGAATGGCAGGGCACGAAGACGTCGTTGTCCGAATTAAAAAAACGCTATTCGGACGAAGGTCGTTACTAGATTTTATTCCTGAGCTTCGGTGTACGCGTAGCGGTCGTGAATTTCCAAATCGAAAGCGGAAAACTTTTTGAGTTTGTCTTTGGCAATACCGCGATAGCGATGTTCGCATTTGTAGCAGCTGAGTACGGGCGGGCTGAGGCGAGCGAAAACGAAATCAATCATCACCACGAGCACCATGGGGCTCCAGGTAATGAACCAATCTGCTTTTATGCCGGCAAGTAGGAAGGTCGCCAGACTCGCGATGGTAACCACCGCGAGCCCGATGGACCGACGGAAATCGGCCTGAAGGTAGAACTCTTTGCATCCGCAGTCCGGGCAGCTCGCGGGAGCTTCCGTAACCTGGTGCGAAGGACCATCAAGCCGAATCCAATTGAACATGCGCTATTCCGGTCGCGCTTAAGCAAGCGCGGCGAGAACCTCGTCGACGTGACCTTCGACTTTAACGGGTTGCCACGCGTGGGCAATTTCGCCGTCCTTCAGCACGAAGGTGCTGCGGTCAACGCCCATGTAGTTGCGGCCCATGAAAGATTTTTCCTTCCAGACGTGCATGGCGTCAGCGAGCGCATGATTTTCGTCGGAGAGGAGATCGAAGTTCAGGTTGTATTTAGCGATGAACTTCTGGTGGCTCTCGGGTGAGTCGGGGCTTACGCCGATGACCTTAACTCCTGCGCTTTGGATGCGGTTGAAGTTGTCACGGAAGTCACAAGCTTCTTTGGTGCATCCGGGCGTGTCGTCCTTCGGGTAGAAGTACAGCACAACCTTGGGGTTTTCTTGCGTGAGGGCGGTGAGGTCGACTTGTTCGCCGTTTTGATTCGGCAAGGTCATGAAGGGAAGCGACTGGCCAAGGAGCGGATGCGGACCTTGGGGGGCTGCTGCTTCGGCCATCGGTGCAGCCTTGGGAGTCTTGGCGGCTTTGGGTGCAGCCGATTTCTTCATGGTTTTCTTTTTGGGAGCAGCTTTTTTAGCCGGCTTCTTTGCCGCTTTCTTGATTGTTTTTTTTGCAGCTTTTTTAGCTGCCTTTTTTTTGATTACTTTTTTCTTAGCTACTTTTTTAGCCGGCTTTTTGGCCGTTTTTTTAACGGCTTTTTTTGCTTTGGAAGCCTTTTTTTTCTTCTTGGTTGCCACGGTCGGACTCCTTTATGCGGTTTTTATTCTTTCGATTGGAGCGATCCACCAGGGGCACGAAGACGGTTGAGTCTCCTTTGACCAAAGCTTGGCACGCCAATCGTTCATGTGTGATGAAGTAAACATTTCCCAACTGCCGAAGTTCGGCACCCACGGCGGGTTCGAACCCAGTCTCAATGCCATCTTTAACAATAATTTTACAGTCCGTACAAGCGGCTTTGCCGGCGCAGGTTTGTTGAATGACAACTTGGCCGCGGTGCGCGGGTTGTGTGAGCCGTTCACCCGGCTCGGCGTCGACAACAACTTCCTTCCCGTCGCGCTCACAGAGGAAACGGACTTTGATGCTCACTGAACCTCCAGGTACAGGGCTTGGAGATAGGTAGACTCCGGGAACCCTTGCAGGGGGGCATGGTCCGGCGCAGGGCCGCGACTTTCCAAAAGCTTCAAACGGCGATGGGCATCATGCGCTGCTTCACGAACCACCTCTTCGAGGTCGGCGGCGGACACGTGATGGGAGCAGGTGCAGGTCACTAACATCCCGCCCGGTCGCAAGGTATGCAACGAGCGCAGATTGAGTTCTTTGAGTCCGCGCAGGGCCCCCTCTTTGTCGTTGCGACTGCGCACGAAGCTGGGAGGATCGAGCACAATGAGGTCGGTCTTCTCCTTGTCCTGGTGGCTGATGCGCAGTTCGTCGAAAACATTGCCCTCGCGAAAATCGATTTGCTCGGCGCCCACTTGATTGCGCTGAGCATTTTTCTGGAAAATGGTCAGCGCCGAGCTGGATTGATCCAAGGCTCGCACGTGTAGTCCAGCGGCAGCCAAGTGCAGGCCAAATCCACCTTCAAAGCAGCACAGGTCCCAGGCATTGCGATAGTGCAGACGCTTAGCCCAGGACAGAGTGGCGAGATGGTTGTCTTTTTGGTCGAGGTAGGCGCCCGTTTTTTGGGGGCCGCCCGGATTCATCCACCATTCAAAACCATTCCAGCGAATCCAGCGGCCCGGAGCTTCGGCGCCTTCGGGCGTGCGGGGAACTTCAATGACTTCGAGTCCCTCTTTGCGCCGTACGGGCATGTTGCGCAGTTCGATGATGCGAGCTTTGCTGCCACTACTCAGGGGCAGGGCTTGCTCCAAAGCGGTGCGGAAGGTGGGCCAGAATCGTTCCAGGGTGGCGCTCTGAATTTGGACGACCACCTCGGATTCGAACACGTCCGCTACGAGCCCAGGAATGCCGTCGCTCTCGGAAAAAATCCAGCGGAAGCAATTTTCTCCGCCCACCAGGTCCCGCTTGCGTTGGGCGACCTGGGCAAAATGTTGAGTAAGGGGCGCCAAAAACAACTGCGCAAATTCCGCTTCGCTGCTGATGTAGCTGCCGGTCGGCATAGCTTTGCCGGGATTGTCGGCGAAAGGCCCCAAACGCCGCAGTCGAATTTCGCTGAGCGGAGACAGAAAAAACCAGTCGTCACCTAACTTAAGAATGCCGGGCGTGGCGGAAGCCCCGTAGCCGGGATCCAGGTGCGTGCGGTACAGCCAGGGGTGGCCGGTTCTCAGGCGGGCGGCTCCGGAGGGAGTGAGGAGTCCTTTGAGGGGATGGTGGGAGCTGGGTTTCACGGATAGAATTCAATCTCTGGGAGGAGCCCTATGCAAGCTGCAAAATGGATAATCACCGCTTTTACTCTTTCGCTCTCGGCGTGTGCTAGTCACACGGCGAAGATATCGGGGGCAAATCCGTTTACGGCCACCGGAGTTCCGACGAACTTAGATGAGGCCGCTAAAGCCGCACAATTGCCAATGGTGCGCTTAGTTTTCTCCGGTCACGTAGGTGGTGAAGTGGGCGAATGTGGCTGTGCTGTGAATCCTAAGGGCGGAGCAGACCGCCGGCTCAATTTTTTAAATTCCGAACGGGCGGGGATGAGTTCGCTGCGGCCGACCAACCGCGTGCCCTCCCTAGTTTTGGATGCCGGTAACGCCTTGTTTCCGGCAACTCGCCTCGATCGGGGGCAGGCGTCGTTGCAGCGCGCGCGGGCCGAGTTTTTGCTTAAGGCGCATGCTCTCATGGGCGTGGCCGCCGAGAACGTAGGGACTTTGGATTTAGCGGCGGGTCTTGGTTACCTTAAAAATGCGGCAGCTAAAGCAGGAGTTCATTTGGTTTCGGTCAACCTCGTGGATGCCTCCGGCAAATTGGCCTTTGAACCTTCGCGCCGCATGACGTTACCGAATGGTGTTTGGGTTACCATTCTTGGCATCTCGGCGGGCGGTACCTTGCCCGATGGAATGCGTACTCTGGATCCTGCCGCGACCTTGCGGGATGAAATGGCACGAATACCCGACGGTGACTTGGTAGTTGTTTTGAGTGATCTTGGCCAGGCTCAGGATCGCGAGCTCGCGGCTAGTCTTAAGCGCGCGGCAGTTTTTGTGGGCGGACGTGACTCGGGCAGCATTGAGACGGCGCTGCAGCCAGGCTCGGCGCTGGTGGTGCAACCGCAAATTCAGGGCGAGCAGTGGGGCGTGCTGGATATTGCCTGGCGGACAAAGGCTACCGGATGGGTGAGTCCTTCCTTGAGTGCGCGCTACGCAACTAATTGGGAGCGGCTTAAAGCGGAAGGTCAGGATCTTGGTGAAGTAAAGGAATACTTGCCGGGCGATGTGAATGCTAAAGCGCTCTACGAGTATCGGCTTGTGGACATGGGCGCCGTCTATGCGGCGCCGAAGAACGAGTTGACGGCCGACGTTGTGCGTTTGTCCAAGTCTGCGGCGAGTCGCTAATAAAAATTAAACAATGGCCCGGACGCATTCGAGCGTTACGGGCAGTTGTGCGAGTCCTAGCGAAGTCAACAAACGGCGCACGCTGGCCATGCTCGCTGTAGAATCCGTAAAAATTAGCTTCAACGAAGAGCCCGAGTCCTGCGCGCCCGCGAAGGTGCGAGAGAGCTCGGGCTCCCTCAGTAGAGCCTGGCCCGCTTCGACCCAACGGACCTGTGGGTAAAGACTCCGCAAACTTTCGAGCAGAAAGGGGTAGTGCGTGCAGCCTAGGATGACAGCATCTCCGGTCCGCAGCTGCAGAGGATGCAAGTACCGGTGAATAATGGCCTCCACGGCACTGCCCGCCGTGAGGTCATCCTCCACGAGCGGAACGAACAGGGGGCAGGCTTTGGAGAGCACGTCGCCCGCATATCCCAGTTCACGAAGTTTGCGCTCGTAACTACCGCTCGCGATGGTGGAAGCGGTGGCGAGCACGACGATGCGAGTTGCCTGAAGTTCCACTGCGAGGCGACAGCCGGGCTCGAGAACGTTCGTCATGCCGATGCCTGCGGCCTGGGCCACTTGCTGCGCAGCCTGGAGAGCGTGGGAGCTAGCCGTGTTGCAGGCAATCACCAGGTGATGCATGTCGGCGCCCCGGAGTTTTTCGAGGAGAAGCCACTGCAAATTTTTTTGGGTTAGCTCGCGAATGCGCTCGGGTGATTTGGTTCCGTAGGGAAGATTGGCAAGGTCGCCCAAATAAGTAAGTTCTAAATTTTGGTGAGCATGAAAAAGCGGCGCGACGGCCGAAAGTCCGCCGATGCCTGAATCGAAGGCGGCGATTTTCATGGCAACCCCTTTGCGACCGGCACGTGCCAGCCGTAGCCGAAGGAACGTTGGTGGACTTTGAGGATAGGCGGTGCTTGGCGGCGCTTAAATTCTTGTCCTAGGTAGCGGGCCCGCAATCCCTGCACGGTGAAGCGGGGTGCTAGCAGGGCATCCCACCCTTCCTCTTTAAAGAAAGTTTGCCCGCCGTTTTCGATGAGCTCGCGGAGGATGGCGTCCAGCACGGAATAGTCGGGCAAACTGTCGGTGTCTTTTTGGTCGGGAGCTAGTTCGGCCGTTGGCGGACGGGTCAGTGTGACTTTAGAAATCGGCTCGGTTACGCCCCGTGCGGTGGCCCGCTGATTGAGATGGTGCGAGAGCGCATAGACTTCCGTTTTGTAGAGGTCTCCGAGGGGGCAGAGCGCGCCGCAGAGGTCTCCGTAGAGGGTGGAGTATCCCATGGCTAATTCGCTCTTGTTTCCGGTTGAAAGTAGCAGGCGTTTTTCGGCGTTCGAAATTGTGTTTAGGAGCAGGGCGCGCGTGCGGCTCTGCAAATTTTCGAAGGGGAGGCCCTTGGCTTCGATGCCGAGCAGGAGGCGGCTTTGTTCAATGTGGGGGCCAATGGCGATTTCGCGGAACTCAATGTTCAAGCGCTGGGCAACGTCACGCGCTTCGTGGCGCGAAAGATCCGAGGTCAACGCACTCGGTAAACTGACACCGAGGACATTTTGGGGGCCCAAGGCCTGGGCCGCGAGGGCGGCACAGAGCGCGGAGTCGATGCCGCCCGAGAGGCCCAGCACCACTTTTTGGGCCCCAGATTTATGTACAAAATCCTGCAGCCCGGTGACTAACCCCTTGGCGAGCTCGTCCAACGTTTGGTGGTCTTGCGCTCCAGTGCCCCCGCTGACTTGATTCGGGGACCATTCGGCGAAGAGCAGTTCGGGACTAAAGCTAGGTGCTTGATGAATGATTTTGCCTTGCGCATCGCAAACAAAAGAGGCGCCGTCGAACAACAGATCGTCTTGGCCCCCGGTCGCATTGGCGTAAATCAGGGGTTTTCCGAGTCGAGTGGCGAGGGCACAGAACAAATCTTCGCGCGCCGGCCGTTTGTCTAGTCCGTAGGGCGAGGCCGAAAGGTTGATCAACAAATCGGCGTTGGCCCATATTTGTTTTGCGTCGTTCTTGGGATACACCCGAACATCGCGCAATCCGAAGGCCAGCACGGAGTCCCAGCCATCTTCGCAAATGCTAATACCCAGTTGGGCCCTCCGAAATTTGAGTGGCGCGGACAGGCCGGGGGCGGGTGCAAAGAAGCGTTCGTCCTCGAAAATATCGTAACCGGGCAGACGATGCTTGTGCACGCAACCGAGGAGTTGTCCGGAGTCGAAGAGACTGGCGGCATTGTAAAGCGATTTTCCGGGGCCGGTGCGCCGAACGCAGTGACCAATCAGCAGGCCTACACCGAGTTCGGCCGTTAGGGCGCGGAGCGATTCGAGGGCCGTGGCTTCGGCATCCAAAATCCAACTCTGGCTGAGCAGATCTCGCGGCGGATAGCCAATCAAAGCTTGCTCGGGCGTAATAAAAAGATCGGCTTTTTGCGCATTTTGACGCAGCAGGCGTGCAATTTCGGCCGCATTTCGCGGGACGTCGCCGACGGTAGGATTCAACTGCAAGATGGCGAAGCGCATAATTGATTGTGAGATCCTTTTAATCTAGGTCAGAGGAAATGAACAATCCCGAGCAGGATTCAACGAAGACTTCGGACGCAGCTGCGGCCGCTTCGACTCTTTCGTATAAGGGGCCGGTCTCTGGCTTGCGGGGTTTGTTGACCAATAAGTTGGCCGAAGGCTTGGCCAACGTGGTTTCTACCGTAGACCGGGTCTCGGAAATCGTGCATGGCAAAACCGAGGGCGGTACCGAGAAAATTGCGCTCGAAAAAATCTATCCCGCGCCGGATCAGCCCCGTCAGGTGTTCGATCCGAAAGCGCTCGAAGAACTTTCGCAAACAATGCGGGAGTTAGGGCAGGCGCAAGCGATTACGGTGCGCCGTACCCCCCAAGGCTATGAAATTATTAGCGGCGAACGCCGCTATCGAGCGGCCAAACTGGCCGGACTTACGGAACTCGATTGCGTTGTTAAGGACTGCTCTCCCCGCGAAGCTCGGCTATTCGCCCTGGTGGAGAACGTGCAGCGCCAAGACTTGCTGCCCGTAGAGGAAGCCCATTACCTGCGTAAAGTTTTGTCCGAGAATTCTGACCTCAGCCTGGAGAAACTCGCCAAGTCTTTGGGCTCCCACAAGAGCACTCTGAGCGAAAAAATTCAGCTCACCGAAGTGCCCGAAGACTTGCAGCCCTACCTCTATGCCAAGGGCAAGCACCTGACTCACCGTCACTGGCGCGTAATTTCGCGCATTCCGGATGAAGCCTTCTTACGCGAAACTTTTCTGCGCGCGGTAGAACACCAAATGTCCGTGGCGGAATTGGAGAAGTCACTTCAGGCCGCGGGCATTCGTAAGGCCGCTCGTCGGCGCGAAGGCAACTCGGCCCAGCGCGAATTGCCTCTCTCCGCTAATCGCGAGAAAGTTTTGAACCTTTGCCGTGTGGAAGGTCAGGTTTTGCGCATGAAGTCAGCGCAAATTGACCTCAACCAAATGTCGGCCGAGCTTAAAGCCGAACTTGCGGCCGAACTCGAAAAGACCGTCAAACTGCTGACGAGCAATTAAGTAAGATTTTTCTCAAGTTGCTGCGCCGTCCGTCGAAAAGATAGACGGACATGACGGCATCAACGGCAAAAAAAATTCCCGGCGGTCTTCCAGAAGAAATCTGGTTCGTTGCGCGCGGTTCCGTTTTGAAGGGGCCCTACACCTCTGCCCAAATTGAAGAAAAAATCCGTAAGCGCGAGTTCACTTATTTTGATTTCTGTTGGAAGCAAGGTTTCCGTGAGTGGCGTCCTCTCTCGGCCGTAGAAAGTTTTGACCGCCGCGAAAAGGTTCGCAAAGTTCCCTCCTACCCCCAAGTTCCGGTGCCCTCGACCTCGGGCGCGGATTCGCGCACTCCCGGTGCCCAAGCTCCCGTGCTTCCCCTTCGCCGCGAAACCGATCACCGCATTCCCGAAATTCGCTTTGCTAAGCAGCGTCGTCATTCGATTACGGCTTACGAGTGGGCGGCGGCCGTTTGCTTTGCCGTGATGTTTGCTTACTTGGCTTCGAGTTATGCTCTGAACGAAGTGAAACAGAGCATTCTTCAGCGCGTGGAACTCCATGACCTGGGTCGGCCGCAGTCCTTCGGGACGGCAGAACATTCCGTAGAGGCTAGCTTTTGGGATCCTCTCTACTCGGCGCCCAGTTTTGCGGACACGGCACACTTGCCCTCGAGCGCGGATGGAATCACCCAAACGACGGCCACCTTGCCCGTGAAACTGCGGGGCCACGCGCAGCCACAAAAAGCGAATGCTTTTCAAATGAATGGTTACGCGGTGAATACCGATCACGGCGCGCCCGTGTGGACCGCTGCCGATTATGATCTGGATCCGGTTTACTCCCGGGTCGTGGAATTTCGTGGCTATCTATCCCCCGCCAATGGGAGTGTTATTCTAGTGAAGCACCCGGGAGATCCGGGACTTTACGGAACACCCTAATGAAATTGCTTTGCCTCACTAACTTGCTGTTCTTTGTATCCGGGGCTTACGCCCAACAGCCTGCGGCGCCCGCTGCCGGAGCTAGTCCGATTGTGGTTCGTCCCTATGCTTCTCAAACTCAGGTTACGGTAGTTCCGGTGGGCGAGGATCAACAACGCGCAGAAACTGTAGATGGGGAGTCCACCGTAGCAGGAGGAATTTCCGAAACTCCCGCTAAACCCTTGAGTAGTCAGCACAAGCGATGGAGTCGGCCCGCTGGTGGCGTTTGGGGATCGCTCATGAATTCGGCTGTATTGTCGGCCAATAGCAAAATCACCTCCGATAAAATTCTGGCCGACAACGGGTCGGAACTCGCCTTCGGTGCTGGTGGGCAGTTCGATTTTGGCATCCATGGTGAAGGGGGAGCGCAGGGACTAAGGGTTCGCGCCGGCCTACAGAGGGTTTCTCTTTCGCCCGACGACGCGGTTTTGGCCAGTTATTCAGCCGACCAGCTGGAATCTACCGCTTGGGCGGCCAGCATGGCCCTGCTCTACCGGATGGCCCCCGATTTGGGCTACAACTCGGCCGTGATTTGGTACGGCGGGGGATTGCAGATCAACCATTTCTTTTCCACGAATGCCAGCGGGGCCTCCGTCAGCAAGCTTGCCGGCGCTTACGGGTTCAATATGATGCTGGCTGCCGGTGCCGATATTCCCCTGACGGATGTGAACGACGTGGGTGTAGAAGTTGACTGGTTCCCCCGTTCCCACTGGGGTCTCGTGGTCTGCTACAGAACAACCTTGTAACCTAGCCCGCCCTTTCGCTATGACTCGGGCTCGCATGATGCCCGGAGACAACCCCTTTATTCTTGCCCCCATGGCCGGCATCACGGACATGCCTTTTCGTCGGCTCATGAAGCGCATGGGCGCCGGCACAGTTATTTCGGAATTCGTTTCGGCTCACGCCGTTTTGCACCAGAGTCCCCGCACGCGGCGCTACTTGGCCTACCATCCGGAAGAGCGGCCCGTAGGCATCCAGCTCTTTGGTGGCGATGAAGACGTGCTCGCGGAAGCAGCGAAAATCACGCAGGATACGGGCGTTGATTTTATCGACATCAACTTAGGCTGCCCCGTGCCGAAGGTTACTAAAAAAGGTGGCGGTTCGGCGTGGCTTTGCCGGCAGAACGAAATGGGCGTCATGTTCCGTAAGGTGAAGTCGGCCATCACGGTACCCCTCACCATTAAGATTCGCACGGGTTGGGATGAGAACACCAAAAATGCCGCCGAAATTCTTCGCATCGCGCGCGAAGAAGGCGTGGCGAGCGTGGCCATTCATGGTCGCACTCGCACTCAGGGTTACGCCGGGCACGCGGACTGGTCGTTTATCCGTAATTTGAATTCCGAAAAAATCATTCCCCTTATTGGCAATGGCGACATCATCAGCGGTCCGTTGGCCGCCGCTCGTTTGCACGAGAGCGGCTGCGCGGGCGTCATGATTGGTCGCGGAGCGCTGAAGAATCCGTGGATTTTTAGGGAAGCCATGGAAGCGTGGGAAGCCATGCAAAAGCTTCCGGACGATGAAGCGCGCACGGAACTGGCCAACTCCGTCATTGCGCACCATCGTTTGCCGCCCGCCGGCGAAGTGCCCGACGGGAAAAATTACTATCAGCGCAAAGTGAAGCGCTTACAGCCGTTGCCCGTGTCGTTCACGGCCGACTACATTCGTATCCGCGCCGACCGCGATGCCTCGGCCCTTATCAAGTTACACCTTGAGTTGTTGCGCGAAGCTTACCCCGAAGAGCGCGTGAAGCTAGCGTTCCGCAAATTTCTAGCCTGGTATGCGGCGGGTTATCCGGGCGCCTCGCAGTTCCGTAAATTTATTTTCACCCACGATGATTTTAGCGTCATTGAGAGCAGCGCGCTGGAGTTCTTCGATTCGGTTAAGCAATTGGGCGCGAAGGGCGATGAGGCGCGCGACGAATTGCCCGTACTTATGTCGGGACACGGCTGAGGATCCCGGTGGCAGAATTTGATTTCGAAACGCGCGTCGTCAAGCAGACGCTTCTGGAGTGGATGTCGGCATCGGCCCCCATCGATCGGGTAATGAATGAATCCTTGCGCGAGCACCGCGTGGGCGCTGCCCAGCGTGGGCTCATTACGCAGACGATTTACGACTTCGTTCGTTACTGGTCGCTGCGCGTGGATTTTCCCATTAAGCCGGAAAACCCGGCCTGGTTACGGGCGTTGGACGACGAGATTCGCAAGGCGCTCCAAAATCCGGGCACCGATTGGTTGCAGCGGCACGAACGCGCCAAGCCACTTTTTGCCAAAGATCCGCTGAAACATTTGCACCAGATGCACCGCGCGCCCGATTTTATGGCGCGTGAATTGGAACGTAATCCCGCGGCTTGGCACGAGTATCTACATTCGATGTTGTCCGAGGCTCCACTCACCGTGCGGGTGAATCCGCTCAAGATGGATCCGGAAAAATTTGGCCTGCAGTACGCCGCTTTAGGTGCGCGTAAGAGCGCCTGGATTCCCCATGCGTATACCTTCGATAAGCGGTGGGCCATCACTCAGGACGCTGGACATCAGGAGGGGCTCTTCGAAATTCAGGACGAACATAGTCAGCTGGTAGCCTGGGTGGCGCGGCCCCAGTCTAATGAAGTCGTTTTGGATTTATGCGCCGGCGCCGGCGGAAAAACTTTGCACTTGGCTTCGCTCATGGGCAACCGGGGCGAAGTGTGGGCCTACGATATTTCCCGCAAAAAACTTTTGGAGACGCAGACGCGCGCCCGCCGGGCGGGCCTTACCAACGTGCGCGTAGTGGACAACATTGGCACGGAAAAGCGTTTCGATCTCATTGTGATCGATGCTCCCTGCAGCGGGCTTGGCACCTTACGTCGGAGCCCCGATCGGCTGTATCACTTCACGGATAACGAATCGCGGCGCTTGGCGTCTGTTCAGGCCGAGTTGCTCCGGCAAGCTCTTGGCGTGCTGAAGCCGGGGGGGCGTTTGGTTTATGCTACCTGCACGGTTCGCCCCGAGGAGAATGTGCACATTCTTCGTGCGGCACTGCATGGTCGATCTTTTGACTGGTCCGGTTTAACTCCGGCCTTGGAAGCAGCAATGCCCAGTCGCGCTGCCGATTTTTTGGCAGCGGCCCGAGCAACTCCGGCGGCAGCCCTGGCGGATTTTTCGGCCCACGAACAATTCGCCTGTTTGCAGTGGGGACCGACGAGCCAGACTTCTGGCGGCCTCGCGGGTGATGGATTTTTCGTGAGTCTTGTACACTCTAGAGAGTGAATCCAAAGCTCCAACAATTTCTTAATAAAGTTGGATGGGTGAAGTGGGCGTTGCCCACAGCCCTGGGTTTGGTTGTGCTTTCTTTTGTGAGTTTGGGCCTCTATTTGGTGACTCACCCGCCCCTAGCGTACAAAGACAAAATTGCCCAAGCTATTCGCGAGGCGCTGCAGGCCGAAAAAACCGTGGTGCGCGATGTGCGCTGGACTTTTTCGTTCGGTGATTTGTCGTTTGGGGTGAAGGCGCTCGATGTCGATGTCGAAGGTTCGCCGCGCGCTAAGGCGCTGAGCTTTAAGTCCTTCGTAATCTCTACCCAGCCGCTCAAGCTGCTCTTCGGCAAAATGCCCATCAAGGTCGTGGCGCATGCCGATAAATTGCTGCTCTCGCTGCCCACGGAAAAAGCTGAGGCGCCTACGGCCAATTCGCCCTTACCCACTTGGATTAAATATCTGCGGCTAGATTTAGAGGTGAAAGCGGATGAAGTTTCGCTCGATGCCGCAGGCCTGCAGAGTTTCGGTGCTGACTCCAAGCTGTCGCTCGGAGAAATGAACGTGCGTGGCACTCTGGCTGGAGTGCCGGGTTATTTCAATCTCAAATTCGAAAGCGAAGTGTTTGCAGATTTAAAGAACTCCGATTTGAGTGCACGGGGTCCGCTGAAATCGGAGATTGAGGGATTCTTTCAGGTCGAAGCTAATGAACCCGTCGGTGTACGAGTGAGCAGGTTCGATGTCGACTTAGACGAAATGACCATCACCGGCATGGGCTTCGTGGAAAAGCCCTCCACTATTCCTCTGTCGCTTTCGTCGGAAGTGCAGGTTTTCTTCGATAAGAATTTGGCCGTGCGAACGACGGATATTTCTAAAGCACGTTTGCACTACGACAATTTAAACTTTGATTTAAATGGATCGCTGGAGAACAACGGAAAAGTCTCCGTACGGTGGTCGGTGGGTAAGACTGAGTTTAAAGACCTGCACCTTCCGTTCACAAGTCTGCGCTCGGTGCCGCTCGAAGGTATTCTGGAGACGAGCGGACAAATGCAGTATTCGCCGCAGGATAAGCTCAATGGCTTCTGGCGCATGGCCTTCAACAATATTAAATTTAATAGCTCCGGGTTAATGACGGGCGATGCGGCCTCGAAGGGCCGGGTGAATCTGTCCTTCATGAGCGAGGGGGCGATCGAGGTGGGCCGCTTCTCGTCGCCGAAGACGGAACTCCAAGTGAACGGCACGGACGCGGAAATCAATTTCCTCTCCGGAAAATTTCGCAAGCCCATCGGGCGAACCTTCCAGTTGGTGGCGAAGGCCGAAATTAAGGACGATAACTTTTCGCTGAATAACTTTGCGATGACCTTTCATCAGATGGAAGTGCAGGGCTCGGCGCATTTGAACGACATTTCCGGATTTTTGTCCGGAGCCCCCGCAGAATTCAAAATGAATTTGGGCTCCAACCGTATCGATGTTTCGCAGTACTCTACTTTTCTCCCCCTCTTCCGCAAGCCTCCTCCTCTGGAGGGCTTTTTGGAGTTTTCGGGCGGGGCAGAGGGAATTCTGAAGCGCGATCATCTGTCCTCCGATGATATTCGCTGGCGCGTGGACCGAATGAACTTGTCGAACTTTAAAACGGTCTTCGATAAGGAAACGCTGATTCAGTTCGGATTGGACGGTGGAGATTTTTCGCTCACCGGTCCGATGCAATGCAGTTTCTTGTTCCAGGGGCGGGGCAAGGGCACAGTGGTCGATCAGGCCAGTCTCATGAGTCAGATGGATCTGACGCGTTCTTCGCTCATTTACCAGAACCGTTTTCGTAAGCCCTCGGGTATTCCCCTCGTGTTCGATGTGTACGCCGACCAATCGCGGCAGATGCTGCGCATTCGTCGGGGGCTGTTGAGTCTGCACGATTTGAATCTGTCCTTCGATGGACAGATCAGTCAGGGGTCATCGCGGGGCTTCGTGGATCTGAAAATGTCCAAGCCCCTTAAACTTTCCAATTGGCGCTCGCTTATCTTGGACGCTGAAGACGTTCCCTTCGACGGACTCGTGCAGTGGCACGGTCGCTTGGGTTTCACTTCGCCGACGACCATGGAATCGAATTTCGATTGGCAGACTCTGTCGGTGGAGGGCGATTTAAACGTCAGTGACTTTACCGGTAGGGTCAACGATTTCCGGAACATCGTACGCAAAGGACAGGCAAAAATTTCGGTGTTGCCCGAGAGCATCAACGTTTCGTCGCTCTCCTTCGAATTGGGCGGAGCTAAAGTGGGCGCCACCGGTAAACTTGATTTTGGTCGTGGCCGCAAGCAAGGCAATATCGCGCGCCTGCTGTCGCGCGAGGGCTGGGAGCTTGAATCTGCCATCACCATGAGTCGCATCAATCCGGACGATTTTGCGTCGCTCGCCTCCGCGCGCAAATTGCCAGAAAACATGAAGCCTGAATCGCTGCCCCTCGGTCCCCAGATTCGCGCGCTCCTGGATCAGCCCGTGGTGAAAGGAACTAAACTGCAAATTGCGCTGCGTTCGCCGGAAGTCACGCTCAAGGACTTTAGGCTCACGGGTCTCAATGCACGTTTGGGTTGGAATAAAGGTTTGCTGCAACTGCAGCCGGCCGGGTTCCGTGGCTTCGGGGGCGGCATTTCGGGATCCTTGGTTTGGAACGCCGAGAAATATTACACCCGTAAGGATGCGCCCGAGTTTAGTGCCTCTCTGAAGGCCGACACGCTAGACCTCACCGAGCTTAGTAAATCGTTTAAGCCAGATTTTGCTTCGCTCGTGGGCGGTAAGTTCGACGGGCAACTCACTCTGGCATCGAACGGCTACGAAATGAGCGAGTGGATGGATCACCTGCGGGGACGCATGAATGGTCGAGTAACGGCCGCGTCCTTTGAAACCTTGCAGGTGCTCAATAAAATGATCGACGGCCTCACCAGCCAATCGGCCGTGAAGGATTTGCTGTTGCGGGAAGCGAAGCGGGAAGCTTGCATCCAGAAAAAGTTCTCGGGTGAGACCGATATTGAAATCATCGATGGCCGGCTGGCCATTGATAAAGCTAATCTAAATTTCGATGCTGGTTCGTCCGTGGAGCTGAAGGGCCAAGTGAAGAAAGATTTGAGCGTAGAGCTAGACGGAAATTTTTTGGCCGGTGCGAAATGCATTTCGGGCGATGCTCGAGCTTGTTTGGCCGATGCTCAGGGCCGCGCCGCGATCCCCTTCGAAATTCGCGGACCGGCGGCATCGCCCTCGGTTAAGGCGGAATACGCTGCCATCGCTACTAAGGTCGCCGCTTGTGCGGGTCAGCGTTTGGCCAAGCGCGCCGAGGCAGCGGTGAAAAAACAAGTGAGCGGCGCCGTTAAGCAGGGCACCGATGCCATCGAAAATCGGGCCAAGGATGCGCTCAAGAGCATCTTCAAAGACAAATAATGAAGCTCCGCGCGTCGTGAAAATCTGCTTTGGCGGCCGCATGCTTAGCCGCGCGGTATTCTATTTTTTTATCTGTGCCCTCGAGCACCATAGTTGCCGACATTTCTAGGGGAGCGCCCGTTTCGAGGGCCCAGTCTAAAAGTGGAGAGGGGGCGCGTTCTAAAAGAATCTCGGCGCGCAGTTCAGTGTTGGCTTGAGTCCAGGCCATGCTTTGGACTCCGCCGGTGCCTCGGGTGGCAAGAGTGTTTCGCTGCCGATAGTCGCTGAAGGTAAAAAAATTCCATTGTCCGTTGGGCGAAAAATTCCACTCCCAGTATTCTCGCTGGCCGGGAAGGCGAGCAAAAAGTTCCGCGCAGGTATGGGCCCATAAATCATCGCCCCCGAATTCATTTGCTTGTGGAATGCGGAGCGCGCTCAGCTCACCAGCCACCACATAGGTGAGCGCCAAACCGCTGGGGACGCGTTTCAGCTTGCAGCTAACGTCGAGGTTCCCGGAGAGAGTCTTTGCGAAGGGTTCGAGCTTGCAATAGTGAGAGAGGTCACGCATGGATCGTCCTTTGTTGGCCCGTATGGATCGCCTTTCGGAATGGTACGCATCCGTGCGTCGGCCGCTTCCGTGGCGTTCTTCCCGCCCCGATCCCTATCGGGTGTGGATTTCTGAGATTATGTCACAGCAGTCCACGATGGCCACTGTGATCCCCTATTTCGAACGCTGGATGAAGAGTTTCCCGGACCTCGAGACTCTGGCTTCGGCTCCCGAGCCAAGCGTCCTCGCGGCATGGGCCGGCTTGGGTTACTACTCGCGCGCCCGCAATGTGCTGCGGGCAGCCCAGGCCCTTCTGGCCCGCCGGGTGCGGACCGGCCAAGAGTGGCCGCAGAAGGCGTCGGAATGGCTGGAACTTCCGGGAGTCGGGCCTTACACGGCCGCCGCCGTGGGGGCGATTGCTTTTGGCGACCCGGTCTTGCCCCTCGACGGAAATGTTTTGCGAGTTTTGGCTCGGGTGTACGGGGTGCGCGATCCGCTCAATCGACCCGGAGATCGGCGTGCCATTGAGGAGAGGCTGGCAAGTTTAGCTAGAGACTTGCCGGCCGGAAGACATGGCACCGTGGCCCAGGCCTTGATGGAGCTGGGCTCTCTGGTGTGTCGCCCGGGAGCTTTGGCCCAGTGCGAACTTTGCCCCCTGGCGGCGGCTTGTGTGGCTCGTCGTCAGAAGCTCGTGGCAAAAATCCCGGCAGCCAAAACAAGGGCAAAACCACATAAAATTATCAGCTTAGCCTTAATTTATACTGACTCGCGCGGACGTATTTTGGTTCGGCAAATCCCTCCCGGACGGCGTTTGGGGGGTCAATGGGAACTTCCCCAGTGGGAGATGCCAGAAGTTGAAGGCGGCGCCTTCGTCAAAATTTTGGCGACTAGATTTGAACTGCACCCCAAGCCCGTACGGCATGCCATTACCAAGCATCAGTACCTGGTTTACCGCGTGGAAGCTGGCCGTTGGACGGAACCCTTACCCAGCGGTCACGCCTGGACCAACGGA
Source organism: Bdellovibrionales bacterium (assembly GCA_018266335.1). The sequence goes on from JAFEAR010000045.1 coordinate 27,322, forward strand.
ATGAGCGATGTTCCGGGCACTTTGACGACGCTCACTCGCAAAATTCTGTTGATTTAAAGCGTCATTAAGGGCAACTTCAGCCCCCTTATGTCGAGGCTCTGCAAAATTACCGGAAAAAAACCTTTGGTGGGTCACAACGTTTCCCACTCCAACCGCAAGACCAAGAT
>JAFEAR010000046.1 GCA_018266335.1 Bdellovibrionales bacterium
AACGTCAAGGCCGAAGCACTTTCATCGACAAATGTGACGCGTTGCGCGTCGGCCGCCAGCGCATGCATTCCCCAAGCGCCCGAGTAACAACAAAGATCAAGAACGCGGGAAGACTGACCTTGGATTCGTTTCTTCAAGTGTATGCGGTTGCTGCGTTGATCGAGGAAAAAACCTGTTTTCTGACCTGCCAGCAAATCGGCGGTGAAGCCCAGCCCATCTTCTTGAAACCGCACCAATCGCAGTTCCGATTCCCCGCCTTTGATAATGCGCTCGAAGTTCGGGACACCTTCCAGCGTACGGACAGCGCTGTCGGCCCGAATGAAAACCGCTTTCACATTTCGCTGAAACACCGCTACGTACGCACTTTCAACGCCGGCGGCAACATCGTCGATCAAAGCGTCCATGCCTGCGGTATTACTTTGAATCACCAAGTGGTCTGCGTACGCATCAATGATTATCCCTGGTAAACCATCCGACTCGGAATGAACAAGGCGACGAGCTTCCTGTGACTCAAATGGTTTACGCCGCGCAAAGGCGGCCGCCAATGTGTGCTCGATAAAGTTTTTAATATCAGGAATCGGATTACGCGATAAAACGCGGCCCAAGATCAACGAATGCGGATTTGCATAGCCCGTCGCGATCTCTCGATCGCGGCAAACAAACCGTGCGAGAGCGCCGGGCTTTAATCCACTTGGACGGCGTAAAACTTCATTGGAGAACACCCAGAGCACACCACGCTCAATGGCCGCAGCGGCCCGACTCGAAATTTCTACATCCAACATCAACGACTCCACATCACAAGTTTTGTGTTGGGGTAATAAAAGTCGAGAATTTCTCGATAATCGCGGCCGGCTTCCGCCTGCCCTTTTGCTCCCCACTGACACATACCGACACCATGACCCCACCCCCGTCCTCTAAATGTGTAGGAATGACCTTGGCGAACAACGTCGGTGAATAAAGTGCTCCGAATCTTCTCTGGATCCAATGCAATTCGAAAAGCATTTCCGCTGAGCTCATAGACATCGGCATCGGTTCGCACCGCAATCGTTTCGGCGCGACCCGAAGGGCTTTTATGTCGGACACGGAATGATTCCAACTTCTTGCCTTGCACCTTTGTCGATTTTTTCAGCAAAGCCAACATTTCAGAAAAGGAAATCGTGTACGTCCACTCATAACGTGGGTCCGCGGTGCCGTAGCTACACTTTTTTCGAGGCAAATACGGTTTTGCAGCCGTTCCCCAAACATACTGCACTTCTTCGGTGCTGCCGCCGCAATTTGAATGAAAGAAAGCGCTGATGGGTTTCCCGTCGTAGATTAAGATTTCATCGTGAGTGGCATCGACCGCATCGTTGGTCTTTGGATGTTCTTTCGTCATTCCACCATACACTTGGCAATGCACATCGGAACACAAATCAAACCCTTGAGATAGATGCGATCCCAGATGAGAGGCCAGATACGTGCGACTCGCCACCGCCTGTACACGGAGTGCGTGGTCGGGCCATGACACCGACGCTTCGCGTGGCAACACGCCTTTCAAGTAATCATCAATCGACAGTTCATCAATAACTGTTAGTTTCTCAGCGCCAACCACGCGAACAATCAGTTCGCCCCGATATTCGTTGTTGCCGCACTTAAACTGGATCGAAGGATTGACAGAACGCAGCCTCACCTTCGCTCCAACGGGCTTGCCCTCAACGACCAATTCGCCGTTGGCCGCCGTCACGTGATATTGGCCGGCTGTCCACGTCTGTTTTTTATTGCTGGTGAGATCCGTCACTTGCATATCAGCCACCGAGGAGATGTTCGTTTCTTTTACCTCGACACGAATACCAATTAATACTTTATCTTTCTCAGATAATTTGGGACGAACCGTCTGAACCGGCTTGGCGACAGGCTTATTTTCAATCGCGAGTGGCTTCGTGGGTGTGGACGGCGTGGTCACGCGCGGCGGAACACAACCGGCGATAGAAAAAATTCCCACCAACAAACCAACCGTCCAGCGGCTACGGCGCTTCATTCGTTGTCGACGTAAAAAGATCTGTGTTGAGCTGCGTGGGAATCTTGCGGGAGAAATGTGCATACGCCGATGGCGTCACCACGCGGCCCCGCGGTGTGCGTGCGAGAAAACCTGCTTTGATTAAAAAGGGTTCATAGACATCTTCGACGGTATCGCGTTCTTCGCTCACGGCAACGGCCACCGTATCCAAGCCGACGGGGCCGCCCGAAAATTTTTCAATAATGGTTAACAGGATGTGCCGGTCCATTCGATCCAAGCCGGCGGTGTCAACTTCGAATGCCGCCAACGCCGACTGCGCAACCTCTATTGTCACCACCCCGCCACTGATCTGAGCGAAATCTCGGACACGTCGCAACAAACGGTTCGCAATGCGGGGCGTTCCACGCGAGCGGCGTGCAATTTCGAGCGCTGCATCGGGCTGAACTTTTATCTTCAAGATGTGTGCTGAACGGGCAATGATATGTGACAAGTCTTGTGGCTCGTAGAACTCCAGATAAGAAACGATACCAAAGCGGTCACGCAGTGGACTCGTCAGCAATCCTGCCCGGGTGGTTGCGCCGACCAGTGTGAATTTGGGCAAAGGCAGTTTCAGCGTTTTGGCGGAAGGACCTTGTCCGACCACAATATCGAGTTTGAAATCTTCAAGCGCCGGATACAGTGCTTCTTCCACAGAACGATTTAAGCGATGGATTTCGTCAATAAAAAACACGTCGCCTTCAGACAGGCTCGTTAAGATGGCGGCCAGATCACCGACCCGCGCTAAAATGGGGCCTGAAGTTGTCCGCAAATTCACGCCCATTTCTTTGGCAATAATGGACGCCAGCGTGGTTTTTCCCAATCCTGGCGCGGCGCAGAACAAGGCGTGGTCCAATGGCTCCTTGCGTTGCTTTGCAGCCTCGAGAAATACCGACAAATTCTTTTTTAGTTTTTCTTGACCGATAAACTGCGACAACGTTTGTGGACGAAGACTCTGCTCAAACCCTTCTTCACCATTTTCAGTTACCGGATTGATGATGCCGCGCTCAATGGTACTCATCGTTTCTGACTCACAATGCGGAGCGCTTCCTGAAGCAATGTTTCGACAGTCGCACTGGCTCCCACTTTCTGCTTAGCCGAACTCAGCAACTCGCGCGCTTCGGCTTGGTCATATCCCAAATTGACAAGCGCAGACAACGTTTCCGATTCTTCGGGTTTGCCGGCGTCATCGCCCCATTTGGGTGTACCAGACACGGTCCAATCTCCTACACCATCTTTGAGAGAAACAACCAACTTTTCGGCGGTCTTTTTAGTGAACCCGAATACCGATACAAGCAGCCGCGTGTCATTGTCCAA
>JAFEAR010000047.1 GCA_018266335.1 Bdellovibrionales bacterium
AGGCCGCACGGTGGGCCTCGGCATTGCGCGCAAACAAAATCAAACCCGACACTTCCAAATCGAGTCGGTGCACTGGCCACACGCGGCCGTGCGTTTTCTCTAGTTCTCGCCCGACACAGGGTCGAGCATCGTCGGCGCCCAGACGACTCGGCACCGAGAGCCATCCCGGCGCCTTGTCCGCCGCCAGAAAGTGCGGGTTCTCAAAGACGATCTTCACGCGTGCTTCTTCTTGCCGTTCACCAGACGCAGCGACCACAAACGGAAGTCATCCACGTAACGGTAGGCCGCAGGCACGATCAGCAAGGTAAGGAACGTAGAACTTATCAGACCACCAATGAGCGCAATCCCCATGGCCGTACGCTGCGAACTCGCTTCGTTCAGGCCAATCGCAATAGGAATCGTTCCGGCAATGATAGCGATGCTCGTCATGAGAATGGGCCGCAGACGCGTTTTGCAGGCCTTCACAATGGCCTCGTCCCGCGACAAATTACCTTCCTCAATAAGCTTCAGAGTGTAGTCCACAAGCAGAATGGAGTTCTTGGTCACCACCCCAAGGAGCATCACTAGACCGATCATCGAAAACACGTTGATACTTGCGTGGGTAATGAACAGCGCCGCCAGGGCGCCACACACGGCCAGCGGCAGCGCGAGGAGAATCGTGAAGGGAATCACGAAGCTCTCGTACAAACTTGCGAGCACGAGATAAATGAAGGTCACCCCCAGACTGATGGCCACAATCATGTTCTTAATGAGATCCTGAAAGTCCTCGGCCTGCCCCACGAAGCCCCAGGTAATCCCGGGCGGGGGAGGCATTTCTTTCGTGAGAATATTCACCGTCTCGTTCGTCAGCGTGCTCAAAGCACCGTTGGACGCGATGTCGGACGACACCAGCACGTAACGCGACTTATTCTGGCGGTTGATCTGCGAAAAACCACTCACTTCCCGGCCCATCGCGATTTGCTTGAGCGGAATGAGGTTAAAGTTCACGTTGGGCACCACGATGTACGGAAATTCTTTGCGCACGTCGCGGTAAGCTTCATCCATTTTTACGCGGATATCGTATTCCTCACCGTTCTTGCGGTAGGTGGCTGGCACAATGCCTTCCACCCGAGCGCGTAACTCGCCCCCCGCGGTTCCCACGGCTACGCCCAGAGCTTCGGCCTTACGCCGATCGAAGACCACTTGGAACTCCGGTTTACCGGCACGGTAGTTCATGTCGGGATCCGCAATGCCCGGAATTTTTTTCATCCGTTCAAGGACCTTGCCCGAGTACTCGGCCAGTTGATCGAGATCATCACCCATGATGTTCAAGTTGAACGGGCGCTGACCGCCACCAAATTCGTCGTAATCCTGAATTTTGATGAGCATGCCGTTGTCCGCGAATTTTTTATTCAGATCCTCGCGGAACATGTCCTTCACCTGGCTAGTCTTCATGCCGCGCTCTTTTTTACTCTTCAGACTAACGTAAATACTTCCTTTGTTGGGTTCGCCCTCTTTGTTGCCTGCCGCCGCCGAAGTCAGGCGGACCGAGGGCTGCTGACGAATATAATTGTCCATCGCCGTCACCCGATCGGCCATAGCTTCGAGGTTCGTGCCCGGAGGCATCTCGAGCTTCACTTCGAACTCACCGGAGTCGGGAGAGGGAACGAAGGTTTTGGGAATCCCGGGCGTGAGCAACAAGCTGCCAAAGAACAAGGCCACACCAATGGCGATAATTGTCTTTGGACGCCGAAGGGTAAACCGAATTCCCTGCTCGTAAACGTTCTCCAACCAAGTCTGAAAATTATCGAAGGCCTTGAGCGCCTTGGCCACGACGCCGCTTCCACCTTCGCCGTGTTTCGCACTGCCGGCCCAGTAAGCCGACAACATGGGCGCCACGGTCATAGCGTCGAAGAGCGAAATGCCCACGGCGAAGACCATCGTTAAACCGAATTCGCGGAAGAACTGCCCCACCACACCATCGAGGAATGCGATGGGCCCGAACACGGCCATGACCACCAAGGTAGTAGCAATAACGGCCGTGGAGACTTCCATCGTGCCTTCTTCGGCGGCCTGTTTGGCGGGCTTGCCCATTTCCATGTGGCGGAAAATGTTTTCGCGCACCACGATCGCATCGTCGATGAGCAAGCCCACCGCGAGTGAAAGCGCCAGCAACGTCATGATGTTCACGGTGAAGCCCATGGCGTACATCAAAATAAATGCGCCCAACAGCGAGTTCGGCAGCGCCAAACCCGTAATCAAAGTAGAGCGGAAAGAGCCCAGGAAGAAGAAAACCACCACCACGCACAACAGAACGCCAATGATGATGGACTCGTAAACGTCGTCAACGTTGTCCTTAATCTTCTTGGAACCATCGCGCACGAGGTCGAGTTCAATGTCGATACCCCGTTGTTTGAGCTCGGGCCCCAGCTTAGCGAGGGCCTTGCGCACGTCCTGCGCTACCTGCACGGTGTTGCCACCGGATTTTTTGTAAACTTCCAAAAAGATCGCGGACTCGCCATTGATGGTGGAACGAGTTTTTTCTTCCTCGAGTCCATCCACGACCTTCGCTACGTCGCCCAGGTGAACGGGCCGATCCGAGCCCAGGAAGTTAATGGCTACATCGCGCATGGAGTTGATATCTAGGAACTCTCCCAGCGTGCGGAAAATAGTTTCCTTCGTGCCCGAGTTTACTTTGCCGACGGGCACGTTCTTGGAGCTGGTCTCTAGGCGCTGCGCAATTTGCATGACGGGAATTTCGCGCTGCTGCAGCTTTTCGCGGTCCACGATCACCTGCACTTCGCGTTTGCGTCCCCCGACGATTTCCACCAGGCCCACGCCCTCGGCGCGTTCGAAGACCACCTTCACCTTGTTGCAAACGATGTCATAGATATCGGCGGGCGGAAGCTTGGACCGCACGCCAATACGCATGATGGGTTGATCGGCCGGATCGAGACGCCGCACGATGGGCTCTTCGATTTCGGTGGGCAGTTTTTTGCGAATGTTCCCCAGGCGGTTACGAATTTGTTGTTCGACGTCCTTTAGGTCTACGCCCAACTTAAATTCGGCCACCACCACGGACAAAGATTCCAGGTTGTTGCTGGTGATGCGCTTGAGCCCTTCGAGGTTACCGAGCTCGTCTTCGATCGGTTTCGAAATGAGGGTTTCAATATCGTTGGGTGACGCTCCCGCGTACACCGTTTGAATCGACACGACCGGCAGCGAAATATTCGGAAACAAATCGACGCCCAACTTTTTGAGCGAAAAGAGCCCCGAGATCAGCAGCAGCAGAACGATACTCGAAATAAAGACGGGGCGTTTAATCGACAGGGATGCAAGACTCATAGGGCCTCCGAAATATCTTTAGGCACGAAGAGCTTCGCCTGGGACTCCAGTTTGCGCTGCTCCGTTTTTAATTTAAGGAGCAACACCTGGGCGTCGGCCTGGTCCTGCTCAAAACTAATCACCTGAAAGGTGGTGGTGCGACCAATGTTCAGTCGCTCGTTTTCGCGTTTCACTTTGCTCTGGTTCGTACGCACCAAATCTTCCATGATGCGAATGCGCTCCGAAAGCACTTGGTGCCGGCGAGTAAGCTCCTTCCACGCACTCTCCGATTCGTACTGGGCCTGCGCGGCCTTCAGTTCGGCACCACGCGCATCGGCCCGTAAGCCAGCGCGCACTTTATCGACCGCCGGACGATCTAAATCCATGACGAACTTAAGTCCCACCGAAGCCGTTGGCTTGCCGGTTTCGAAAGAATTGCTCAGAGCATCGCTGGCACCCGCCTCGCGACTGTTCGCAGTAACGGAACCCGCCAGCTGCAAATCGGGGCGAAGCGCATCGTGCACTTCATCCGCAGCGCCCTTCTTCACCCGCGCCTCGTAACTCTGCATAACGGCATCAATGCGCGCCGGCTGATCGGAACCGGCAAACGATTTTAAATCGCGCACCAGAGTGTAGTCGTCGTGCGCCGACTCAAGCTCGGCCGGATTGTCCACCTGCACGTAGTCGGCCAATTTGCGCGTGGCCGCCAACGACTCATCCTGAGCCGTGAGCAACTGAATACGCCGCGTGGAGGTAAGCGCCTGGGCCTGCAACAAATCCGACGAGTCGCCAATGCCGTTGCCAAGGCGACGACGAGTCCAATCCACGAGTCGCTCAGAACGTTGCAGCGATTCCTGCCGCACTTTGACTTCTTCCTTCTGATAAATCGCATCCCAGTAGGCAGCTTCGGCCGTTACGAGCAACTGACGCGCTTGGGTTTCTTGTCCCAGTTTTTCGAGCACGGCCGTGCTGGATTCACGCTCGCGCCGGGCCCGCGTGCCGGCGCCAAAGGCGTCGCGCCACAGGGACTGCGAAAATCCGAAGGTCAGTCCGGAAGTCCACGGTTCGGTAACCTTGGCCGGCAAACCGAAGGTCTCGGACTTTTTAACTTCGTAGTTAAGGGAAACACCGGTGCCCGTGGCTAATTTCTTGGCCACTCCTAAAGAAAAACTGCGCGCGGTGGTGCGGTTTCCTTGGAAACCCGGAAGGGACGGCTCACTCTGATCGTCAAAGTAAGCGGTCTGCGCCGTTAAGTACGGCGACAACACCAAATCACCCTGCTCGCGCCGCGCTTCGGCCGCCTGCTTACTGAGCGTGGTGGATTCAAAGAGGCCGTTCTTTTGCCTAACTTTGTCGAGATATTCACTAAGCGTGAGCGCTCGGGAAGGAAGCGCGCTCAGCGCAGCGCCCGCCACCAGCCCCAGCCAAAGCAAACGTTTGGTTTCCGCAGAAATACGATACGAGTGGTTCAAGCTAGAGCTCCTTCAAGGTAGATGGTTCGCAGTTGATGAAGAATCTGATCGCGATCACGAGGCATTTTAAGAATTTCTTTCGAAAGCTTGGTTTCGCAATCCTGGCACATCATGTAACCCTCAATGGATTTCACCATGAGCATCACAAAGAGGAGCGGATGCACGTCGGGCTTCACAATGCCCGCATCCTTGGCTCGCTGCACGAGCGACATGATTTTCCGTGCGAAACGATCGAAGACCTCGTTAAAGAGGTCTAGCGAATGCGGCATTCCCGAATTCATTTCGTTGGTGAGAATTTTTTTCATGTGCGGGTTTTCCATGTACCCATCCACGACCCGCGACAGGAGGTGCATAATGGCCTTAACGAAAGTCTCGCGATTGAGCCCTGCGCCCCCCGCCATATTCACCGTGTCGTTCACGTCGCGCTCAATTTGCGCGGCGTACTCCCGAAGCGCGGTTTGGTAGAGCGCATCTTTGCCACCGAAGTAATAGCTAATGAGGCTGATATTCACTTGCGCATCGAGGGCGATTTGCCGCGTGGTTGCCGCGTGCAGACCCCTTTCGGCAAAAAGTTTGGTGGCCGTCTTCAGGATGCGCTGGCGAGCGTCGAGCCCACCGATCTCTTTAGATGGATGCGGAACATTCATGCTTTTGAGTGTATCAAACGATTGATTAAATTCAATCAATCGTTTGATGTGAATGTTCAACTATTTGATAATATTAAATATATTTTTTAAACATTTTGGAAAAACGCCACGCTGGAGCGGTTGGACACCCCCCATGAACTGTTTTAGCCACAAAGCATGAGTTACGTGTTTGCTCTGCTAGGACTGATTACGGGCGCCGCACTAGGGTACCTTCGGGGGCGTAAACAAGATCAAAACCGTCTCCTAGAACTCGAAAAAAATCTCGTCCGCCTGGAGACCGAAAACCAACTCGCCGAAAAGCGCATTCTCGAACAAAAGCAACATGGCGAGCAACGCCTGCGCGAGCACCAAGAGGAAGTCAGCAAACTCCAGGCCCAGTCACAAACGCTCTTCGAAAACATCGGCAATCGAATTCTCGAGCAAAACACTCGTAGGTTTGCCGAACAAACCGAGAAGCTAACCGAGCAGAACACAAAAAACCTGCAGGGCATTCTGGCTCCCCTGCGCGAAAAAATTGGCGAGTTCGAGAAGAAGGTTTCCGACTCCTACAACAATGAATCGCGCGAGCGCTTTGCCCTGAAAGAAGAACTCAAGCGCATCGTTGAGCTCAACCAACAAATGACCATCGAAGCCACCAACCTGACCCGGGCGCTCAAGGCAGACGTCAAACAACAGGGCAACTGGGGCGAGCTCATTCTCGAACGTCTACTCATGGAGTCGGGTCTGCGCGAAGGGTTGGAATACATTCTCGAAGGCGAGGGCATGAAGCTCAAGACGGCCGAAGGCGATCACCAACGTCCCGACGTCATTATTCGTTTGCCCGATGAAAAACACATCATCGTGGACTCCAAAGTCTCGCTCAAATCCTACGAGGCTTTTTGTAGTGGCCAGAGCGACAAAGACAGAGCGCGGGCGCTGAAGTCCTTTGTGGACTCCGTCAAACGTCACGTGGACGGACTCAGCGCCAAACATTACGAGTCGCTCGAGGGCGTGCGCTCGCCCGACTTTGTGCTGCTGTTCATGCCACTGGAACCGGCCTTTGCCCTGGCACTGCAGTCCGATGCGGGGCTGGTGCCCTATGCCTGGGGTAAGAAAGTGGCCTTCGTCAGTCCCACCACCCTGCTCGCAACGCTGGGTACGGTGGCCTCGCTGTGGAAAACCGAACGACAGAATCGCAACGCCCTCGAAATCGCGCGGCTCGGCGGCTCGCTCTACGATAAATTTGTGGGTTTCGTGTCGGACCTCGATAAAATCGGCAAGAACATCGAAGACACCCGTCGCAGCTACGACGAAGCCTTCAATAAGCTGCGCGATGGCCGCGGTAATTTAATGGTCACCGCCGAAAAAATGCGCAACCTGGGCGCGAAAGCCAGCAAATCGCTCGACGTTAAACTTGTTCCTGAGGACTTAGAACCGTAACTAGATGGCCGCGCGCTTAGGGACTGCGCAGCAAGAAGATCGCAACGAGCGTCAGGGCAAAACCCACGACCATGCAGCGATTCCCAATAAGTTTGCGATTTTCCCGTTTGCTGAGGAAACGAAAAAACAGCCCCACCCAAATAATAAAGGCTCCCACTGAGCCAAAAATCGCGAAGAGTAAGTTCATGTGCTGCGTTTCCATAGCCATCTTCTTACCGCAGCCTACTCGCTACGCAAAGCTTCGATGACTTCGAGCTTCTGTGCTTTGACCGCCGGAACGAATCCGCTCGCCACGCCTACCACCACCATAGACAACGCCGACAACAAAATGGCCCAGGGTTCAAAGACCCAGGCAAACTTTACTTTCGGCACGAGGAAAGACACGCCATAGATGAGCCCCTCGTACACCACAAAGCCACCTACGATGCCCATCACCCCGGCCACCAAACAGAGGCACATGGATTCCGTAATGATTTGGTACCGCAAACTCCGGTCCGTAGCCCCCAGGGCTTTACGAAGGCCGATTTCGCGCAGGCGCTCGGAAATCGAAACGAGCATCATGTTGTTGATGCCAATTCCACCCACCAGGAGCGACAATCCCGCGATGGACCCCAAGAGCAACGAGAAAATATTCAGAAAGCGCTTCATTTGATCGATGAGCGCCGAATCGGAATCAACCCAGAAGCGCCCCGACTTGCCGTACTTTTGTTCGAAATAGGCTTTGATTTTTTTTCCGGCTTTCTCAATATCGGTCCCCGGATAAGCCTGGAGAGCAATCTGATGGTAGCCATCGCTCTTGAAGGTCTGCAGAAAGGTATGCGGAACGAGAATGAGCGAATTCGGCTTTTCCCATTCATTGTTCGACACTCGGGGCGCCATGACTCCCAAAACGCGGCACGGAAAACTAGTATCCTGGTCCATAGAAATATTCACGAACTTGCCGACGGGTTCAACGGACTTAAACAACCGCGCCTGAATATCCGAACCGATCACGCACACGGCATTGCGATTTTGCACGTGCAGAAAAGTAAAGGGAATCCCCTTGGCCAGGGCCCGGTTAGAAATGGCAAAGTACTGTTCATTCGCTCCCTGTAACCGCACATCTTCACGCAGCGAAGCTCCTCCGAAGAAGGCACTCACTCCCCAGGCTTCATTCATCGGGGATAGCAAATGAATTTCCGGAAAGATTTGCGGCAAAGGATTAATGTCGCGCCCGACATCGAAGAATCGAAACACAATCCCCACCTTGTCGCTCGCCCGCATATTCCAGTTGGAATAGCCACCGATGCCCATTTTGTTTACGCCGAGCGACTCGTAGGATTCGAGAATACGACTCTTGGCAAAATTACCCAGCGTCGTCATAGCCAACACGGCGGCCACACCAATGATGACCCCCAGCATGGTGAGCAAAGACTTTACACGGCTGCGTAAAATATTTTCCACGGCCGTGGGCAGAGACGCGCGCATCAATTGAACCAGCGCGCCCAGCGAGTGCAAGCGACCGGTATTTCGAACGGTCGCAGGAGGCGCCACGGAGGACACGGGCGACGCCGGCAGCGCACGTAAGGCCGTATCGGCATTCGTCACGAGCACGCCATCGCGCATGTGCAGCACGCGTCGACACTGAGCGGCCACCTCGTTGTCGTGCGTAATAATGAGCACCGTCTTACCGCGCCGGTTGAGCTGCGAAAGAATTTCGAGGGTCTGCGCAGCCGATTTGCTATCCAACGCGCCCGTAGGCTCATCCGCCAAAATAAGCTTGCTGTCCTTCATGAGGGCGCGGGCAATGGCCACCCGTTGCTGCTGACCGCCCGAAAGCTGATTAGGCTTGTGCTCCAAATGTTCGAAAATCCCCAGTTCCTGCGCCAACTCCCGTGCCCGCGCGACATTCTCCGACGTAATGCGGGCCGACTCGAGTGGATAACGACAGGGCAATAAAATGTTCTCAAGGACCGTAGCCCCCGGCAACAAATGAAACTGCTGAAACACGAATCCAATTTTGGCATTGCGCAACAGTGCCAGTTGATCGCGCGAGTAATTCGTAATGTCTTCGCCGTCTAAAAGCAGCCGCCCGGACTGCGCGCGCAGCAAACCGCCCAAAATGTAAAAGAGCGTAGATTTTCCGGACCCCGAGGGCCCCTGAATGGCGGTGAACTCGCCTTCCTCCACTCGAAAATTGAGGTCCCGCAGCACATCGACCGAGCGCTCGCCCAAACGATAAC
>JAFEAR010000048.1 GCA_018266335.1 Bdellovibrionales bacterium
TGGCGAGATTGCTAAGCGTTCGTTAACGTCTTCGGTTAGGTCTGTCACGAAAGGGGGTGGGATCTGATCCGGGTTGTTTCTGTTCCAATGGTCTGCTGTGTTTTTGCCGATGACTGCCTCTGCAACCATCTGCTCGCGGTAAAGGTTCAACGCTTTAGCCATGCGGTGACGTGGGGGATTTTCGTCAACGTCGATCCACAGCGTCAGTTGGCGTCCATCCTTGGTGCGCTCAGTTATCGCCAAGTTCGCTTTGTAGACGCGCTTGGTCTCCTTATCGACGCGGGTTTCTTCGCCAGCAGCCTCAGCAAACTGCTTCGCTAGCATGTCGAGTGGGTCGGGCGGCACTGGCATCTTCCAGCCCATCTGCTGAGCTAGTGCCGCGACATCTCGCATCTGAACTTCTTGCTCATTCTTCAGCGACTTGTAGTACCTGATGAAGTTGAGCCGCTTTTCAATTCTCGTTGCCATACAGGCCCTCCCTTATGCTCCGATAGGAGCTACATCACCCCAACCATCCACCAAAGAACCCTGAGCTACTATCGCTCTGATCTTCACAAGGTGGTCGCGGAACAGGTCGTATCGCCCTGTCTTCCGCTGAAGTTGGCCCGCTACAAGCCCAGGGTGTACTCCAAGGGTCTTAGCGAAGCCTAAGATGTCACGCTCTGCAAAAAACGGCGACTTGCGAGCAATAAAGCTGTTTAGGGATTCTTGCGGAACGCAAAACTCGGCTGCGGCAAGATCTGCGATCCGCTCTTCATCAGCGATCATTGCGCCAGAGCGGTCCTTCTCCATTTCGGTGTCGAGGATCGCGGTCTCGCGGCCGTGATGTTGTGCTACGTGCTCTAGTTCGTGACGAAGTACGAACCAAAAGTTGTCTATCCGGTCAAACCGAGTAGAGAGACCGACGACGGGAGACTTATCGTCGAGCCAGAGGCAAACGCCATCGATCTTAGTGGATGGCAGAGCCTCAACAATTACAAAGCGAACACCAGCATCAGTTAGTACTCTGGGAACCTTGCGCGCTGCATCTGCCGATACCCTCAGGCTGCTCATGGCTTGGATGGCCCGCTTGAGGGACGCATCTGAGTACTTCGCTACCAGCATTTCATCAGCCAGTTGCTTAACCCGGTAGAGCCACGCCAACTGTGCGGGACTTGCTTGAGCGAGAGATTCACTCTTCTTTGCGCGGTGCTCTGGGGTAGTAATTTCATCGACAGACGACACACCGAAAAATCGGCACAAAGCAACCTCAAGATCCGGGTCACGAACATCCTTTATGCCGGAAAGCCAGCCACGTTTGACCATATCCGAAATCGGTATTCCGCCAAACATCGCCTTGCGCCGCGATATGCCTGGGTCGATGCGCACCTCGATCTTCGCCTTGGCAAGTTCGTAGTTTTTTTGAAGCTCCATCAAGCGCTCTGGATCAACTCCAAGAGCGGCGTTGAGAGTTAAGGCAAGCTCAGCGTCGACTGCCTTTACGCCTGACATGATACGGCTAACTGCCTGCTCGTTCACTCCCAAAATCAGCGCGAGGGTCCGCTGGGTCCACCCAAGTTCCTGAAGATGAAGGTCTATCAGCTGGAATGGAGTGGTGCAGCCGTCGTTTGCCATCGCCTCTCGAATATAGCGCCCTTGCCGAACTTGCGTCAATGACTAAATCACAAATTTGCGCAAACTGACTAGTATGCTTGACAATGCAAAAGCTCTCAAGCATCATAATCAATATGAACCGCTTGAGCGCAGCCGAACGCATCCAGATCATTGCCGCATTGGTTGAAGGAAACTCCGTTCGTGCAGTCTCGCGCATGACCGGATTCTCCAAGAACACGATCACCAAGCTGCTGGTGGAAGTGGGCGCTGCCTGCGCGGTTTATCAGGACCGCATGTTCCGCGATCTCAAGCTGAAGCGGATTCAGTGCGACGAAATCTGGTCGTTCATTCAGGCGAAGGACAAAAACGTCCCGTCGAATAAAAAGGGTCAGTTCGGCGTCGGTAGCGTGTGGACGTGGACGGCATTGGATGCCGACACCAAGCTGGTGCCGTGCTGGATGGTTGGCCCCCGCGATGTTGCCGCCGCGACCGAATTCATGCAGGATCTTGCTGGCCGTCTCGCAACGCGCGTGCAGTTGACCACCGACGGCCACAAAGCCTACTTGAACGCCGTTGACGATGCCTTCGGTTCGGAAATCGACTACGCGATGCTGGTTAAGGTCTACGGCGAAGATCCCCAGGCCGAGAAACGCTACAGTCCTGCTGAATGCATCGGCTGCAAGAAGGAACCGAAGATCGGCAACCCCGACAAAAAGCACATCAGCACCAGCTACGTGGAACGCCAGAACCTCACGATGCGCATGGGAATGCGCCGCTTTACCCGTCTGACCAACGGTTTCAGCAAGAAGCTGGAGAACCACATCGCGGCGATCTCACTGCACTTCATGTACTACAACTTTGTGCGCACCCACCAGACGCTCCGCATGACCCCGGCGATGGCTGCTGGCGTCGTTTCCAGCCCCATGGAGATCTTAGACATTGTGCGGATCATGGAAGCATGGGAGGTGGAAGTCGCGGCTACCAAGAAGGCGGTTCGCAAGGAAGAGGCTGATTGGTTCGGAGAATCTGGCTCAACCGGCAAACGGGCGAAGCGGTCCTGAGCTGGGTCGCCAAAGAATTTCAAACTGACCCACCACCGTTCGCTCGCAAAAGTTGACAGGTCCGGCAGCGGTGATCGACAATAGAATTTCGCACCCACCACCAACACATGCGGATGTGGCGGAATTGGCAGACGCGCTAGATTCAGGTTCTAGTTCTCGCAA
>JAFEAR010000049.1 GCA_018266335.1 Bdellovibrionales bacterium
ATGGGAATAGCCTGGTGGACATTCGATTGGAGTTTTTGTTCGAAGGTTGCCCTCGCTTGCAGTTGGAAACTCATTGGACGGCCGCACAGGAAGAAGATTCACTAAAAAAATCGCGCCAGGCACGACCCGCAGCCGTGCCCAACGTAAGGCAAGACTTTGCACGCATGCTGGCCTCGCCGCATCTGCGCTCGCGGGAAGGCATCGTGCGGCGCTTTGATCACGAAGTTCAGGGGCGCACCTTGCGCAAACCCTTCGCGGGCCGTCGGCAAAACAGTGCGCAGGATGGCAGCCGGCTAGAAACACCCGAAGCGGGCCTGGCATCCATTGTGCTGGCGCACGGTCTGTCCCCGCAGCGCGAGGACATCGTAGAGAACGTGGTTCACTCCTTCGACGAAGCTCTGCGCAGCGCCGTGCTCGCGGGGGCGCGTCTGGAAACGGCGGGGCTGCTGGATAATTTCTGTTGGCCCGATCCCATCACTCGCCCGGGCAGCGACGCGCGCACGCACCGCCGGCTTTGGCGCTTGGTGCGCAGCTGCGAAACTCTTTCGCGCTTGTGTCGCTGTTTCGATTTGCCGCTTGTGAGTGGCAAGGACAGCATGAAGAACAATTCGGCGGATTTCGCTGCGCTCGAAACGCTGGTGATTTCGCTCGGCGCTTCGGCGGAGTCGCGCATGCTCATGCCCACGGGCTTTTTTTCGCGCGCCAACGAGGTGGTCTTTTGGATTCCGCCCGAAGCGGCAACTCTACGCGATTCGGCCTGGGAGCGGGCGCTCGGCGTGCGCGATGCCAACAGCGAAGTTGGGCTGCAATCGCCTTCGTTGCGGTCGCAGGCTCTGGATTCACTCGCGGACACCCTGAGGGACCGCTACCAGCGTCTCGCTCGCGCCATTCGCGCGGGGCTCGTGCGCGGAGCTAAGGATATTTCCGAAGGCGGCCTGCTCACGGCCGTGTTCGAAATGTGCCTGGGCCGCGATTTAGGTTTTCACTTCGAGGCTTGGGACGAACGTGCCCAAACTTGGTTCGGCGAGGGGCTCGGCGGCTTTGTATTTGGAGTGGATCCGCACCTTGTGCGCGCCTTTGCCGAACTCATGCCCGAGGCACAGCGTTTGGGTGTCACTATGAATGTGCCGGTGCTCCGCTGGGGCGTAGGTCAGGAGTTAGCGCTCGCCCCCTTGGTTGACGCTTACGATGGAGCGGATAAGGGAGCCTTCTGGTCATGAGCACCGTTTGGATACTGCTGGGCGAGGGCATCGAGTGCGAACGCGAATCCGAGCGTTTTTTTAGTGATCCTACGCACGCTCTGGGATTAGGGAAAGCTGAACGATTGCCCGTGCCGCGTTTGTTGGCTCATCCACAATCTCATTTGCAAAAAATTCAGCGCGGCGACTGGCTCTTTTTGCCCGGAGGTTTTTCGTTTGCCGATCACTTCGGCAGCGGCAAATTAATTTCTTTCGAACTGCGGCGAGCCGGAGTTTTTGACCACTGCGCTCAGCACGGCGTGAATCTGATGGGCGTTTGCAACGGCTTTCAGATGATGGTCGAAGCCGGACTCTTCGGCGAGGGCGTAGCGCTCAGGGCCAATCTAAATCGCGCTGGACGTCCTACGGGCTTTGTGAACCGCTGGGTCCAATTGCGCGGTGCGGGCCCTTTAAAGGGCCAAGACTTTTTTCTTCCCGTTCGGCATGGAGAGGGGCGTTTAACTCGCTCGGACTCCCATTGGGCACCGGGTGTAGAAGCTTTTCTCACCTACAACGACGAATCCTTCGAGAATGGCAGCATCGATGCGACGGCGGGACTGCTGCGTCGCACCGGAGACCAACTGCTCGTGGGGCTCATGCCGCACCCCGAAATTGCGGCCCGGGCGGCCGATGCGCCGGACCATTGCGGTCCGGAGTGGCCTGCAGAAAATCGACATTTAAGTTTTAGCCCCGATGGCGACGGGCTGCGTTTGGTGCGATCTTTGGTGAAGGGAGTAAAGGATAGTCATGCGTGAGATTGCTTTGTTTTCGGCGTGGGAAAAAGAGGGCCTCTCCTCCATTGCGCGGGCGCTCGTGGAGCGCGGCATGGAAATTGTGGCTACGGGCAACACCCGTAAGCTACTCGAGGAAGAAGGTTTCCGTGTTCAGGATATTTCCGATTTAACGGGCGAACCCGAGCGTTTTGGTGGCCGGCTTAAAACTTTGCACCATAAAGTTTTTGGGGGCATCTTGTTTCGCCCCGATCGCGACGAAGCAGAGTGGCCGGAAAACTTTCGCATTGCCGCTGTCGTCTGCAATTTTTATCCCTTCACGGAAAAAGCCCGCGACTGTGAAACGCTCAATGAAATGATGGAGTGGGTGGACATCGGTGGCCCTTCCATGGTGCGCGCCGCCGCTAAGAATAACGAGCACGTTTGGGTCTTTACCCGCAAGGAACAATACACGCGCTTCATTGCCGCGCCTAAAGAGATGGCCGATTACACGGCGGAACGCCAAATGCGTCGGCGCTTTGCGCTGGAGGCCTTCGAGGCCGTAACGAAACTCGACGAAGCCATTGCTCGCCACACGCAGTGGATGATTCTGGGGCCCGATCGGGGAGGTGGTCCGCTCGTTTACGGCGAGAACCAACACCAGAAAGCACATTTTGTGGCCGCGCCCTCGAGCGGTTTGAAAGTGTACGGTCATCCTAGTTTTAATAATTTGCGCGATGCCGAAGCCGCCTTCCGTTTTGTGTCCGCCTTCAAGTATCCGGCCGTTTCGGTTATCAAGCACCAAACTCTTTGCGGGGCCGCCGCAGGCCTGGGGACCACGCCGCCCTCCAAAGTGTTTCACTGGGCCTGGGAGGGCGATCCGGTATCGCGTTTCGGGGGAATTATTGGTTTAAACTTTTTGCCGGGCGCAGAAATTCAGGAAGTCCTGCGCAGCAAATTTTTGGAAGTCATCGTGATGCCTCGCAATGCGGGGTCCGAAAAATTGGCCGCCGATTTAACGGCGCTCAAGCCTAAACTTCGTTTCGTGTTGGTGGATCCTTCGCAGTACGAGGCGAGTCTTAAGGCCGCGACCCACCCGGTGGGCGAAGAAATTTTTCAGGGACATCTCGGTCGGCTTGTGCAGCAGCCGGACGCGCTGGAATGGGATCCGGAACTCGATGCCCACGATCCCACCCGGCACTTTCATCGCTTCGGTCAGTGGGCAGCGGCCTGCTCCAAATCCAATGCCATGGTGCTGGCGGGGCATGACGCCGCAACGGGGGTTTCTTACCTGGCAGGCACGGGGCAGGGGCAGCCCAATCGCTTAGATGCGCTTCAGCGACTAGCACTGCCGCGCGCACTTAACTTTGCCGAGCGAATGTCTGTGTCGATGTCCACGTTGACTTGCTTTAGTGATGCGTTCTTATCGCACGCTGATTCGATCGTGGCACTGCAGCAGGCGGGCATTCGCCGACTGGTGCAGCCGGGCGGATCCAAGGCCGACGCGCAAATTGCCGAGGAGGCCGAACGCGCGGGCATCGAAATGAAAATCACGGGACGTCGCCACTTTTGGCACTAAGATGAAAAAAGATTACCAATCTTCCGGAGTGGATACGCGTGCCGCTGACGTTTGGGTCGAAGGCGTGGCCAAGCATTTGGGTGCGGCCGGCCCCGCCGAGTTGCGCGCCCGATTAAAATCGGGCGTGGGCGATTACGCCGCCATCTACGAGTCATCGCCCGAGCAGTGGATTGCACTGAGCTGCGATGGAGTGGGGACTAAAATTCTGTGGGCCGAAGAAGGATTGGGCTCGGCTCGCGGCATTGCGCAGGATCTTGTGGCCATGAACGCGAACGATTTGCTTTGCGTGGGTGCGCGCCCGGCTCTCTTTTTGGATTACCTCGCCGTGGGTTCACTGGAGCTTGCCAAGAGCGGCGGGCCGCTTGCGGATTTTATGCCGGGATTAGCTGCGGCGGCGAGCGAGAGTGGCATGATCGTGGTGGGCGGCGAAACCGCGCAAATGCCCGACATCTACGGCGCCAAGGGTTACGACCTAGCGGGTTTTGCGCTGGGTTTTATGCGGCCCGAAGAGCGTTTGTCGATTGAACGCGTGCAGCCGGGCTCCGAGCTTTGGGGTTGGCCCAGTGAAGGGCCGCATTCGAACGGCTTTTCGTGGCTCCGCAAACTTTTTAGCGCCGATGGTGATCGTGATTTTATTGCGCGGGAGCTGATGCGGCCCACGCCCCTCTACGCTCGGCGTCTGCAGAATCTGCGCGAGCAGTTAAAGCAAATGGGCGCGAGCGATGCCCTGCAGGCCGCGTTTCATATTACGGGCTCGGGAGTCTTGAACCTGATTCGCGCGCAGCCTGCAGGGCGCACGATTGGTTTTGATATCCAGCCCTGGCACGCTCGTTCCCGGCCGACGTGGCTGAATGAAGTGCAGGCGCGGGCCCGCGCCACGGACGAGCAACTCTGGACCACTTTTAACATGGGCATCGGTTTTTGCGTGGTTCTGGCGCCGGACCTTGTCCATCGGGCAAAATCTTTGTTAGAATCCCAAGGATTAGAGAGATTGGGGGGGGCAATTTCCCAACCTCTCGTTCTTTTGGGAGACTCTAACTTGTCATGAATCCAGCTGTACCGCGCGATGCGTTTCGCTCATTTTTGGAAAGAGCCGAAGACGACGGTTGGATCGCCTCGTACAAATGGGTTTCGGCCGACACCTGGGTGCAGCTCCGCGAAAAACTCGGTGGGGCCGCGGTGGCGGGAGTTTCGCGCACACACAAAAAAGGCACCGACGGGGTTTGGTGGGCCGTTGAAGTTGAATCGCACGAAGGCACCTCCGTGGGGGTGGATTTAGAAATGCTCATCGAGCGACCCGTGCTCGACCGTCCGGACTGGATTCTGCGCCGCCTGGGTATGTCCAAGGGAGCCTCGCCCAAAAATATTATCGAAGAGTGGAGTCTGCGCGAATCGGCCTTCAAGGCACTCGCCCCCGACAATGCGCGGGTGACGCTCAGTCAATTGCGGCACACCTCGCCCAACACGCTCAGCTTGCTTACGCAGACCGGCGAAAAATCCATTCAAGTGCGTTCCATGTGGTCGGGCAAATGGTGCCTTACTCTAGGCTGGCGCACGGTTACGGTTTAGGCTCCTTCCCTAAGCCTCAAAAAAAGGAAGTCATGACTCCGTTTTTAATGTAAAATTGGAATTATGTATTCCAGAATGTTTAAACCACTGAAATCTCAGGGGTTTTTCTTGTTTGGGGCTCGGGGTACGGGCAAATCTTCTTACGTTCGAGCGCAATTCCCCGGAGCTCTCTATTTTGACCTGCTCGATGCCGAAATTTTTCGGGAGTTTTTAAGTCAGCCAAACGCACTAGATAGGCGTATTCCTAAGCACCATACGGACTGGGTCATTGTCGATGAAGTGCAAAAAATACCGGCACTCCTCGACGAAGTTCATCGGCTCATTGAAAAGCGAAAGCTGAAATTTGTGCTCACGGGCTCCAACGCACGTAAACTTAAGCGGGGTGGCGCGAACTTACTGGCCGGCCGTGCCCTGACTTGCCGGATGTATCCTCTCACGGCCTTGGAAATCGGGAAGGAGTTTAAACTCGAGAAGTTTTTACGGCATGGCTCGTTGCCAATGGCCTGGACGCACGAAGCTCCAGAACAGTTTTTAAAAAGCTACGTTGCCACCTATTTAAAAGAGGAAATTCAGCAGGAGGGGCTCACTCGCAACGTGGCGGCCTTTGCTCGTTTTTTGGAAGCGGCTAGTTTTTCGCAGGGTCAGGTGTTGAATATAACCTCGGTGGCACGCGATGCTGCCGTCGAGCGAAAGGTTGTTCAAGAATATTTTCAAATCTTGGATGATCTTTTGCTCGCTTATCGTTTGCCGGTTTTTATCCGTCGGGCAAAGCGGCGGATGGCGGGACACCCAAAGTTTTATTTTTTTGATGTCGGAGTTTACCGCACCTTGCGTCCTCGCGGACCTTTAGATTCTAACGATGAAATCGATGGTGCCGCCTGCGAGACCGCGGTTCTGCAGGAAATCACCGCCCTTAACGACTATTTTCGGTGGGGCTACGAAATTTCGTATTGGCGGACGCAAGCGAAAGACGAAGTCGACTTTGTACTTTATGGCGATCGGGGACTGAAGGCTATTGAAGTTAAAAAGTCTGCCCGGGTGCGAGAAGAGGATCTTCGCTCGCTCAAGCTCTTTCTAACGGACTATCCTAAATCCGAAGCTTATTTGTTGTACGGCGGAGCCCGCCGCTACCACCTGGATGGAATCGAAATCGTTCCGCTGCAGGAGTTCTTTGAATCAGCTACTTCTTTTTTAGAATGATGGAGTGAAGATGGCCGAACCCAAAGTCAAAGAGCAGAATCCCATTCTCTGGGTCGTTTTGGCGGCCTTGCTCGTGGCCACGAACACCTTGGGGCACGGCTTTATTCTGGATGACATTAGCAAGATTGTTCAAAATCCTGATTTGCGTTCTTACTCCGGTTTGCTCGCTAAGTTGTTTCGTCCTTACACCGAGTCCTTCCAAATTCTAGAGCGCAACGATCCCTCGCGCCCTCTGGTGTTTTTTATTTACACCGTGCTTTATCACTTGGCCGATGGTGCCCGTCCCTTTTTGTTTCACCTGGTGAATGTGCTCACGCATGTGGGTGCGAGCGTGCTGGTGTACCGTTTGGCTCGGCGTTGGTGGAAAGCCGAAAGTTCCTGGCTTCCCCTGGGCGTGGCGCTGGCCTTCGCGGTGTTGCCGCTGCAGATGGGTGTGGTGGCCTATGCCTATGCCCTGAGCGACTTGTTGGCGTCGCTGCTTCTGCTGGGAACTTTGGATCTTTTCTTAACTGCGCACGATCGCGAGGACCGCACGGCTCGCCGCTGGTCGTGGATCTGTTTGGTGGGCGCCTTGGCCTGTAAGCAGAGCGCCGTGGTGTTGCCCGTGCTGACGTGCTTGGTGTTGGCGTACGAGGGAGCTCCCTGGAAAAAGGCCCTGCGCGCTACGCGCTCGCTTTGGGCGGTGGTTGTTGCTTACGTGGCGCTCCGGGGGTTGCTGCTCGGCGGAATTGGCGACCTCGAGGGCCGCGGCAACACCTGGCCTTGGATGGAATACATCACCACGCAGCCCTACATTTTGCTTCGCTACGTGCAACTGGCCTTGTGGCCGCAGGGATTAGCGGTGGATCACTTCCTTATTCCTGCGCACGTAACGCATGCGCAGCGAGCACTGGGTATTCTTTGCTGGAGCGCCATGGTGGGAGTCGTTTTTTGGTGCTGGCGCCACCGCGCCCGATCCGCTGCGGTGGCGGCGTTGGGCTTGGGCCTTGCTTGGTACCTGGTGTGTTTGGCGCCCACAAGTTCGCTGGTACCCACGGTGGATCTTTTAGTTGAACGTCGTACTTACCTGGCTAATTTCGGCCTGCTCTTCGCGCTGGGCGCGTTGCTCTCGTTGCTGGCTCGGCGGGGAGGGGTTCCGCCTCGCATGGGCTTGGCTTTGGTCGGGGTGGTACTCGTGGGCTATGCCGGATACAGCGTTAAGCGAGCGGCCGACAATTCTACGGCCGACGCTATATGGCGCGAGGTGCTCAGCATTTATCCCGATAGTCCGCGGGCGCTGAACAATTATTCCGCGTGGCTCATCGATCACGAGCGTTTTGACGAAGCGCGGGCGTTGTTGGAGGGGGGCCTGTCGCGTGCGCACGACGACGCCTTCTTGTGGGCTAACTTAGGTAGCTTGTTTCAGAACGAGCGCTACGCAAATTATAATTTAGAGGTTGCCGCGCAGTATTTTCGCAAGGCCATCGCTCTGCGGCCGATTTTGCCGGACTCCTACTATAACTTGGGTCGCATTCTACAAATTCAGGGGCAACGTGCCGAGGCCGAACAAAGTTATCGCGAGTCGTTGCGCCAGCGGCCCAATTTTGCTCCGGCACTGAATAATTTGGGTCTATTATATTTGAACGACAACGACAAAACTCAAGCGCGGACCTTTATTGAGCAAGCCCTGCAGGCCGATCCCGCTTACGCGCCGGCGCTCAAAAACTTAGACATCGCGAATGGCCGAGTAGCTGAGTCCTCAGTCGCTAATGACGCGGCCGTGCCCCGCGAAGCCAAACAAATTCCCGCGGAGCAAATTCCCACGGAGCTCATTCTCAAAACCTACCGCGATCATTTGCGTAAGCATCCGAAAGATAAATTAGCGCACAAAAAAATGCTCGAGTTCTGCGCCCAACGTAAGGTGAAGTGTGACTAGCCTTTAGGGACCGAAGGCCCCTTTCGGGTAGTAAGAACTGGTTGCGCTATTGTTGCCGTAGTTTCCGTTTGTGTTGTCGCCCCAGTTGAGAATTTTTCCGTTGGCGACGCCCGAGCTAAAATAAGCTCCGGCGGCCGTGCCGTCGCTCAGCGAAATGTCGGTTATGTTGCCGAGCAGACCGCTGGCGGTTGTTGACAGTACTTGGACGGGAGTTGAGCGGTTTGCGGTGGCATTATCACCTAGGTTTCCTGCTCCACCGTAGCCCCAGCACTTTGCGGTTCCATCGTTAAGTATAGCGCAGTTATGGAATCCGCCGTTGGCAATTTTTACAGCGGAGGTCACGCCAAGTACCGCCACGGGCGTGTAGCTTTGGGTTGTGTTTCCATTTCCGAGTGAGGAATAGGCATTGCCTCCCCAGCAGAAAGCTTGGCCGTTACTCTTAATCGCGCAGGAGGTTCCGTTGTAGCTATTGTTGCATCTTGAAGTAGCGACCATGGTGACACCGGAGAGCAGACCTATACCATTGGTATTGATGACCGAAGTAAGAGACGGGCGTTGCGTTACTGTGCCGTCGCCAAGTTCTCCGTAGCCATTGTAGCCCCAGCAGCGAATAGTGCCATCGGCAAGTACAGCGCAGGTTGCGTAGCTACCGTTGCTCACTTGTACGGCCGAAGTTATCCCCATAACTTGAACTGGGGTGCTCGCGGCATTGGTTGTTCCATCGCCTAGCTGGTAGTTTCCGTTGTATCCCCAGCATTTCAGTGTGCCGTTGCTGATTCGGGCGCAAGTGCTGTAGTAGCCGGAAGAGATCTGCACAGCGCTGGAAACGTTGATAACTTGGACGGGGGCTAGTTGGGGTGTTGTTGTGTTCCCATTTCCAGTATTTCCATAGCTATTGTAGCCCCAGCACCAAACGCTGCCATCGGCTTTGAGTGCGCAAGCAGTTTGGTAACCCGCTGCAATGTCAACTACGCTAGAAAGTTTGCTGCCATCAGCATCTCGCACCCAAACGGGTATGTTGCTGGCGGTAGCCGAACCCCATCCAAGTTGTCCGCTGCTTCCAACTCCCCAGCATTGAACGGTTGTATCGGATACCAGACCGCATTCGTAACCGTAGCCGGCAGAAACGCGGGTGTAGGACAAGTTAGTGGGCAAGGCTGCACATACGGGGGTGCCACTCAGGTCAAATCCCGACAAGTAGTAACCTGCGGAGCAAGTTTGTCCAAAATACGCGGGTTGTCCCCAGGTGCCGCTGGCCTTGAGGAATTTCAGGCTCGCTGCATCGCCCGCAGCGGGGCCCGGCACGGCGCCGAGTGCTCCGCCGGCTCCGGAGTCACCGGTGAGTGTCGGGAGATCCGATCCCACCAGAGCGCGGAATGTCGGTACTGCTGAACCCGTCGTCGGTCCGGCTAAAACTAAATTAGCCGTTTGCGCTGAGTAGGGCGCCATCTTGCCATTCAGTTGTGATTGGATGTTTCCGGTAACCCCACTCACGTAGCCAAGTTCAGTGGCGCTCGCACCGGCGCTAATGATGTTCTTGCTGCCGTCAGTTACTAGGGCGCTGCTAGCGCTCAAGTTCGTGGCGCCGATGGCC
Source organism: Bdellovibrionales bacterium (assembly GCA_018266335.1). The sequence goes on from JAFEAR010000049.1 coordinate 9,806, forward strand.
GTAACCTGCAAATTGCCGGTCATCGTATCGCCCGTTTTCGCGACCATGTTGCTCGTGGAGAGTTTCGAATCGAGCTGCGTTTGGATGTTTGCCGTAACGCCGCTCAGGTAAGCAAAAGTGGAAGCAGGCAAACCGGAGGCCGCCAGATTTCCAGAACCGTCCGTAATGAGGGCGTAGTTTGCAGAAACGCCCGAGATCGTCAGGCCCGGCAGAGTTAAATTGCCGGACATCGTGTCACCAAGTTGCGAAACGTAAGCCCCCGCCACGAGTGTTGTAACGCCCGTGGGTGCCCATTGCGTGCCGTCGAAGCTGAGCACCTGCGTTGAGGTGGGCACGGCCGTGGATACTGGAAAATTTCGCAGACCGTCGGTGCTTGCTGACGCGAGTGAGAAAATCGAGCCCTTGGCGCGCAGGCGCGGCTTCACCGTGTTCGGCGTATCCATAACACCGTTCGCCGCGCCCGAGTCGTAAATAATTTCGAAGTACACAGCGCCGCCGTTGTTAAGTGCGGCCAGGCGCTGCACGAGGTTTGGGGAGCCGGTGCTGGCATCCAAGTTAATGGTAAAGCGACCCGTACTTATGGTGGTAGTGTAAACACTGGAAGTCCACAGGGCCGAGCCACCGGTGGCTGCCGAATAGGCTTTGATTTGTATGTCCTTCGTGGCACTCATGGGCAGGCCTGCAGAATCAAAAATGGATCCGTCCACGCGCACAAGTTGAGGGGAGGCATGCGCTGTAGTGCACAACAACATGGCCAAGGCAAATCTACTTACGTACATCTTCCTCTCCTCATGGCCCAAAGGCACCCTTGGGCAAACTACTGGCGGTGGTGGAGTTGTTGCCGTACTGTCCCCCGCCGTTGTCACCCCAGCTCAGGATTTTTCCGTTCGCTACAGCGGTCGCATGGAAGTTACCGCCAGCTGCACCGTCGTGTAAGGCTATGTCGGTTACGCTGCTCAGATTTCCACTGCCAGTGGAATTCAAGACGTTCACCGGTGCATAGTAAGTACTGGTGTTATTGGTGCCCAAATTGCCCACTCCATTGTAACCCCAACATTTGGCAGTGCCGTCACTGATGGTTGCGCAGGTAAAATACAGGCCGGTTTGCACTTTGACCGCATTGGCCATTCCCACTACGGACACGGGCGTATAGGAGGTGGTCGTGTTAGCCGAGCCTAGTTGGCCGTAGTTGTTGATTCCCCAGCACGCCATGCTGCCATCGGTTTTTACTGCGCAAGCATGTTCAGCATATGAATTGTTTCCTCGCGCGGCCGCAATGTAAGTGACACCAGTCATTGCACTGCCACCGCCAACAGCAATCACGTTGACTGGTGTTGGTCGGTTGGTGGTTGTGCCGTCGCCCATTTCGCCCATTCCGTTGTAACCCCAGCATTTTGCAGTGCCATCTGAAAGTGCCGCACAGGCCGAGGACATTCCCATGGAAACTTGATTGGCGTTTGAAACAGTAATGACCTGTACGGGTGTGCTTTGAGCGACGGTGGTGTTATCTCCGAGCTCCCCATAGCCGTTGTAACCCCAGCACTTAATGGTGCCGTTAGAGCGTCGGGCGCAAGTGCTGTGGTATCCTGCGCTAATCTGGGTGGCACTGGTCAAGTTAATGACTTGGGTAGGAGACAATTGAGGATTAGTGGTGTTTCCATTGCCGGTGTTTCCGTAGCCATTGTAGCCCCAACACCAAACAGTTCCGTCGTTTTTGAGTGCACAAACACTGCTGTATCCAGCGGCAATGTCAGTAATACTCGACAGTTTACTTCCATCAGGACCGCGCACATCGACGGGAACGTAGCTGCCCGTGGTGCTACCGTTGCCAAGTTGGCCGGATCCGTTGAGTCCCCAGCATTTCACGGTCGTATCGGAGAGCAATCCGCACTCGAACTGGTTCCCCGCGCTCACGCGCGTGAAGGTCACGTTCGAGGGCAGGGCGGTGCAAATTTTGGTGCCGGTGGAGTCAAAGCCAGACATGTAATAACCAGCGCTGCAAGTTTGTCCCAGGTAGTTGAAGTTCGCCCAAGTACCGTCGGCCTTGAGAAACTTGTTGGCGGCGGCGGCGCCCGCCGAGGGTGCCGGAGCGGCTCCCTTGACGCCACCCGAGCCGCTGTCGCCAACCATTAGGGGGAGATCGTTTTGCACCAAGGCGCGGAAAGTGGGCGTGGTAGCCCCGCCGGAGCTGGGGCCAGCGTACATAAAGTTAGCGGATTGGCTCGCAAAATTCGATTGCTTTGCGGATATTTGCGCTTGTAGTCCCGAGCTTGCCCCCGACAAATAGCCAAGTTCGGTGGCGCTCACGCTCGAAGTCGTGAGATTTTTACTAGCGTCGCTGGAGAGAGAAAAACCGGCCGAAGAGCTCGATAGATTCAGCATCGTTGTTTGCAGGCCGCCGGTCATCGTGTCGCCCGATTTGCTCACTACGCTACCGGTGGAGAGTTTTGCATTGAGTTGCGATTGAATGTTCGCGCTAACACCGGCGAGCAGCGTTAAATCGGAAAGACTACCGAGAGAGACTAAGTTTTTTGAGCCATCTAGGAAAACAAGACTGTTCGGCGAAAGTCCGGTGACTTGCACGCCAGGAACCAACAGGTTTCCGCTCAGATTATCTCCGCTCTTCAGCGCGTAAGCGTTGTTCACCAATACGGTAACACCCATCGGAGCCCACTGCGTGCCATCGTAGCCGAGCAGTTGTCCGCTAACGGGAGTGGACGTAGAGATTGGGATCTTTTTAAGTTGCGCCGAGGATCCCGAGACTAAGGAGAATATAGTTCCCTTAGCCCGAATGCGCATGGGCATGAGTACGGGCGAATCCATAACTCCGTTGGCCGCACCTGCATCGTAGGTAATTTCGAAGTAAACGGCGGCACTCGAAGCATAGGTAGATAAATAGTAGGCGAGCGAGGGACTACCGGTGGATCCATCCATAGGCACCGAAAAACGCCCTTCGTTGAGTGTGGCGGTGTAAACGTTGGATGTCCAAAGCAAAGTGCCAGCTTGGGCATCGTCATAGGCGCGAATTTGAATGTCACGCGCACCGGTTACCGGAACGCCAAATTCGTCGAACATTGCGCCGTCCACTCGCACCACGAGCGGCGACGCCGCGACGCTCAGTCCGAGCATCGCGCCGAGTGCGCCGATCAAAATGTGCGTACGTACCGTCATTGTCATCCTCGTGGTTAATTACGGGCCAAAGGCCCCCTTCGGAATGTTGGAACTTGTGGTGTTGTTGGTTCCCAAAGAGCCGAAGCTGTTGTCACCCCAGCTCAAAATCCGGCCGCTGGAGACGGCACTGCTGAAAAAGTTGGTGGCAGCGTTATCGTCGCCCGTGTTGATGTCCGTAACGTTCGAGAGTGTGCCGGTGCCCGTCGTGTCTACAACTAGGACGGGCGTGGAACGGTTAGTTGCGGTGTTGTCACCCAAGCTGCCTTGCGTTCCGTGGCCCCAACACTTGGCGGTGCCGTTGTTTAACATGGCGCAGTAATGGAATCCGCCGTAGGAAATTTTGGTCGCGCTGGTTACGCCCAACACGGCCACTGGAGTGGTGCTTGAGGTTGTGTTGCCGTTACCAAGCTGACCATACGCATTGTTGCCCCAGCAGTAGGCTTGTCCGGTGCTCTTAATGGCACAAGAGGTGCCGCCATAACTGTTGTTCATTTTCGATGCCGCCACCATAGTTACGCCTGACAGCAATCCGACTCCGTTTGTGTTGATGACGGACGTAAGCGAAGGACGGTTGGTGGTGGTACCGTCCCCAAGTTCGCCGAAACCGTTGTAGCCCCAGCAGCGCACGGTGCCGTCGGAAAGAACAGCGCAGCTAGCATAAGTTCCAGCGCTCACTTGCACGGCCGAAGTGATGCCCATCACTTGAATGGGTGTCGTCTGGGTAGTGACGGTACCGTCGCCAAGTTGGCCGTTGGGGTTGTATCCCCAGCACTTAAGTCTGCCGTTGGAAATACGTGCACAAGTGCTGTGCCAAGCGGCGCTGATTTGCGTCGCGCTTGTGACGTTAAGCACTTGCACCGGCGCAAGTTGGGGTGAGGTTGTGTTGCCATTACCCGTGTTGCCGTTAGCATTGTAGCCCCAACACCATACGGTGCCGTCGGCTTTGAGGGCGCAGGCGTGGAGGTAGCCTCCCGAGATATCCACGACGTTCGAGAATTTGCTGCCGTCGGCATCGCGTACCCAGACGGGCACGTTGCTAGCGGTCGTTCCGCCGTTGCCTAGCTGCCCGTTGGTGCCGGCGCCCCAGCACTGCACGGTTGTGTCCGAGAGAATGCCGCAGGTGAATCCGGTTCCGCCCGTAACGCGGGTGTAGGTGAGGTTGGAGGGCAGCGACACGCACACGGGGTTGCCCGATACGTCGAAGCCGGACAGGTAGTAGTTCGCCGAGCAACTTTGTCCATAGTACGGTGGCTGCGACCAGCTGCCGTTGGCCTTTAAAAATTTTGCGTTCGCAGCGTCGCCCGCGGCGGGAGCCGGCACGGCGCCCGTGGTGCCGCCCGATCCTGAATCGCCCACGAGAGTAGGAAGATCGGATGCTGCTAGTCCGCGGAAGCTCGGAGTAGCCGAGCCCGTAGTGGGGCCAGCAAGCACGGTGTTGGCCGATTGCGCAGAGTAGGGCGATAACTTGCCGTTGATCTGAGTTTGAATGTTAGCGGTGGCGCCACTCAGGTAGCTCAACTCGGTCGCGGTGACACTCGATGAAACAATATTTTTATTCGCATCGGTAACCACGGCTGTATTGGCCGTAAAACCAGTGACATTGAGTGTGGGTAATTGCAAATTACCCGTCATTGTGTCGCCCGATTTAGCCACCATGTTGCTCGTTGAAAGCTTGGAATTAAGTTGTGTTTGAATGTTCGCTGTAGCGCCGCTGAGGTAGCCAAACTCCACGCTCGAAACTCCAGAGGAGACCAAGTTTTTGGAAGCATCCGTTGCCAGTCCGTAGCTAGCGGATATTCCGGTGAGGGTCATGCTCGGCAGAGTTAAATTACCCGACATCGTATCGCCTGCCTTGGACAAGTAAGCGCCCGTAATCAGCGTGGTGACACCCGTGGGTGCCCATTGAGTTCCGTCGTAGCTAAGCACTTGTCCGGTGCTCGGAGTTGCAGTGGAGATAGGATAGGTGCGAAGGGCGTCGGTCGTTGCCGAGGCTAGGGCGAACATGGTGCCGCGCGCGCGAATGCGGGGCCGCACGGTTTTCGGTGAGTTCATAATGCCGTTGGTGGGGCCGGAGTCGTAAATAATTTCGAAGTACATGCCGCTGCCACCATTGGCCTCGGCTAAACGCTGCACCAAATTAGGCGAGCCCGTGGTGGCATCTAAATTGAGTGTGAATCTTCCGGAGTCGATGGAGGTTACGTACACGCCCGAAGTCCAAAGTGCGGAACCGCCCGAAGCAACGTTGTACGCTTTGATTTGCAAATCCTTGGCCGTGTTGAGGGGCAGACCAGCAGAATCAAAAATAGATCCGTCAATACGAACTAACTGGGGAGTTGCGCGCGAGGTAACGCCGGTAAACACAAACAATGCTAAATAGAGAAATCTATAGCAAGATCTCATACCGGATACGTACATCTTCGGTCATTTTAACAGAGCACCTAAGGTGACTTGTGTTTAGATTTGATGAAGATGCCCACTCGAATTGATAACGACTCCAGGTGGCGCCAATTCGAGTACCTAGCTTCACTTCGGGAAGTTCCCAGCCGATAAGTCGCAAATGGTACCCTATAGGGACATGTCTCGCCGCATCCTCTGTCTAGTGAGTGTTTGCTGGACTTTGAGTGCTTGCGAAGTGCTCGCGCGTCGTGATGTGCCCACCGATCCTAAATCGGATGCGGTCAAAAAAGAAACTGCCAAAGCTGCCGTTCAGGTAGCGCCCGTATCGATGATTCTGTCCACCGTGGCGGCCGAGTCCGATCACGTGGGTACGGGAGGACTCGTTGGAATTACGGTGACGCTTAAAGACACCACGGGAACTCAATTGAAGTCGGGTGGACTCACCGTGGAATTTCAGTTGTTGGGAGGAACCAGCACGGGGACTTTCGACACCGTGGTGGATAACGGCGATGGCACCTACGTAACCACCCTTACGGGCGGACACGCGGGAACAGCTAGTCGCATTATTGGATCTATCGATGGAAGTTACATTCAAGGTTCGCAACCGTCGATCACGGTCGATGCCGGTGTGGCGACCAAAGTTTCTATTGAAACTGCAGGCGATGGGAGCGGGCAGGCCATTACGGGCGTGACGCTTAACGACGGCGCGCCACTCACTCTCTATGCAGTGAGCCGCGACGCCGACGATAACTTTGTTGAGGGAGTAACTGCCGATTGGACACAGAGCGTTCCGCTCGGAACTTTTTCGCAGACGACGAGTCCCGCTACAACCTTTACTCCCGTGCGCGGAACGGCAACTACGGTGATTTCTGCTGACTTCACCGGGCTCACCTCGGGCGCAACCGGAAACATTTTGAATACCTGGACTCCTCCCACCATTGCCGGGCTGCAGTCGTGGCTCAAGGCCGACGCGCTCTATGCGGCGACGAACGGCAGTGCGGTGGCGAGTTGGACTGATGTTAGCTGGCACAACAACGACGCCGTCCAGGCGACAGCTCTGAACAAGCCCAAATTCAAAACTGGTGCGGTGAATGGCAAGCCTGCGCTGGTTTTCGACGGCATCAATAGTTTTATGACGATTACTGATGCGGCCTCCTTGCGGTCCACCGTGGTGAGCGTCTTTGCGGTGATCAAGAATATGTCGCCGGTTGCTTACTCGCCGGTGATCACCAAAACCACGGACGCATCTTGGACCGATGGCTGGGGCCTAGCTGACCTGGCCGGCGATGGTGCGACCTTTGGTTTTTTCGTTAACAACTACACAACTCACAAGTCCGCAGGATCGGTGGGCACGGGAAGTTACGTTTACCTATCGGCCACTTATGACAAAAGTAACGTGCGTTTCTTTAAGAGTGGGGTAGCGCAGACCGTGTCGGCTTACTCCACCAATATTAGTAGCCCTATGGCCGACGTTTACATTGGTAAAACAAACACGGGCTCGGTGTTTTTGGACGCCGAAATTGCCGAAATTCTCATCTACGATACGGGGCTTTCCAGTGCCAACCGTGGCCTCGTTGAGGGCTATCTGACCACTAAATACGGTCTCTAGACGCACCTCTGTGGCGTCTGGAATTTGACTCTTCCCCCTCGTTTTCGCCACGGTAGAATAGAAGCGCATGGCGAAATCGAACGAAGACCTGCCGCTTATTATCCTAGCGGAAGCACGCACCCGTTCGGCAACTCATTTGGAGCCTATTGTGCAGGCCTTCGCGCAGGACGGCAAAGATTGCCAGGTGGTGGTGGGTGATCTGCAGAAGTTGATGCTCGCTATTCAGGATCCGCGCTGCGTGTGCGTGTTTGCCGATTCCGATTTTAGTCCGAGCATTTTGGCTTTCGCTAAGAAGTGCCGACAAAAGTTTTTACCCGAGTGGTTCTTCGTTACGCGCATCACCGATAAGAGCTACTCCTACCGGGTGGCCGATGCCGGGGCCCAGGGACTTTTGATCGAACCCGTCACGGCCTTTCAGTACGTGCAGCGTGCACGGCAGGCCTTCAATGCTTACGTGGTGAACTACACCCAGCGGCAACTTCATCCGCGCACTGAGGTTACGGCCGGGGACAGTCGTGCCGGGTTGCGCGCCGGTGTGGAGCTGGTGACCGGCAATCCGAATTACGAAGCACGGCGGCCCGAATGGAAGCCTATTTCGCAGTCACTGCGTAGTCGGCACTTCGTAGGCTTCGACGACTTGAAACATAATTGTCGCTTGCACCTGCATGACCTTGTCAAAGACGAGCCTCAGGCGGCAGCTCGTCTAATGAGCGTGCGCGTTGCCGATCCGCTAGCTACGATGCCCCCTAAAAAAGTTCGCGCCTTAGTGAGCAGTCGATTTTTGGAAGACGGCGCGATTTCTGATGCTGCTGATTATCCCGAATTGTTGAGTGCCGTTGGCTTGCAGCGTGCCGTTGTGGTGGCCGACGTACGTAAGTCGCCACGCTACGCGCCGATCAGTCGTTCGCTGGTTGATCGGGGCGTGCTCAGTCGGGCCGCCATTCCGCTTAATTTCGCGGGCTCGGTCGTGGGAGTTATGAACTTGGATTTTAGTGAGCCCCTCGGACCGCGCACGCGCCGTCTTGTAGAAGATTTGGTTCCCTTTTCGGCCGACTTCGTGCCGCAGTTTTCAAAGATGGATTATTTCGGACGTATCTACTCGGGGGCTTGGTTGTGATGCGAGCAAAAATTTTGGTCTGGATGGCAACGGCGGCTTTGAGCACCGTGCTGGGCTCCTGCTCCAAGGACGACAACTATCCGGTCGATATATCCTTCACGAACACGCCCATTTTAATTAACCAATCCTTTCAATATCAGGAAGCAGACAGTGCCGGGACGTATGTAACTATTTCGGTTTCGCCGACTTATTTTCAGGTGGGAGTAAAGATTACCAACAACGGGAGTTCTACAATTACCGTTCAGTCTATGACATTTACGGTGGACGTGCCGAGTACGGATTCAACTGGAAAAACGACTATCACTCCGTCGTCTTGCACAATCTCGCCGAGCAGCACGCAGTCCAGAACTTACTTAGCGGAAATTGCTACAGGCGATACGGTGACAATTCCTGGATCGGATACTACGCTTTCGGGGACGACCGTCACTTCATCAAAAAGCTATTCTCATCCGATCTACTGCATGAACTTGCCTTTCGCAGACAATGCTAGTGATCAGGATTTCAAAACTAGCGGACAACTCAAACTTAACGGCTGGCAGGGACCTTCCACAGGAGCGACGGGGCGCTTGAATACTGCGATCAAGGACTTCGATTTTAATTAAATAAAGGCACACCTCAGAAAAGAGTAAAAAACTATTTTCTGGCGGCGAATTAGTGGTGCTCGAAAATTTGCGCTTCGAGGTCCCGAGCGCAGGCGTCCATGGCGGTGTAGGCTGCTGGAGTGAGGCGCAATTGATCGTTTACGAGCGCTATAGCTGAGAGCGCCGGAAAGTGACAAACGCCCCGGTAGCCGTGACCTGCTTCGTACGAGTCATTGAGGGTCACGAATAGGTCGCAGGCGCCGTTGCTGCACGCAAGATTATCGAAGGAATAATCGAAAGGACCTTCGCACCATGCATCGCCGCAGGCGTCGTCAAAGGCGCGCAGGGCGAGGGTGGTGTCGGGTACTTTCGAAACGAAAGCACTGGCGGAAAGACTTAGGGACAGGCCAAACAGAACGGCCGAGACGGCAGATTTCATAAAACTCAGTTACCTTTAAATTTCAATTAAGCGATCAAACGGTCGGGCTCAGAATAAGGACCGATCTTCGAACGAACAGATCTCTTAATACTCCTCTGGCTTTCCCTTGGGAAGTAAAAAAGCTCAGCTTTGGGTATCGTATTTACGCCGGGTGGCAGCCTTTTGTAATTCGCGCTCTAGAATGAGGGCCGCAAGGCTCCGGGCTTGGGCCTGAACGCTGGGAAGTCGAAGGGCAGTGGAGGAGCCGCGCTCGGAAATATCTAAGCGGTATAGGGTATTTAGGAGCTTACGGCGATCCCTCGTGAGCATCTGTAGCACCTGATTTTCGATGAATTGGAGCACGTCGGATTTCTCCAGCGCGTGCATGGGTTCCAGCCCCCATTCTTGGGCTGCTGCAGCCAGGAGGAGCGATGTTTCGTCTTTCACGGGTGTAAATCTAGCAGAAAATCGGGGCCAAGTTGAAGAGCGGCTTTAGGCGGCCGACATTTTGCTAAGCTGCCGGGGGAGCGAAATTCTGAAGGTCGTCGAGTTACCCTCGTCTTCGTAGACGATGCGCCCGCCGTGCTGCTCAACGATACCCCGGGAAACGCTCAGGCTTAGTCCCGTGCCCTTACCTATATCCTTCGTGGTGAAGAAAGGTTGGAAGAGCTTTTCGCGGACGGATTTGGATATGGGCGGGCCATTATCGGTAACTTCAATTTCGGCGGTATCGGGCGTGGCGGTTATGGAAACTTTAATCCAAGGATGGGGGCTTTGCTGACTGGCATCGTAGGCGTTGTTTAATAAGTTGAGGACCACTTGAATCATCTGCGTGCTTTGTACCTGGACAAAAATTGGGTCGGTTTGCCGGTCGAGTTCGAAGCGAATGCCGCCGTGGCGAAACTTTTCCTTACATAGCGAAAGCGCCTCGTGGACAATCGCGTGAATATCCATTTGGGTGGGGGCATCGTGGCTACCGTCGCGAGCCACGTCGCGCAATTGCTCGGTGATGCGAGCAATGCGAAGAATATTTTTTTCTATTGCCGTCGTTACCGTGCTCACTCCTTCGCGATCGAATTCGTTGTCCTGAACCAAGTCCGAGAGAAAACTGAGTTCGGCACGAATAATTGCCAGAGGATTGTTAATTTCGTGGGCAATTCCTCCGGCCATTTCGCCGAGGGCGGAAAGCTTAGAGGCGTTAAACAAAGAAATTTGTTGCTGGACAATGACTTCCTGAGACTTTTTTACTTCGGCGGTGCGAGCGAGAACTTCACGCTCCACGTGTGCGATAGTTTGCTCCGAAAGTGCTCTCTGGTGGCAAATTTCTTGGAGCTCCTGCCGACTGCGAAGGAGTCGATAGATAAGGAACGTGTCCTCAAAGATAACCCAGGCGGCATGTTCTACCGCACGCCACGGAGAGGCCGAGTGTATTCCGTAAATCGTGAGGGGCGCCAAAGCGCCACGCGCAAAGTGGTCCGCGGCGGTGACCAGGGAGGCAATGATTAAAACTCGCCAGTCACGGTAGAAGGACAAGAAGGCCAGTGAACCAAAGATATGAAAATGCGTCTCAATACGCCCGCCCGTAATATGAATAAGTAGACCGGAGTAGCACATCTGGGCGGCGGCAATTACCAAACGTGTTATGGTGGCCCCGGGGTGAGTGACGATCAAATAAAGGGGAAACGAGCAGATAAGGGCGCCTATCAACACAGCAGCATAGAGATGTGGGTGGATTGAGCTTTCACTACCTGACCAAGTAAGGGGGGTGTAGAAAAAGGCAATCAAAACCCCCGTCACCCATTGCACACCGAAGAGCACGGCGAAGGTGCGGTCCGTAGCCTTAGAGATTTTCTCCAGAGATTCAGAGAATATTTCGGCGGTGCGCAATTCCGTCTTCATTCTCCGTGACCTCCCTGGTGATGAGAGGTGGTTAAGGCACAACCGAATACTTGGGTGCGAGCGTGGCTGATGGATGCATGATCATTGATCGCGGTGAGCACAATACGTTGGCCTTCGCTGTCCCCTTCGTGGCCACGCGTCGCCGTGAGTCCTCCCTGAAAAATTTCGTTTCCGTGCCGATCAAATAAAAAAGTTTGCCCAGAGGTCCACGCTCCGAAGCGTATGCTCATTTGGCCGCCTTCATCGATGGTGCTCACGAGGCCCGGAATTCGTTGGGCATCTTCCCAAATATCGCTCTTCACCCAGGCCTCGGTCTGATGATTGGGCCGTACAAAGTAGGCCAGGACGCGTAGACGTCCGTGAGTGCGGGCTACGATTCGATCCACTTCGTGAACAGTGGCCCGGCTGCAGGGACAATGGGGATGTAAAAACATCACCAGAGTAAATTCTGCACTCGAGTCGCGCGGTACGGCGGCGGGCCAATCGGAATGACGGCTAGGTGCGCGGCCTTCGCTTAAGGAATACTTGGTTAGGACGGCGAATCCACTAAGGAGGGCCGCGGTCCAAAGAGTTAGGGCCAACACGTTTTTCATGCGACCTCTGCGTGCTTTTCGATCGCCCCTACGCTGTACCTCTTGGGAAGGCGTAGGCAAAAGCAGGTGTTGGCGGAGCTACGATCAACGCTTAAATTTCCACCGTGGTTTTTGGCGATTCCCAACGAAATACTCAGGCCTAAGCCCGTGCCCTTACCATTAGTTTTGGTGGTGAAGAACGGTTGAAAAAGTTTTTGTTCAATTTTTTCACTGATGCCATGGCCGCTGTCGATCACCCGAAGCTCGATTTCTCCACCCAGGTCTTGAATGGAAACTCGAATCCATCGGTCGGGAGTGTCTTCGATAGCATCGAAGGAGTTTCCGAGAAGATTCAACAGAATTTGTAAAATTTGGGTGGCCCGACACTCGATTGTAAGGTTCGAAGGACACTCTTCAATTTCTAAGCGTACGCCATGGTTTTTGAACTTCTCACCACAGAGGGATGCAGCCTCTTCGAGAATCTGCTTGACGCTCGTGTACTGCAGCGGATCGCGGGTTCCGTCGCGCGAAAAGGTTCTTAGCCCCGCAATGATTTTTGAGATGCGAAACGCCGTCGTTTTTATCTTTTCGGCAAGCAAACGGAGTTCGTTGCGGGGGACATCGGAGCCGTCGGTGAGGATGTCGGCCATTTCGTCTGAAAGCGAATGGATAATAGCCACCGGATTGTTGATTTCGTGAGCGATGCTGCCGGCCATGAGTCCTAAGGTAGACATCTTGGCCGAATTAATCATGAGCACTTGCTGCTCTTGCAGCTGTTGCTCGGCGCGTCGCTGGGCCAGCCAAACGGCAAGGTGGGCCGCCAAGCTCTCCATGAGTTTGAGTGTCTCGGCATTGAGAAGTGTGGGGTTTTTTTGGGCAAACGTTAACGCGCCGAAAACCTGGTTCTCATTAAAGATGGGAACGCTTACGATCGCTCCCTCGGCTACTTGGCGCCACGGATCGGTGGTATAGGGAAGAGTGTTGCCCGTTCCCTTGCGAATGATGGACTTGCTTTCCAAGAGTGCTTCGCTCGCCGGGGTTTGGTTCAAATCAAAGCTGCGACCTCGTAGGGCGGCAATGTTTTCGAATCCGAATGCGGCGGCCATGCGTACACTCTGGCGATTGTCCGTCAGAAGTTCCAAGGCAATGATGGGAAAGTTGGTACCCTGCGAAATTTCTAGTAGCAATTGGTCGCCTATTTCGTCCAAGCTATTGGCATTGAGTGTGAGCATAGCTACCCGGTAAATTGTGGAGAGATCCCGGTTGTTTTTGAGCAAATCTCGGTTGGCTTCGATAAGTTCTTGAGAACTTAATTCAAGTGAGCGTTCGATCATGGTGCGGTCCGAGTCGGCCTGTAAATAAGCGGCATTAATTGCTGCAACAAAATCAGGGGGAAGGGCGGTTACCCACGTTTCGGTCGGAAAGTGTCGCTGCAGTTGACGTGCTAGTAGGCGATGTAACTTCAAGGACCCTCCTTTTCTGCTTGGTTAGTCTTCGGAGAACGTGGTGATGGTCATGGTTTGGTTGTGCAGTTCGCAACGCGTACTGGCGGCGAAAGGGCAGACTTCCCCGTAGGAATAGAATCCTGCGAGTATGGTCTGGTCGCCAAGAACTTCTCGTACTGCTTCAACCTCCTCCTCGATGCGTTGATTGAGAACGATTTTTCGGCCCACGCAGCTGATGAGCAGGGCCAGCTGAGTTTTTCCGGGGGCCAGCGTGCTGGTGCAAATTTCGGCTGCGCCGTGAGCGCCTTCAACGAGGCGGTCGAAGTTGGCCCGCATGAGTCGAGCATACGAACCCTCGGGGACATCGCCGACA
>JAFEAR010000004.1 GCA_018266335.1 Bdellovibrionales bacterium
CAGCAAGGAGCGGCTCCTTGAAAAGCGCTTTGGCCGCAAACAGATAGCTTCGGCACCGATGCGCGATCACTCCGGCGCCGGAGTAGCTCCCTCCAAACGCACACGTTACATACCCAAGAGAACTAAATATGCTGTTTGGCAGAAAGCCGGGGGCAAATGCTCCGGGTGTGGCTCTACCCACCAACTTAACTTTGATCACATCCGCCCATTCGCACTAGGCGGCGACTCGAATGCGGATAACTTGCAGCTGCTTTGCAGCTCCTGCAATTTGCGGCGAGGAATTAGGTCCTTCGGTACTCGGGCCATGAAGCGATCGTGAGGGGAATTCAATAACTTTCTTTGAGGTAGTGCGTACCGATGGAGTCGCGGCGGCGCATGGTGGAGTACAGCAACAGGGTGGCCACGAGCACGCCGTGGCGAAGGGCAATAAGATCTTCCGTGAGCTGGCTTTGCTTGTAGAACCATTCTACTTCGTTGCGCAATTCTACGAGCGTGCGTTCGGCCCGCTTCAGTCGGCGCTCGGAGCGCACGAGGCCTACGTAGTTCCAAAGCGTTTCCTTCAGAAAATCCCAATCCTGCTTGAGCAGTGCAGGGTCGACCGGATTTTTTTCGAATCGCCAGGGCCGCGCTTCGAATCCTCGGGGAGGCTCGGCCTCGCGCACTGCCGCTGCGCCTGCCCGCTCGCCAAATACGAGTGCCTCCAGGAGCGAGGTCGACGCCAAGCGATTCGCGCCATGCAGGCCCGTGCACGCCACTTCGCCGGCGGCGTAGAGCCCGGGCAAGTTGGTGGCGCCGTGGGTGTCCGTCCATACGCCGCCCAGGGTGTAGTGAGCCGCGGGAACAACGGGAATGCGCTCGCTCTGCGGATCAAAACCTTTGCTCTGCAGCAGCTGATCGATGGCAGGATATTTGTTGGCAAAATCGGACAACCCGCGCAAATCGAGCCACACGTGCGGAGCCGATGAAGTCACCAGCTCTTCGTGAATCGCGCGGGCCACCACGTCGCGGGGAGCCAGTTCGTCCACAAAGGACTTGCCCTGCAGGTTAACGAGTTTGGCCCCGTTGCCTCGCAAAGCTTCAGTCAGCAAACTGCGCGGCTGATTGGGCAAAAAGAGCGCCGTCGGATGAAACTGCACGAATTCCAAGTGCAGCGTGCGGGCCCCTGCCCGGTGCGCAGCCGAAATACCATCGCCCCGACTGGTGAAGGGTCCGGTGGAATGTTGGTAGAGTCCCGAGAAGCCACCCGTGGAGAGCACCACCGACGAGGCAACAATCGGACGAACCTCGCCCGTGGCCGGCAGGAAAATATAGGCGCCCACCACGCGACTTTCCGAAAACTCCGCACCCGGGCGTGCATCGTTCCGGTTCGAAACCATGAGGTCGAGCAACACGCCATCCACGCGCGTAATCTTAGGTTCAGCTGCAATGGCCGTTGCTAAACACTTCGCAATGGCCGCGCCCGTGTAATCTTTTACATGCAAAATGCGCCGCACGTGGTGCGCGGCTTCGAGCGTGAGGTCCGGGTTGCCGTCCATGCCGGCGTCGAAGGGCACCCCCAAACGCTGCATGAGCCAGCGTTCCACCGCTCCGGGGCCTTCGGTAGCCACCAAGTGCACCACTTCGCGGTTGTTCATGCCACAACCCGAAGCAAGAATGTCCTTTTCGAGTAAATCCGGATCGTCTTCGCCGCGGTACACGATGCCGCCTTGGGCCCAGGCCGTGGCCGAAGCTTCGCGCGATACGAGCGTTACCCGCGCACCGAGCTCCGCGGCCTTCAACGCCGCAATCCCACCGGCCAAACCAGCGCCCATCACAAGCACGTCCGTGGTGACCTGATCCCGGCTCACACGGCCTCCCAATCGAGCGAAAGATCGAGTGTGCGCACGTCGCGCGTGAGCGCGCCCACGGACAAACGCGTAACGCCCGGCCGGCAGTAGCGGGCCACACCCTCGAAGCTCAGCCCACCCGACACTTCAATCTGCAAGCCCGCGGGCAAACGCGCCAAGCACTCTTGCACCTGTTCGGGCGTAAAATTATCCAGCAACAAATACTTCGCACCGGCCCGCGCACTCGTCACGGCCTCGTCGATCGTTTCAACTTCAATGAGCGCATCTTCAAACCCCCAGGTTTCAAAGTAGGCCACAACTTCGCTCAGGCTAAGACCCGCACGCAGCACCCACTGCTTGTGGTTTTCTTTGAAGAGCACCCGATCCGCCAAATGCTGACGATGAAGTCTACCCCCACCCGCCACTACCGCATCGACCGCCAAAGCGCGCAAGAGCGGCGGGGTCTTGCGCGTATGGTACACACCGGGCGCAGCAGTACCGCTGGCTCCGTGTTGCTTCCACGTGAGCTCCACTTTTTCTACAAAGGCGCGCGTGAGCGTGGCCACGCCGCAAGCGTACTGCAAACCATTTAGGAGCGTGCGTTCGGCCGCAAGAATTTTGCGGGGATTCCCGTGCGCGCGCAAAAGAACATCGCCCACCGCCAGCAGCTGCCCGTCGGCGTGCAGAGCGGTGATTTCAAGCTCCATAAGCTCGCACACGGCTTCCGCCCAGGCCCGCCCCGCAAAAACACCCGCTTGCTTGGCCACCAAATAAAACGCTGCGTGCTCGGGCATAGCTTCCGCGCGACTCGTTAGAAAAGAATCCAGCGCGGACGTCGTAACGTCGTTGAGCGCGAAGTCCTCCTCCAGAGCCAGGCGAGCAGTTTCGAACAGAGTCACAGAGTCCTTAGGCTAGAGCGAGCATGCGCTCGAGCGCTTCCCGCGCGGGTTGTTTGATGTCGAGGGGCATGGGCACGGGTTCCTCGGTCTCGAGATTTTCGAGGGTGCGCAAAAGTTTTTCCATGTCGACCATGTACATGGTGGGACACAGCGAACGGAACAGGGGCTCTACTTTAAGGGTGGGATTTTCGCGTTTGAGGCGATCCACCAAGTTCACTTCCGTGCCGACAAAAACCTGCGTTCCGGCCGGAAGCCCCTGCACGTACTTAACGATAAACTCCGTACTGCCAGAGGCGTCACAGGCCTTGACCACTTCTTCGGCGCACTCGGGGTGCACAATCACTTGGGCCTTAGGAAAGTTTTTGCGGATGAATTGCACGTCGCGCACGTTGAACTTCATGTGCACGGGACAGTGGCCGTTCCAGAGGAGCAACTTCACACCTTCGAGCGAATCGATGCCGCCATTAGGCTTGGACGGATACCAAACGCGCATTTCGTCGTCGCGCAGGCCCATGGCTTTAGCCGTGTTGCGGCCCAAATGTTGATCGGGGAAAAAGAGGACCAAATCGCCCTGCGACCAAGCCCACTCCAGAGTTTTTCGCGCATTGCTCGAGGTGCACACCACACCGTGGTGGCGCCCCGTGAATCCTTTGAGCGGCGCATGGGAGTTCATGTAGGTAACGGGAATCATCTTGCGCCCACGAAAATCGGGACGCGCCGTGAGGGTCGCCCAAGCTTCTTCCACCGAATCCATCGGAGCCATGTCGGCCATCGGGCAACCAGCTTCGGGTTCCGGATGAAACACGCGCTGATCATCGCGACACAGAATGGCCGCTGATTCCGCCATGAAGCGCACGCCGCAAAATACGATGTCACGCACGCCACCGGCTTCGGCCGCGGCTTTAGCCAGGCCAAAGGAATCGCCGATGCGATCGGCAACGTCGACGATCGCATGCCGCTGATAATGGTGGCCCAAAATCATGAGCGAATCGCCGCGTTGTTTTTTAATCTCAAGAATCCGCTGTTTGACGGGGTCCATGATGCCTTCCGATCTAACAGAAAGCTGGGGACGAGAGTAGGCTATTTCTTGGAGGGTTGATCGGCGTTCTTCAGCGCATTGCGCACGCGCGCTAGGACTTCTTCCCGAACCACGTAGTACCGAGCCAGGGTCTCGCTGCCCAAGAGGGCCTTAAGCTTGTCATGCTCCTCGACGTCGAGGGCGCTCAGTTGTTGGAAGGTAGCCTTGTAGCGTTCAAGAAGCTTGTCCGTTTCGCCCGGCTTGGGCTCCTTGACCTGCTTACGGAGCGATTCCAAGGTCTTATCGCGCATTTCAAAGGCCGCCTGGCGGCGCTGCTGCAATCCCTCGATAACGGCGGTCATCTCTTTTTCCTGTTGAGGAGAAAGCTTGAGCTCATCGGAGAGGTGCCAGTAGAAAATCTTATTGAGACGCTCGCGGACATCTTCGGCGCGGGCCAGCCCGCCCATGAAGCAACCCAGCAGCAGCAGATATTTCAACACAAGGTCCAGCTCCTCATCCCACCCCCGAGTTTACTGCATTCCCATGTTTCGAGCTACGTCCCCGAGGATCTTGTCGATCAGATGCCGATCCGAACGGGCCGAGAGTCCCCGCGCGGCCGAGTCAATGTCCGCCATGGCAACACGCCGTTGCACACTCGAATCAGACATCGAAGCAGCCCAACTGTCGACCGCAGCCGAATCACCCTTACGGGCCATTTCAGCCATCAAGTCCATGCTGTTAGCCGGACCTGCATCGCGGAAGTTAAAAATCGTCGTAATGGCCGCCAGAGCGAAACAACCACTCATCGCCCAGGCAAAGGCAGGTGACTGCAAAAAACTTCGGGAGCGGCGTGGGGCCGCCTGACTAGCCGTGACCTTTTGTTCCAAAGGCAATTGCCGGCGCAGCGCCGCGAGCAAATCATTTTCGTAACCCAGCGGAGGATCCTGCCGACCGAAAGCGGCCGGATGCTGACGCAAAGCTTCGAGCACGCGCGTAGCACCCGCCTCATCGGCCGCCGAAACTTCGGCCTCGCGCAAATATTTTTTCGACCAATCAGTTTTCATGGGCTTCCGTCTCCGCAAGGCCGGCAAAGGCGGCCCGCAATTCTTCTAGACCCCGACCTCCTTCGGCCGTCTCCAGAATTTTCTTCAGGTTCATCACCGCGTGACGAAAATTCGCCTTCGCAGTATCGAACGGACATTCCATAACCTCGGCGATCTCCTTAAAACTAAG
Organism: Bdellovibrionales bacterium; assembly: GCA_018266335.1. The sequence goes on from JAFEAR010000004.1 coordinate 4,977, forward strand.
ATCGTCGTAAATGCGCAGCTCGAGTGCCTCGCGCTGGCGCGGTGAGAGCTTGCTTACGGACAAGCGGAGCAGCTCGGCCGTTTGTACGTCCTCCAGGCGACCAAAGCCACGCTCGAAACTTTTAAGCTCCACATCGAGCACATCCACCGTGGGGTGACGATCGCGCGAGCGCAGCGAATTTTTCGCCGTGTTCACGGCAATGCGGATGAGCCAACTCTTGAACGAGCTGTCTCCCCGAAAACTGCCGATCGCATGGTACGCCTTCATAAAAGTCTCCTGCACTACATCGTCCGTGGCCCCGTGATCGCCCATATACCGGAAGACCATGTTGTACACGGCCCTCTGGTGCAATCTCACCAGGGTTTCGAACGCACCCGAGTCTCCTGCCTGAAAGGCCTTTACGAGGGCTTTGTCATCCATGCCGGGACCTCGGGGTTCCATGCTTTAGACAAGTGTTGGAGACAAAAGGGTTAAGCGAGCAGGACAAATATTTAATACAGCGAGTTAAGTTATTGAAATCAAAGGATAGCTTGCCCCTTAAAAACATGGGACTTAGAACCTTAACGAGAAGCCACCCGCCACGGCGTTACGGGTTTCATCCCAAGCAACGTACGGCATGAAACTCCGCTCGAGCTGTCCGTTGAGGTCGATCGAACTAGGTTCGTCGATTTGCTTGCTGGGGTTCTTCATATCGGGCACGGCGTAAATCATGTACGCGCTCATCAGAATACCCGCGTAGAGGCCCAGGCTAGCACCCATCGCCACGTTCCGCATGTGATCGCCCGGATGATCGTAAAAGGCTAGCGAAGCCAGACCCGTTAAACTACCCGCCATGACGCCATAGGAGGACATGGTTAGAAAAATCTTAGCTTCATTGTTAGCTCGAGCTTCCTGCGGAGCCAGCGCACGCAACATCAGCAGCAAAGCGAGCCAACGTAAGCGGGTCCTCAGGAACAACATGTCTCAACTGTAACAGGAAAAATCCAGAAATTGAACCTGACCCCCTTTCGGGTCTACCCAGAGCAGCGCCGCCCGAATGCGCAGGCGCCGGTCAGTATGGGCGCGCCACCAGTGCCAGGCCCGGCGCTGCCGCTGAACTTGCGCGGGCGACACGAGCTGGGGACCCAGACCGCGCCCATCCCACCCCCGGCACTTCACCTCGCACAGCCAAATTTCCTCGGGCGAGGTGCCCAGGCGCAAGGCTACAATGTCCACTTCACCCACACCCCGTCCAAAGGGCGCACGCCATCGCGTTTGGAGAATACGAAAACCACGCCGCTGCAACCAATCCGCCGCCCGTGCTTCGCCGAAATGTCCTTTGTTTTGTTTCGATTTGCTGGGATCCATAAACGGACCCCAGCAAGATGCTTACCAGGTAAAGCTACGGCGATGATAAGGCGTGGGGCCTTGTTCACGAATCGCCGCCTTGTGCGCCGGCGTAGGGTAACCCACGTTCGATTCCCAGCCGTAACCCGGGTGCACGCGCGCCAGCGCCTCCATGAAATTATCCCGGTGGTCCTTGGCCAAAATCGAGGCCGCCGCAATGGCAAAGCTCAGCGAGTCACCCTTCACGAGGGTTTCGGCAAACCACGGCTCAGGCAAATCGCGAAAGTCGGCGGGCAGGCGATTGCCATCCACAAGCAACGCCACTTTTTGTCCGGGCGCCAGCAGCGGCAAAATCTTTGCCTGCAGACGGGCAAAGCACCGCGCCATACCCAGCTGCGAAGCCCGCAAAATATTCACAGCGTCGATTTCCGTGGCACTCACTTCCTCGACGGTCGAAAAAGCCTCGGGCAGCGAAAGCAGCCAGGCTACCGACTCGCGACGTTGTTTTTCGGAGAGAGTTTTGGAGTCGCGTACCCGACACGAAGGCTGGTGCGACAAGAAAGTTTCGGAGAGGGGATAGGCAAAAGCGGCCGCAACAACGGGGCCCGCAAGGCACCCTACTCCGACTTCATCGAAGCCCACGACCCAGGACACATCGTCCCGGGTGCAGGCATGATCGTGCGGAGTAAGACTAAGATCGCGTAACAAAATGGCCGGGGCCTTTGTCGCTCCCGCGTCGCATACCTTGTATGGCTTCCTTGGTCGCTTCGCGGCCGCGTCCATTTGGTTACGCGATCAGCTTCTTCAAGCTTCAGTGGTGGTTTTGGCGGCAGCGCCTTGAGCTTCGAGAAGCTTCAGGTTCTTGTCGCGAATACGTGCCGACTTACCTTCGAGACCACGGAGGTAGTACAGCTTGGAGCGACGAACGAAGCCTTCGTTTTTAACTTCGATCGAAACGATCGTCGGGGAGTGAATGGGATAAACGCGCTCAACGCCCACACCGCTCGAAACTTTACGCACGGTGATGGTTTCTTGAATGCCACGGCCGTTCATCGCAATGACGACGCCTTCGTAAGCTTGCACGCGTTCTTTTTCGCCCTCTTTAATTTTGGAGCGAATGACGAGTTTGTCACCCGATTTAAATGCGGGAAGATCCGTACGGAATTTGATCGCCTGGATTTTTTCGAGGCGGTTAGTCGGGGTCGTCACTTTATTTTTGGTGGTTGCCATAGCGGAGGTTGACATAGTCTCCCCCGGGCCAAGGGTCAAGCGCGGAGATCAAGTCGGCGTTTAAGCTCCTGCAGCAAATCCTTCGCCCAGAGCGGAAGACCCGCGCCATGGTGATCGCGAATCAGATCGGGCCGAAAGGTCGCCGTCAGCATGAGGGCCCGCTGAATCTTCCAATCGTTCATTTTAGCGTGATGGCCCGTGAGCAGGTCCTCGGGCACCAACTGCCCCATGAAGTCCCGGGGCTTGGTGTACTGCGGATGCTCCAGCAGGCCAGCCGAAAAGCTCTCTTCCCGGGCCGAACGATCGTCGCCCAGCACCCCAGGCATTAGGCGCACCACCCCGTCCGTAAAGACCAGCCCCGGCAGCTCTCCGCCCGTCAGGACAAAGTCGCCCAGGCTGAACTCCATATCCACCCACCGTTCCACAAAACGCTCGTCAACGCCCTCGTAGCGACCACAGAACACGGCCAAGCGGGCATCGGGGGTCTCGGCGAGCCATTCGGCAAAGACCTCGAACACGGGCTGCCCTAAGCGCAAACCCCGCGGGCTCGGATACAAAATTTTGAGTTTTTCGCGGTCACCGCCCACTTGGGCGAGCTGGGCTTCGGCGGCCCGGTGCAGAACGGGGGCCGTAAAGAGCATGCCCTGCTGCCCCCCAAAGGGCGTGTCGTCTACAGAGCGATATTTATCGTCGGAGAAACTACGCAAATCGGTCGACTCAAGCGCAAGCTTTCCTTGCACCTGGGCTCGCCGCAGAATGGACGAATCAAGCACCGAGCGCACGGCATCGGGAAAGAGACTCACGAGGTCGATGGTTTTCATCGGTCGTCGCGCTCCCCGTCGTTCTTTAGGTCCGTCCACACTTCCACGCCCGGCACGATGAGCAGGGGCGGACTCGCATCGGTAGCCGGAACAAATCGCTCCACCCACGCTACGGGAAATTCAAAGTACTTGCCGTCCGGTTTGCGCGCCCGCAAATTCGTTGCGCCGGGGCCGACATCTTCGAAGGCTGAATACACGCCGTGCACGGTGCCGTGCTCATCGATGATTTGCGCGTTCTGCGCATCGCACAGGTAAAATTCACCCGAAGGAAGCGGCGGAAATTGTTCGCGCGGAAGCGCTACGTAAGTGCCAATGGGTGGTGCCGCGTCTTGCCGGAATCGCAACAGCACGGCTTTGGCTTGTCCCCATTTTCCACCGAGGGGGGACACGGGACCAGAGAGGGGAATTTCGGTGAAGGGACCGTTCGGATGGGCCGCCAAGAATACGGAAGTGGGCGATCCAGAAAAAGCTAAACCCCCAAGACTGAACAAGTCAGCCTTGAGGGTAAGAATAGAATCTTTAGGGATTCCGTGATTACGCGTTAGCCGCGCCAGCACTATGGGTGGCGACAACTTTTTTGAGGCGTTCAGAAGCTTGAGCTCCGAGTTTAACCCAGTGGTTGTAGCGTTCGAAATTGACGTTGAGCACGTCTTTCTCGGTGCCAGGGGTGTAGGTGCCCAGCTTTTCGATAAAACGACCGGTGAGTTTTGCACCTTTGTCAGCAACCATGACTTTATAAACGGGGCTGCCCTTTTTTCCAGAACGGGCCAAACGAATCACGACCATGAATTAAGTATCCTCCAAAAGGGAATAAACGAAGTCACGTCTTTGCCCCAAAAATATAGTCAAATCAAGCGTTAACTAGAAATCGGCTCAAAGCTTGCGGCCGAAGCCCCTGTTGCCGCCCTTTTTAAAGGGGTTCATGCCCGGCATTCCGCCCCCGGCCCCACCGGCCATTTGGGCAAATTTGCCGAACTGTTTCATCATTTTGCGGGCATCCAGGAAGCGTTTTACGAGCTGATTTACTTCCTGCACGTCGGTGCCCGAGCCGCGGGCGATGCGGCCCCGGCGGGAACCCGTCAGAATCTCCGGCTGCTTGCGCTCGGCCGGGGTCATGGAATCCAGAATCGCGTTGATGCGTTTGAGTTCCTTTTCCGTGTCCACCTTGTCGAGCTGGTCCTTGAGCGAGCCCATGCCGGGCAGCATCTTTAGCAAACCCGAAATCGGTCCCATGCGCGTGAGCATGGCGAGCTGATCGCGAAAATCCTGGAGCGTGAGCTCGCCCGGGTTACGCACCTTTTCGGTGGCCGCGAGCGCTTCTTCTTCGCTGATCACTTTCTGCGCTTTTTCCAGCAGACTCATCACGTCGCCCATGTCGAGCAAACGCGAGGAAATACGATCCGGATGGAAGGGCTCAAAGTCCGTCGGGCGCTCGCCCGTACCGATGAATTTAATGGGCTTGCCGGTAACGCTCACGAGCGAAAGCGCCGCACCACCGCGCGAATCGCCATCGAGTTTGGTAAGAATCGCGCCCGTAAGGCTCATGCGGCGGTCAAAGCCCTCGGCCACTTCAACGGCCTGCTGGCCCATCATCGCGTCGCACACGAGGAGCACTTCGGTGGGCTGCAACAACTCACGCAGCGCGGAGAGTTCGTTCATGAGGGCTTCGTCCACCTGCAAGCGGCCTGCGGTGTCGACGATGAGCACATCGGCGTTAACGTCGCCGGCTTCCTTGAGCGCGCGCCGGGCGATGTCGATGGGCTTTTCCGAAGGAGACGCGCTGAGCACGGGCACCGATTGTTTTTCGGCCAGGGCTCTGAGCTGGTCCATGGCGGCGGGACGGTTGACGTCTACGCTGACAACGGCCGGGCGTTTGCCTTGCGTCTTTAGATGCAGGGCGAGCTTAACGGTGCTCGTGGTTTTACCCGAGCCCTGCAGACCGCACATAAGGATAACGGCGGGCGGGGTGACGGCCAAATTAAGATCGCGGCTACGTCCGCCCAAAATTTGCGTAAGCTCTTCGGACAGAACCTTGAGCACTTGCTGTTCGGGCGAAAGGCTCTTGATGACGTCCTCGCGCAAACAACGTTCGCGGACGCGAGCGAGAAAATCCTTTACGACCCGAAAGTGGACGTCCGCTTCGAGCAAACCCGTGCGGATTTCGGCGAGCACAGCGTCGATATCGGCCTCGGAAACGCGCGAAAGTCCGCGCACCTTTTTGAGGGCCGTTCCTAGACGTTTTTGGAGACTATCGAACATACTGGCGGCGAAGATATCGGCCCCGGCGGCCTTACGCAAGACGTTGCGGGCAAATCTTGAGCTTTTAACCCCGCCGCATGACCGCGGGGCCAAAGGCGGCAATTCCGCGCCGGAGGTTGCAGGAACCGCAGAGCAGTTGCAAGTTTTCGGGCGCGGAGTCCCCACCGAGGGCGAAGGGCCGCACGTGATCGAACTGAAGTCTATGTGTCGAGCCGCAACCTGCGCATTTCCCGCCGGCAGCCTGCCAAACCGCGTGCTTCGTAGCCTGCGAAATGTAGCGAGTACGCTCACGCACCGTTTCGCCGGCGCCGGGTTTTGCAGTTTCTACTCCGGCGCCGGAGCCAGCAACCGTGGCGCGTGCGCGCTGCTTACCGAAGCGTTTTTCTTTCAGCGCTTGCGAACTAAGCTTGGCCATTTCCGAAACGAGTTGAGCGAGGCTCAGGGTAGAACCCTGCGGGCCCAGGAGCGAGCGGACTTCGTTCAGCTGGTTCTTGGTTTGAGTGTTTAATAAAAAGGTAACTTCTACATGATCGGGAGTAATCATGCGCTCGCGTTCTCGCGGAAGTGCCTCCACCGGGGAGATCTCCAGCAAAACCTTAAGCCCCTCGCGGGAGGATTTGTCCTCGAGCTTCGCGAGCACCTCGGTTTTCTGCTCGTGGGTCATCGTCAGCTCCGGCTGAGCTTTTTTAATTTCGCGAAAGAAGCTTTGCGCCTGGCAGATGTTTGTAAGACTCAGCGCACCCGATTCAATCTTGCTTGCCAGCTCGGGAATCTCGGTCATGGCTCGCATCGCCTGAATGCGCCGCCCGGCCGAAGCCTCGGAGTAACTCAGCTCACGAACCGCGTATTCAAAAAGTGAAGGGTAGTGAGGCGAATAAAGCTTGCGCCGCTCAATCTCCTGCAAATGTTTCAATACTTCCAGCGTCAACGCGCACTCCCGCTGCGCCAGCGCTTTGATAGAAGAGAGAAGTTCCGAGTCCTTGAGCGCACGAATCAAATTCATAAAAAGTGTATATCACGGCTTTTTCAGAGCACTTCCTGGGCGTTGATCACGTCGTCGACAGGATTAATCCTAAGCGCCCACACGCCTCACCACGCGCATTTTCCAAGCAGAAAAGATTTTTAAATTAAACGGGAGCATTAAAATCGCGTCCCAATCAACGTCGCGCACGAGAAAACGCGTCAAGAACCATTCAAAATAATTATAAAATAAATTCGCACAACAACCTACGAACTCCGGCGCCGGAGTGAGCGGCACGTTTATCTCGAACGCACAAAGGAAATATTGGGTTTGTGGAATGGCTTCCGTCGCTCTGCTTGCGCTTGGATCTTCGACTCGATTGCAAACACATTGTAGAAACATGTCTCTTTCTCGAATCATTTTTTCTGGGCTGATTCTCGCGTTTTGTTTGTTTTTGATTGGCGCCGTCTCAGCTGTCGCCACGCGGAATGATAGTCGGCTGAAACTCGCCATACGGTATTTTCTTGGAGCCATATTTATTCTTTATGGCTTACAGAATTTCTTTCGGCTTCATCCATTTGACGTCCCAATCACCGGCGACATCCATTCGGTTAAAAGTGCGGATCTATTCTGGTACTTCTTCGGGTACTCACAAGGCTATGTAGTCTACTTAGGCGCCATTGAGGTTATTTCTGGAATATTGATTATTATTCCACGTACATTTCGCCTTGGGGCGTTAGCCATCGCTGTTACCGCGACGAATATCGCCATTCTTGATTTCGTTTACAGCGTCGGGCCAGTCCAATATTGGGTCTCTTTTTTAGCTCTTCTTAGTTTCAGTCTAATAATTATGGACCGGCTACCCTACCAAACGGCCCTTCAAACGTTGATGACATCCATTAGCAAAGATTCGAGTTCGTAAACTTCTTCTTTCTAAGCGCCCGGCCTTCAAGCTGAGCTAGGGATTCCGACTACAATTAAGGAACATGGTCGCAATATGGCGCCAATGCATATTGAGGCCACGCAACTCAGTCGCTAGCGCTGCCGTCGCCGAAGGCGCCGAAGAAGACGTTCGCGGAGAGGGCCACTTGCATGGTGTTGACCGTCGATTCGGCCCCCAAATTGTTCATCTTATGGATGAAGTCCCGTAGCTCGAGACGAAAGGCCCACCGACTCGGCATGGTGAAGCGCAGGCCGGTGGCCAAACTCAAAGCCGTGCGGTTTGTAAGATCACCTTTCGTGCCATCCAGCACGAAGGCGCGGTCCCGCAGCAGTCCCACCCCCGCACCCATGTAGACATCGAAGTGTGCCACCGATTGCTCGGTGATGTGCATTTTGGAGTAGAAGGGACTGAAAAGGTAAGACGCCGCAAAAACCTGCTCGGGTACTTCGATGCTCAGGCTCTGCGAATTTTTATAGGGATTGGCCACGAGTTCGTTCTTCACGAAGTTACCCATTTTGCCCTTCGCGTAGCCAAAGTACAGCGGCTCAATCGCGTGGCGCATGTTGATGTGGTACGTGAGCGAGCCCGTGAAGGCGTAGTAGTTCATGAGCGAAGATATCGGCGAGTACGCTACGCCCGCGCCGAGTTCCAGTTTGCCGTCGCGGGCGAAGAGGGGCTTCAGCACGGCCGTGTTCGATCCGTACTGGGTGTCGACTTTGTAAGCATCCACCGCGCTGGGGGGCAGCGACTGCGCACCGGCCGAGAAGGCCACCAGAGTGCCGAGAATTCCGAGGGTACGCGACATAGTCTTCATCAGAGAACTCCTTCGTAACGGTAACCAGCGGCTTCGTAAGCCTTGGCAGCGATGTCCTTAAGGACTTCATCGTTGTTGTTGTCGAACGATTTAACGGTCGAACGCACGCGGTAGTGCGCCTTATGAAAGAATGCCTGCGCAATTTGCAATTCACCCAGCGCCGCCTCGGTGCCTTTCACTTCGATGGCCCGCGTGACCCGACTCAAAACGCAGGCCATGCCGTAAAGATCGATGGTGACGTCCGCCACGCGTTTGAGGGCAAATTGCATTTCGATGATTTTCTTACCGTGCTTCCAGAAGAGCTTGCGCACGTTGTATTCCAAATCGCTAACGTGCTGCTCGAGCAGGGCCGCTTCTTTCTTGAGGAGCGGATGCGCCCGGGTGATGCTGCGGGCAAACATTTCGTTCACGCCCTGCGGGAGCACCAGCCGGAGCATTTCCTTACGGGAATCACGCAGCAGGCCGTAGCTCTTGAGCGGCGTGCGCAGCGCCGAAGCAATTTCCTTCATTTGCTCGCCCGGCCCCTGCATGCCCGAGAGGGCCAGGAAGAGACGCAAAATCTCGTTCGTGCCTTCGAAGATCAAGTTAATGCGCGTGTCGCGCAATGCTTGTTCGTAGGGATACTCTTGCATGTAGCCCAGGCCGCCCGCGATCTGCAGCGACTCGTTCACCGAGCGCCAGCACGCCTCGGAGCCGAACACTTTGCACACGGCACTTTCTACGGAGTAGTCCTCTTCCCCACGATCCACCATGGCCGTGGTCATGTACGTGATGGACTCGGCCACGTAGGTGTCGATGACCATGTCGGCGATCTTCATTTTGATCATGCCGAATTCACCGATGCTCTGACCGAACTGTTTGCGCTCCTGCGCGTGCGCTACGGAAAACTTGAGCAGCTTTTTCATACCGCCCACCGAACCGGCGGCCAGACCCATGCGGCCGCTGTTCAGAATTTCCATGGCGAGTTTGAAACCCCGCCCTTCCTCGCCCAGCAAATTGCTCGCCGGAATTTCTACGTTGTCGAAGAAGAGCGCCACGGTGCTGGAGCCCTTGATACCGAGTTTCTTTTCTTCGGGTCCACGCGTGAAGCCCTTGGCGTTGCCGTCCACGATGAAGGCCGACACCCGCGGAGCCGTAGTGCCATTGCGCGTGGTTTCGGTTTTTGCGAAGACCGTAAAGACATCGGCGAAACCGCCGTTGGTGATCCAAAGCTTGGAACCGTTCAGAATCCACTTGTCGCCCACGCGCTTGGCTTCGGTCTTCATGCTCTGCGCATCCGAACCCGAGCCCTGCTCGGTGAGCGCGAAGGCCGCAATTTTTTTTCCGGTGGCGAGGTCCGGCAGATAACGGCGCTTTTGCTCTTCACTCGCCGCCAGGAGAATGCCCTTCAGTCCGATGCTCTGGTGCGCGCCCACGGTAACGGCAATGGAACCATCAATGCCCGCGAGGCACTCAACCATGCGCGCGTAGGCCGTGGCCGAAAGTCCGAGCCCGCCGTACTCCTGCGGAATGAGCATGCCAAAGAGCCCCAGGTCCTTCAGCCCCTGCATGATTTCAGGCGAGAGCGTGCCGGCTTCGTCGATTTTTTTGGTATCGATGTGGTCTTTGGCGAATTTTTCTACCGTTTCGATGATCATGCGCACCGACTCGGCTTCTTCGCGTGGCATCTCGGGAAAAGGAAAAATCTGCTCGTCCTGAATCAAGCCACTAAAAAGCCCCTTCGCAAACGAAGGTTTACCGTGATCCTCGCCCAACGGCTCGGTGGGCGAAGTTTTGGTGGGATCGCGGTGGGTGGACATACCAAGATTATAGAAGTGCCCCCCCTAAAGGGGAAGAGCACTTAGCGCGAAGGCGTCAAGATCCCGACGCGAGTCGGCCGCAACTAGAACCGGCCCTAGTTTTTGCGGGGCTGTTTAGCGAGGAGCGTCCGCTCGATGTCGGCGGCCGTTTCTTCGAGCGCTTTGTTCGTGACGTCGAAAACGGGCCAGCGACGATTGCGCTCGAAGAGCTGCTTAGCCCACTCAATCTCTTCGCGAATGCGGTTCAGGCTGGCGTAGTCGCCCACGGGGTCGCGCCCCATACGCACGAGACGTTCGCGCCGAATGCGCGAGAGGGCTTCGGGATCGATGGAAAGCGCAATGATTTTTCTCTGGTCCACCTGAAAGAGCGAGGGCGGCGGCTCAATGCCCAGCACCAGCGGCACGTTCGCCACGCGCCAGCCACGGTACGAGAGGTACATGGAGAGCGGCGTCTTGGAGGTTCGCGACACGCCCACCAGAATCACATCCGCCCGCTCTAAGTTCTCGGGATACGCGCCGTCGTCCTGCTTCATGGTGAATTCCATGGCTTCGATACGCCGGAAGTAGTTTTCGTTCACCGCGTGATAAATGCCCGGCTGAGTGAGCGTTTCTTCGCCCAAATAGCTGCGCAGAAGGTCCATCAGGGGGCCGAGCAAGTCCACGTGCTTTAACTTGAGCTCCGTGCTCTTCTCTTGCACCGCCGCGCGAAGCTCCCGGTTCACGAGCGTGTAAGCCACGGCGGCGCCCCGGCGCTGCGCCTCTTCGAGAATCGCCTCAATTTGATCGCGAGTTTTGAGCGACTTGTAACGAGAAACCCCAACCTCGTGGCCAACGAACTGGCTTAAGCCTGCGCGCACCATGAGCTCGCCCGTTTCTCCGGTGCCATCGCTCAGCAAAAACACATTGGGCTCGGAAGGAGCTTCTGAAAACTGACTCATGCCTCGGGATCCTCCTGCGTTTGGGCCCACGCGGGCTCGGCGGCGCCAAAGTGACTAACCAGCTCATCGCGCAATGCTGCGATGCCCTGCTTTTTCTGGGCCGAAATAAAGAGGCGACCTACGTAGCCCTCCAGCGAAGCGCAAAAACGAGCCACTTCGCTTTGCCGAACGCGCAGCGCACTGCCAATTCGGTCCACTTTATTGAGCACTAAAATTTTGGGAATTTCGTCGGCGCCAATTTCACTCAGCACCGCATTGGTAGTTTCTACCTGCTGCCGCCACTGCGGATGCGACAAATCCACCACGTGTAAAATGAGCTGACTGTCGAGTGCCTCGCGCAGCGTGCTGCGGAAGGAAGCCACCAAATCGTGCGGCAAATCGCGCACGAAGCCGACCGTGTCGCTCACCAAAATTTTGGGCTGCGTGGGGGGCACGAGGGGGCGCACGGTGGTGTCGAGCGTGCAAAAAAGTTTATTCTCCACTTCAACTTGCGTGCGCGTTAGCACCCGCATGAGCGTAGACTTGCCGGCGTTCGTGTAACCCACCAGCGCCACGCGGGGCAGCCCCGTGCGACGACTCGACTGGGTCACGTAGGCCTTCTCGGCTTCCTTCAGTTTGGCGGTGAGCGTAGAAACTCGCTCCTTGAGCACGCGGCGATCGAGCTCCAAGCGAGTTTCGCCCTGGCCCCGGCCACCCAAACCACCCTTGCCTCCGCTCTGCCGCGAAAGGCCCATCCAAATACCCGTAAGGCGCGGCTGCAAATACTTGAGCCGCGCGAGCTCGACCTGCATTTTGGCCATTTTAGTTTTGGCGTGCATTTCGAAGATGGCCAGAATAATTGCCTGACGATCTACCACCGGAGCTTTTAACTCTTCCTCGAGGTTACGCACCTGACCCGGCCGGAGGGGCGCATCGATCACGAGCGCCGCCGACTCGGTGGCCTGCAAAGATTCACGCAGACTGTCCACGAAACCTGCCGTTACGTAAGTTTTGGGGCTCGTTTTTTTGCGCGTGGAATAATAGTGCACATCGATCACGCCCAACCCGAGGGTGGCACAAAGCAGCTGCATTTCTTCGCCGCCGTCGACATCGTCTTCCGAGACTGCCAGGATGACCTGATCGATGGCAGATTTTTCGAAGGCGCCCCACATCCACTCGAGCTGGGGAGCGTTCTTGGCACGCCCCGCCGTGGCGGCAATTTGCTCGAGGGCCTTTTTAGTCTTTTCAAGTCGGGCCGCTCCCGAAACCGGCAGCCGCAGGGGCGCCTGATCTTTTTCTTCTTCCTTGAGTCTTTGCCGCGCGAGTTGGCGAATGCCGGCCGCCGTCAGAAACTTCGGACTCATTCGTTGAGCTCCAGCCGCGGCGCGGGCGGAGGCGTCCAGGATTCAAGGTCAGGAAAGCGCTCGCGTCCCTTTTTAACTTCGCGCTCGGACAAATCGCCCGCCCAAGCGTGCTGGAGCGTTTCTAAATCTTCGCGGGGAACTTTGGCCCAGGGAAAATCGCCGCTGCCCGCCCAAAAATAAACTCGGGCCACCAGGGGAGATTCGGGAACCACCAACACCAGATCATCACCCACCTCGCGCGTGCCGGTGGCGTGCCACCACGATAAAAGTCCGTGACACAAGCGATCGAGCCACAGCGGCGCCGTAGCTCCGGAGACTTTGACGAACAAAGCAACCGGCTTCGGGGTCAAGCGAGTTTTTTCTTTCTGATGCTGTCGAGCACCCCGTTCACGAAGGACGAGGACTCTGCCCCACCGAATTTTTTGGCAAGCTCGATAGCCTCGTCAATAACGACGGCGGCATCGGGCTTTTCAGGGCTCGTGGTGTACATGAGTTCAAAAACGGCCACGCGCAAAACGGCGAGGTCAACTTTTTCTACGCGATCAAAGCGCCAGTTCTCGAGCACGCTCTCAATAGTGCGATCAATTTGCGGCAAGTTCTCGGCAGTGCCCCGAGCAAGTTCTTCAAAGAAGGGCCGGTTGTCATCGGTCGACAGCGACTGTTCGCGCCAGAATTTATCGAGATCGCCCTTTTGGCCAATCCGCGTGGGATCGAGCGACCACTTAAAAACAAACTGTACGGCCAATTCGCGCGACTTATGCCTTGAACTCATTCGGACCCTTTCCTGAAAGGAGATTCTACACCCAACTACTGATGCATTTGTTGGCGTGCATTAAAAAAGCGGCCTGGGCCGCTTCGGCGCCCTTATCAAGCCGCGCCAGTGCCTGGTCAAGATTCTCAACCGTCAGCATGCCAAAGCCTACGGGAATTTTAAGTTCAATCTGGGCCCGCATCAGCCCCTGCGAAGCTGCCGCGCAGACGAAATCAAAGTGAGGAGTGTCGCCACGCACCACGCAGCCCAGCGCCACGGTGAAGTCGAGGGGAGCCTTCTTGGCCGTAGGCTCGGCCGCAATCATCACGCCGAGCGGAAGTTCAAAGCTACCGGGCACGGTCATGGTTTCAATGGAATCTTCCGAAATACCCAAACTCTTGAGGTACTGCAGCGCGGAGTCCGTCATGGGCCCCAAAACTTCGGGGTACCAGAGTGTACGCAAAATCGTAACCCGGCGCACGCTCTCCGCAATTTCGCGGAGCTTGGCCGGATTGAGTTCGGCCGGCAAACTCGTGAGGACCTTAGAGGCTTCATCCAAACTCATGGTAGCAAATGTCCCATCTTGTTCTTTTTGGTTTGTAGGTAAGCGGCGTTGTGGGGGTTGAGCCCCTCCTGAAGAGGCACGCGTTCGACCACCGCCAGGCCAAAGCCCTCGAGGCCAACAATCTTTTTGGGATTGTTCGACAGCAAACGCATTTCGCGCACGCCGAGTTGACGCAAAATTTGCGCGCCAATGCCGTACTGACGCAAGTCCGCACCAAAGCCGAGCGCTAAATTGGCTTCGACGGTGTCTAGTCCACCGTCCTGCAGTTCGTAGGCGCGAATCTTGTTGCGCAGACCAATGCCCCGACCCTCTTGACGAAGGTAGAGCAGCACGCCCCGCCCTTCCTTCGCGATGCGCTCGAGCGCAGCGTCCAACTGATTGCCACAATCGCAGCGCAAGCTGGAGAACACGTCGCCCGTCAGGCACTCGGAATGCACGCGCACCAACACGGGTGCGTCGCCGAAGGTGGCCGGATCACCCATCACGAGCGCCACATGCTCACGCTGATCGATGCTCGATTCGAACACGTGGATGTTAAAATCCACGCCAAATTTAGTGGGCAGCTTAGATTGCGCGCGGTCGGCCACGAGCGAAGAGTCGTTCGCCATGCGGTACAGAATTAAATCCGCAATGGACACGATGGGCATGGCGTGTTTTTCGGCGAACACTTCGAGGTCCGGCATGCGCGCCATGGTGCCGTCGTCGCGCAGAATTTCGCAAATCACCGCGGCGGACTTAAGCCCCGCCAGGTGAGCCAAATCCACCGAACCTTCGGTGTGGCCCGCGCGCACCAGCACGCCGCCCTCGCGTGCACGGAGCGGAAAAATATGTCCGGGCACTACAAGGTCATCGCGCTTGGCATCGTCGCGAATCGCCGTTTGAATGGTGTGCGCGCGGTCCTGCGCCGAAATGCCGGTGGTCACGCCCAACTTAGCCTCAATGGAAACAGTGAAAGACGTTTCGTGCAGCGATTCGTTGTCGGGAGTCATCATGGGCAAATTCAGCTGCCGAATGCGCGATTCTTCGAGGGCCAGGCAAATCAGCCCGCGCGCCTCGCGCGCCATGAAGTTCACGGCGTCGGGCGTAGCAAACTGCGCCGCCATGACGAGGTCGCCTTCGTTCTCGCGGTTCTTGTCGTCCACCATGATGACCATGCGCCCTGCGCGCATGGCTTCGATGGCTAACTCAACGGGTGACATCGGATGCGCCCCGGGGGGCGGAGATTTTTTGGAACTCAAGATTCCTGCAGACATACTTCGCCAGCATGTCCGCCTCAAGGTTTACTAGGTCACCCACCCGCAGGGAGCCGAAGCGAGTCAGTGTCAGGGTGTGAGGAATGAGCAGCAGGGAGAATCTAGTTTCACCCCCGGGCCCAGCTTCATCGACCACCCGATTCACGGTCAGGCTAACTCCATCGACGGCCACGGAGCCCTTTTCCACCAAGTAGGGGGCAATGCGACTTCGAGCATCGCCTACGATTCCCACCTCAAGGGCTAGATATTCTTCCGTTTTCTTAATTGACCGTACAGCGCCCAGACCATCCACATGGCCCGACACCAAGTGGCCGCCCAGGGCGTCGCCCAGAGCCAGGGCTGGCTCCAGATGAACCCCGTCGCCCACTTTCAAGGAACCCAGCTGCGTGCGGTCCAGGGTTTCGGGCGAGACATCAAAACTAAGCCTTTGCCCGCCGCCCGCCACGGAAAGGTTAGCCACCACCGTAAGACAGGCACCGTTCAGCGCAATAGAGGCCCCCAAAGGCCAATCCTTAGCCGCCGGAAGAAAGGACTGAACATCCAAACGCCAGAACTCGGCCAGGCGGCTCAGGCCCACCACTCGCGCCGTTTCCTGCACCAGTCCCGTGAACATAAATTTAGATGGCAACGACTTCGAGGAGATCCGGAATGACTTCGCGCAGACGGTTTTCGATGCCCATTTTGAGCGTCGCCGTGGACGAAGGACAACCCGCACAGGAGCCCTTCATGTGCACGAAGACCACGTTATTTTCGAAGCGTTCGAAAGTGATGTCGCCGCCGTCCATAGCCACGGCCGGACGAATTTCGTTCTCGAGCACGTCGATGATTTTTTGCTCAATATCCGTATTGGTGCTGGGGCCTTCTGCGCGAATCGCCGACGGCAGCACGGCTTTTTCTCCGCTCGCGAGAAATTTTTTGATGGTGTCGATGATCTGCTCGTTGAGTTCGGTGAGCATTTCTTGATCGGCGAGGGTGATGGTCACAAAGTTTTTACCAACCATCACGCCCGAGATGCCCTGAAGTCCAAAGAGCTTCAGTGCTAGTGGCGAACGCCCTTCGGCATCCTGCGCATTCTTAAAGTTCTCGGCGCCGGCCAAAAGGAAGGCCACGTTGGTCACGTACTTAAGGGTGTTGGGGTTCGGCGTGAACTCGAGTTCGACCGAGAAATCCTGGGCTTGGCTCATCCCCCATTCATGCCCGAAAGGCCGCAGCCGAACAACAAATCTCTACGTACGCCTTCGCCAGCGAACCAGGAGGTCGCCCTCGGGAAAGCTCTGCACGTCTGCCAAGTGGAGTTCGAGTCCCGGCAGGTGTCCCCCGGCCATAGCTGGCAAGCGCGCCCCCGCCCCGCCCAGCAGCCGCGCACCGGTAAAGGCCCAGAGCTCCTCGAAGAGCCCAGCGGCCAAAAAGGCTCCCGTTAGCTGAGGCCCGGCCTCGACGAGCACCGAGAACTGATGGAGTTGGTAGAGTTCAGACAAAAAGGCGCTTAGATCCGCAACCACCCGCGACTCCGCCCGCCCCGGCAAGGAGGCCAATTTGCGTCCCGCCAGATCAATCGTGCGCGTGCGCGAAAGGATCCAAACTTTCGGCTGCGGAGCCGAAAAGCCAGGCAGCCGCACCGTGAGCTGCGGATCGTCGCGCTCCACCGTGCCCCGCCCCGTAATGAGACTATCGGCCAGTGCCCGCAATTCGTGCCCACGCGCGCGAGCCGCTGGGCCCGTAATCCATTGCGACTCACCATCGGCGGCCGTCCAAAGACCATCGATCGAGGTCGCCATTTTCAAGCGCACATAAGGCCGCACATGGCGATGTGCGAACAACCATTCTGTATTCAGAGCTTCGCACTCTTCACGCAAAACGTCAGGGATGACTTCAATGCCCGCATTTCGCAAACGCTCCAGGCCCCGCCCCGCCACCAGGGGAAAGGGATCCAGCCCACCCACGATCACGCGCGCCACGCCGGCATTCACTAAGGCGTCCGCGCAAGGCGGCGTGCGCCCATGATGCGAGCAAGGTTCCAAAGTAACGGCGATGGTGGCACCGCGGGGATTGATTCCGCGCCGAACGCATTCGCTGAGCACCTGGGCCTCGGCATGCGGCCCTCCAACTTTCTGGTGATGTCCAAGCACGAGCTCGCCGCCCAAACTCAGCAGAGCGGCGCCCACTTGGGGATTCGGCTTTACGGCATGACCGCCAAGCCGGGCCTCGGCCAGAGCCTGCCGCATAAGATCGGCGTCGGAAAGGGTCATTCGTGAACGGGCGGATGCGTGGGAGCGTGTGCGGAGGCGTGCGCGGCCACGCTCAAATCGCTCTGCCGCACAAGATCCTTCATTTCAGCAATAAGCTCACCCACGTCGCTGAAACGGCGATAAACGCTGGCGTAACGAACGTAGGCGATTTCATCGAGCATGCGCAGGTGGTGCATAACCATTTCGCCAAGCTTCGTGGTCGAGACGCTATCTACCCCCGACTCCAAAATACCCCACTCGATGTCCGCCACGGCTTTTTCAATCTGGGTTTGAGAAACGGGCCGCTTGCCGCAAGCAATGTTGATGGATAGCGACAATTTAGCGCGGTCAAAGGGTTGGTAAGTTTGATTCCGCTTAATCACCAAGGGCATTTCGTCTTCGATGCGCTCCAAGGTGCGCCACCGCTTGCCGCAAGCTAGGCACTCCCGACGCCGCCGAATGCTCCGCCCCCCGGCGTCAGGTCGAGAGTCGTTCACCTTGCTATCGACGTTCTGACAAAAGGGACAGTTCATATACGAGCTCCTTAGTTAGGCGAAAGGTCCGCCGTAGACCGGAAACTGATTGCAGAGCGCAGCCACATCCGCGCGAATTTTCGCGAGGGCGGCGGCATCTGCACGGTGCTGAATGGTGCGATCAATGAGTTGTACGATTTGTTCCATTTCGCCCGGCCCCATTCCCCGCGTGGTGACCGCAGGCGACCCGAGGCGCACACCACTCGTCACGAAGGGCGATTGCTTGTCGAAGGGAATGGTGTTGCGGTTGGCGTTGATGCCCGCCGCATCGAGGGCTACTTCGGCTTCGCGGCCAGTAACGCCCTTGTTCGTAAGGTCCACCACCATCAAGTGATTGTCCGTGCCGCCCGAGACAATGCGGTAATCGCGCTTGGCGAGCGCACTCGCCATGGCCTTGGCATTCTCCACGATGCGCGCTTGGTACTGCTTGAATTCCGGGCGCAGCGCCTCGCCCAGCATGGCGGCCTTGCCGGCAATGACGTGCATAAGTGGCCCACCCTGGAGCCCCGGAAAAACCGCCGAATCAATTTTTTTTGCGAATTCTTCCTGGCACAAAATCATGCCCGAGCGCGGACCGCGCAGAGTTTTGTGCGTCGTCGTGGTGACAATGTGCGCGTGCGGAAAGGGACTCGGGTGCTGCCCCCCGGCCACCAAGCCCGCAATGTGCGCCATATCCACCATGAAGAGCGCGCCCACTTCGTCCGCAATCTTACGGAAAGCCGCAAAATCAATTGTACGGCTGTAAGCGGAATAACCCGCAATAATGAGTTTGGGTTTGTCGCGCAAAGCAACTTCGCGCACTTCATTCATGTCGAAGCGCTCGGTTTTTGCATCCACGCCGTAGGCCGAGGCCTTGAACCATTTACCGGAGAGATTCACCGGCGAGCCGTGTGTCAGGTGTCCGCCGTGATTCAGCGAGGCGGCCAGGTAAGTGTCGCCGGGTTGCAAGAAGGCCAGGAACACGGCTTGGTTGGCCTGCGCGCCACTGTGGCTCTGCACGTTCACGTGGGGAACGCAGTCGCCCACCGTAAAGAGCTGCTTAGCCCGATTGCGCGCAATGTTCTCTACGATGTCCACGTACTCGCAGCCGCCATAGTAACGTTTACCGGGATAGCCTTCGGCGTATTTATTCGTGAGCACCGAGCCCATGGCCTGAATAACGGCGCGGCTGGTGTAGTTCTCGCTCGCGATCATTTCTAAGTGATGCTGCTGGCGTCCAAATTCTTTTTCGATGGCCGCGGTAAGCTCAGGGTCTGCCGTTTCTAAGCGCGCGTGGAACAAATCCTTCGTGTAGTTCATTCCTGACCCCCTTGATCCATTTTGGCTACGCGGCGCTCGTGACGACCGCCCTCAAAGCTAGCGCCCAGCCAGGCCGATAAAATTTTGCTCGCTTCCGTCTGGCTAACCAAGCGCGAACCCAAACAAAGTACGTTCGAAGCATTGTGCTGCCGCGACAGCACGGCCACGTCTTCGCGCAGCGCGAGCACCGCACGCACGCCATGCGTGCGATTGGCGGCGATCGACATTCCTACACCGGAGCCACAAATGAGCACCGCGCAGGGCTTCAGCAAAGCATCGCCCCGGCATTCCTGGAGCATGCGCGTGGTGAGTTTTTGGGCGTAGTCCGGATAGTCCACCGAATCGGCAGAGCTGGGACCCAAATCAATCCACTCCACGTCGGGGCGGCTCTTTATCAGTTCCCCCTTGAGCTCGAATCCTGCGTGGTCGGAGGCGATAAATAGCTTCATGGTTTACCTACGTAGGATATTTTCGAATGACCAGAGTGGCGTTCGTGCCACCAAAACCAAAACTGTTGGAGAGAGCGACTTTCGCGTCGCGTTTTTGCGCATGATTCGCCGTGTAGTTTAGGCGGCACTGCGGGTCTTGGTGATCGAGGTTAATGGTGGGCGGGATAACTCCCCGCTGAACCGCGAGCATCGAGAAAATTCCCTCGAGCGCGCCAGCCGCACCCAGCAAATGGCCCGTCATGGATTTTGTGGACGAGCAGTTTATGTTTTTTGCATGTTCGCCGAACAATCGTTCAATTGCCAGACTTTCAGCCACGTCGCCCGCACCGGTCGAGGTGCCATGCATGTTGATGTAGTCCACGTCGGTCGGTTTGAGGTTGGCGTCTTCCAGCGCAAGGGCCATGCAGTGAGCCGCACCCTCGCCCCCTTCGGACGGCGAAGTCATATGGTAAGCGTCGGAGTTCAGGGCGTAGCCCACGAATTCACCCAAAATAGTGGCGCCACGTTTTTGCGCACCCGCCAGAGTTTCTAAAATAACCACCGCCGCGCCTTCGCCCATCACGAAGCCATCGCGTTCGGTGTCGAAGGGACGCGAAGCTTTTTCCGGCGCGTCGTTGCGCTTAGAGAGGGCCTTCATGGACGCGAAGCCCTGAATGCCGAGCGGAGAAATCGTAGATTCCGCACCGCCGGCAACGACCGCATCGCAATCGCCACGCTCCAAAAGACGCATCGCCTCGCCAATCGCGTGCGCCGAGCTCGAGCAGGCCGAAACCACACAGTGGTTCGGCCCCTTAAAGCCCTTCGCAATGCTCACTTGGCCCGCGAGCAAATTGGCAATGGTGGAGGGAATAAAGAACGGCGACACACGGTCAGCACGCTCCAAAAGAATTCTGTGTTGTTCTTCGATCATCGGCAATCCGCCAATGCCCGAAGAGAGAGTCACCCCAATGCGCTCGGCCGGAACTTTGGTGGTGTCCAGACCCGCTTGTTCGATGGCTTGCATAGCCGCCGAAAAACCGAGCTGAATGAAGCGATCCATGCGGCGCAGATCTTTTTTAGGGATGTACTTGAGCGGATCAAAGCCCTTCACCTCGCAGGCGAAACGGACATCGAAATTGGACGGATCAAAATGCGTGATCGTTCCGGCACCAGATTTACCGGCCGTGAGCGCTGACCAGGTCGATTCGACGTCGAGGCCTAGGGGCGAAATCACGCCCATGCCCGTCACCACAATCCGTTGACCTGAGTTTGCCAGCGTCCGTTTTTTCATAGCACCACCGAGCGAGAGGGCATCTGGCCAACCCGCTCAGTGGAAACTCCTCAATTCGTGACTTTTGCTTTCGTTTGTACGTAGGTGATCACGTCGCCCACGCTCTTGATTTTTTCCGCGTCTTCGTCGGGAATTTCAAGATCGAATTCTTCTTCCATCGTCATCACGAGTTCAACGATGTCCAAGCTATCGGCACCGAGGTCTTCCACGAAAGAAGCATCTGCCGTTACGCTCTCTGCATCCACATTGAGCTGCTCGACAATGATGTTCCGTACTTTTTCTTCGATATTCATAACATTCCCTTCTGTTTCCAATTACATATACAAGCCGCCATTAATGTTCAAGACCTGCCCGGTAACATAGCGAGATAGAGGGGACAGCAAATAGAGCGTCCCGGAGGCAATGTCGTCCGGCTGGCCTAAACACTCCAAGGGAATTCCCTTGGTAAGGGCGTTCTTTTGATCCTCGGTGAGACTATCCGTCATATCCGTTTCAATGAAGCCCGGCGCAATCGCATTCACACGAATTTGACGCGACCCGACTTCGCGGGCCAGCGCCATGGTCATGCCCAGCAGCCCCGCCTTGGAAGTGCAGTACGGAACCTGACCCGCATTGCCCATTTGGCCCACCACGGAACTCATGTTCACGATGGATCCACCGCCCGCCTTCATCATAGGGCGCAGCGCAGCCTTGCTCATTAGGAACGCACCGCGCAGGTTAACGTTCATCAGGCGGTCCCAATCGCTCGTTTTATAACGCATAACGAGCTGATCGATGGCTACGCCTGCGTTGTTAACGAGACCGTTCATTTTTCCGAAATGCTTCACAAAAGCGTCGACTGTCGCAGCTACCTGCTCCTCGTTTGCAACATCCACAGCAAGGGCTAGAGCCCGTCCGCCAGCCGACTCCACTTTGCCGCACACTTCTTGGGCCGCTGCCTGGCTCTTCTCTGAAGCGCCCGTGTAAGTCACGCCCACCCAAGCGCCGCATTCGCCCAGACGGGTGGCAATGCTGGCCCCGATTCCCCGACTAGCGCCGGTCACGAGAATGGCCTGGTCTTTGAGGTTAAAAGAGTTGGCTACCATTTTTGTATCCTTCCCAAGTATCGATGTTAGCAATGTTGAGCGCACGACCTTCGGGCACAATGCGCTTGGTGAGGCCACTGAGCACGGCGCCCGGGCCAATTTCTACAGCGTCCGTACATCCGGCTCGCAGGGCGCTTTGCACACTCTGCACCCACAGGACGGCGCCGGTGATTTGCGTAACGAGGCGCTCCTGCGCTTCGCTGGATTTTTTGAGATCGTGAATTTGCGCGTCCACGTTGGCCACGTAGCGGGCCGTCGAGGAATTCCACTTAGCGGCGCGCAGCTCCGGCGCCAAGCGCTCGGCTGCGGGTTGCATGAGTTCAGAGTGAAAGGGTGCACTCACGGGCAAGAGCAGCGCACGGCGAGCGCCCCACTCTTCTTTGGGCGCCATTTCAATCACTTTATTCACGGCAGCCGTGTAACCGGCTACAACGATTTGCTCGGGCGAGTTGTTGTTCGCCACGGCCACCTTTTGTCCGCTCAGGCGCGAGGCCTCGGCACAAAGCTTTTGCGTTTTTTCCCAGTTCCCTTCGGTCTTGGGTTTGTAAATCAGCGCAGCCATGGCGCCCTTGCCTGCCGGCACCGCCGCCTGCATGTACTGACCACGGTGACGCACGAGCCGGGCCGCTTCGGTGAGCGGCAAGGCGCCCGCGCAAACGAGTGCCGAGTATTCGCCAAGGGAATGCCCCGCGAGCAAAGCGCCCGGAGCCTTATCGCCCAGCGAGGTCGTTGCACAAAGAGCGCGGAAAATAGCCACCGTCGCGGTCAAAATCGCCGGCTGCGTGACTTCGGTTTGTTTAAGATCGTCTTCGGAACCTTCGAAGCAAAGTTTTTTGAGGTTCAGTCCGGCACCATCCGAAGCTTCTTCGAAGGCCAGTTGAGATTCACGGAAGTTTTCGAACCAGTCCTTGGCCATTCCCGGATACTGCGAACCTTGACCGGGAAACATCAAAAACCAAGAGGCTGCCATTCGTACTCCTTAGCTACCAGCGCATGAGCAAGGCGCCGTAGGCGAAGCCGCCGCCAAAGACATCGAGCAAGACAAGTTGCCCTTTCTTCAGCATGCCGGCCCGGTTCATTTCGGCCAGACAAACGGGCACCGTGGCCGCCGAGCTGTTCCCCCAGCGGTCGATGTTGACGTAAACTTTGTCCATGGACATATCGAGGAGCTTGGCGACCATCTCGATGATGCGGATATTCGCTTGGTGCGGCACGAACCAATCCAGTTGGTGCTTGTCTACGCCGCAAAGCTTGAGCACTTCTTCGGCTGCTTGCGCCATACCGCGCGTGCCCATTTTGAAAACATCTTGTCCCTGCATCGTGACGTAAGGACGCTCTTCCACATTGAAACGTGGAGAACTAAAGGGTGTGCGACTACCACCGGCTTTAATGGACAGCGCTTCGGCGTGATCAAAAATATGAAAGAGTTTGGAACCCAAAATGATGGAGTCGTTCTGCTCGTCATTGGAATCTACGGCCGTGACGACCACGGCGCCAGCGCCATCGCCGAAGAGCACGCAGGTGGTGCGGTCGGTCCAATCGAGAACGTGCGAAAACACATCGGTGCCAATAACGAGTACGTTTTTGTGGAGGCCGCCGCGAATGAGCCCATCCGCCATGTGCAGGCCCGTAACGAATCCGGCGCAGGCCGTGTTTACATCGAGCGCACCCGTGGTGGAAAGACAACCCAAAGCACCCGCAACACGAGCAGCGGTGTTAGGAAGCACCGTATCGGGAG
>JAFEAR010000050.1 GCA_018266335.1 Bdellovibrionales bacterium
GCATGTTCGAGTCCATGCGTTCGATTTCGCGACGATGCCTTTTCTCGGAGTGATGTCCGATGAGGATTGGCTGGCCTGGCGGGATCATACGTGAGATGGCCATGGCGCGACCTGCCCGTTCATCTGAGCGTTCCTTGGCGTTTTCGGCATAGCCGGTGTAGCGTTCAATCCGAGCTTCTCGCCGTGCGTTCTTTGCTTCGATCTGCTCCGCAAAGCTCATACGGCCTCGCGTGTTGAGCTCGGACAGGAGTTCTGCGCTGGGATCTTCCCAGAAACTCCAAGCGCCGCGAAAGAGCTTTCCGCCGATGCTGCGGAATATCTCCTCACGTCCAAAGGTGTCACCCGAGACAATATATACGGGGCGGGGAACTTTCCCCGGCTTCGTTGGCTTGGTGAGGGATGCTGTAACCGTAAGGTTTGCATCCAAGAGGCTATTGAATTTGGTTTCCATATGTTGAACCCTTCTTTGGTTGGTTAGTTTGGCCTGTATTCGATAAGAGGCATCTCGGAGACGGAGCGTTTAGCGCGCTCGAAGTATTCGGGATCGCAGCTTGCAAGCGACTTGCGGACGATCATTCCGGATTGCTCGGTGGTTTCGACGAACATTTCGGTGTTCACCGAAAGCCAATCCTCCCAGACAATATAAGAATCGCGAGGACAGAATCGCATCCCGCGAAGATTGCGTTTGCCCCTTAGTTTGAATGTGAGGAGCACGCTCTCTGGATATTGAGCGTAGGGTTCAAGTTTCGCGCCCACGATTTCGACGTGGGACTTGAAGACAAAACCCATGTCCCCTTGTCTGACGATCGTGTAACGCTTTCCGATTTCAAGTTGAGTAAGTTCTTTCATTGTGGAGTCCTTCCTAGACTTTGTTCTGGACTTGAATGGGAATGAGGCCATAGATCTCGGCATCAGCGACAAGGGAATCAATGTCTGAAACCCAGTAGAATCTGCCGCTTTGACCGACGGTCATTAGGTTGCAGCCGCGAAGCTCGTGTTTTAGCCAAGCTTGCTTTAGCGTCTCCCAGAAGCGTGGGGAGAGTCGCTTGACGGTTTCGATCAATTTGGAGCGCCAGGGCTTACGGCTAGTAAACTTTTCAAGACGGTCATGAATCTCGCTTTCAAAAATCCGATTCACGTCAATTGATCTGGCGTTACGGAAGAGAAAATCTTCGATTCTTTCCGAACAATCTTCCTTGGCCGAATCTTGCTTGAAGAGCTTTTCAAGCCGTTTGATTAAACCGTTTGCGTAGTCGCTGTTGGTGGTTGCGATTCTGAGAGTGGTGTTTTTCATTTCTCACCTCAAGGAAAGGCCGCGCTAGGCAGCGGCCTTTGCTCCTTTCTTCTCGTAGGGAACCTTGAAAATGTACTTGTAGGCGTTGATGTGATTGCTGATGCGTCCGAGGTTTCCCGGAAGAACCACGGACACCCACTCTCGATCTTGGCTTAGAAAGATTCGGACTTTGGCGTGAAGCCCGACTCGCGGGGTGAATTCTTGAGTGCGTTCCGAGGCTTCCTTTCTCTCGTACTCCATTCCGAGAAGCCCTTTGAAACGGTTGGCGTGCTCGGTAACGGTCATGTCGCCGAGAAAGAAGCGGACATAGTTTCCGTCTTTGGAGAGAACCGGCATGACGTTGATGTGAAATCCCGGTCGTGTCGGCACAGGGGCCTGTTCAGTGATGGATTCTTGGTTCGGTTGGTTGTTCTTGGTTTTCATTTCGTTGATCTCCTTTGTGTTTGTTTTGGGGAATGTTTTTCCTCTTCATCCCCTCTCGCCTCCCCGGCGAGGGGTGAAGAGGAAAGGGAGCGCTTCGTAGGCGAATGGCCCCGGCTAGGCCGAAGAGCAAAAGGGAGTGACAGGAGCGGAGTGAAACGAAGCCCTGGCGCGAGTCTTTGCGGGCCTAGACGGAAAAAGGCCATCGCCGCAGAAGCGCGTGTTCAACCAAAACAGCAAGAAAGCCAAGCCGATCTATGGGGTTTCGCTTGTTCAGAGTAGAAGTGTGTGGAAATCTTTTCGGACGTTATGGAACAGCGGGAAGCCTTTTTTGCGGAGTCTGGAATTCGGGAAGCTATGGAGCAAGAAATTGCGATGCTGCGAAGGCTCGCTTCCGAGAATCCAGGCTTTATTGAGGGAGCTTTGGAGCTTGAGGCGGAATTGGCCGATGGCGAGGAAGTAGTGGTTGAATCTTACCGGGAGCATCCGGTCGTTCGAGAGATCGTTGAGAGCTTCTTAAAGAAAGGTAACGAGATTCAACTCAAGGGGTGCTTTGATAACTCGCTTAGTTTGGCTCAGTTCGATGAGCGTGTAGTGTGCGTTGAGGGATACATTCAAGTTCATGGGCTCCCAACGACTATTGAACACGCTTGGAATTGCTTTGAAGGCTTCCACTTTGACTTGACGGCGGAACTTGCTCTTCAGAGAAAGTTTGCGGGCTATCTTGCTGTTCGCGTTTTTGAGAAGGCCGATGCTGAGTTTTGTTTGGGTGCCGATTACTCCTGGTAATCGCCCGTAGGATGAGCCCGCTTGCCTAAACCGGATTTGGGTTCTATCTTGTCTTCCATAGGCAATGGAGTCTGCCTTTAACCGCCGCTCAGTGTGAGGTCGTGCTGATGGCTCCTACCAATACAAAGGTAGGAGTATGCGCACTTTGCGAAATCAAAAATCTCTCTCTCAATATGCCCGGTGGATCTGTCTAAGCGGCCTTTGCGGGGTGCTGGCAGGTACGGCCGCCGCTGTCTTCCTACTCTCGCTCGATTGGGCGACCCGCTTTAGGGTTGCGCACCCGGAGCTCATCTGGGCTTTGCCTTTAGGCGGCCTCTTTGTTGGGCTTATCTACCATCACTTTGGGAAAGACATTTCGGCGGGAAACAATCTGATCTTGGACGAGATTCACGATCCCAAGCGAATCCTTCCCTTCCGCATGGCGCCCTTTGTTCTCTTGGGAACGCTTGTGACCCATTTCTTTGGAGGATCGGCCGGACGTGAGGGGACAGCAGTTCAAATGGGAGCCTCGCTATCCGATCAATTGACGAGATTTTTTCGGATAGGGCCAGAGGAGAGAAAAGTTCTCCTTACGGCGGGAGCGGGTGCTGGCTTTGGCGCCGCGATCGGAGCCCCCTGGGCTGGAGTCATTTTCGGCATGGAAGTGCTCAATGTTGGACGGTTGAAGCTGTTTGCTTGGTTTGAATGTCTGGTCGCATCGTTTGTCGGATTTCACACGGCGAAAATTCTTCATGCGCCCCATTCGGTCTATCCTTCGATTCAAGTCCCTGGCTGGGAGCTTCGCACGTTTGCTTTCCTAGCCCCGGCTGGCATTGTATTTGGCCTCGCGGCCAAAGCATTTGCCGCAAGTACGCACGTTGTTGAACGGTCGGTGAATCGTTGGATTTCCTATCCACCGTTCAAACCTTTTTTGGGCGGTCTACTCGTGGCGGTTCTCTTCTATCTTGAGGGAAGCTACCGATATGCAGGACTTGGTATTCCCTACATCCAGGAAGCGCTTACGAAAGCAGCGAGCTTCAAGGAACCGCTTCTAAAATCCGTGTTCACCTCCCTTACGCTCGGCCCGGGATTCAAGGGCGGTGAATTTGTTCCTCTAGTTTTCATTGGAACAACGCTCGGTAGCGCGCTCTCGATGATTCTGCCCGTATCAAGCACCTTACTTGCGGCCGTTGGCTTCGCCGCAGTCTTCGGGGCGGCCGCGAATACACCCCTTGCGTGTACGCTCATGGCGATGGAGATTTTTGGTGGGCGGATCGCTCCCTTTGCCTTCGTTGGCTGTTTGGTGAGCTACTACTTTTCGGGACACCACGGGATATACAAGTCCCAAAGAGTTTACATGAAGAAACATCATCGTCTTCTCTGGTGGCTCGGCTGGCTTGGCGAGCTCCCGAGACGATTTTTGAATGGAAATGGAGGAGGTCGTGGCTGATAAAGCGATTCTTAGAATCTACATGCCAGCGTCGGCAAAATACTTGGGCGCTACGGGATTTTGGAAAAGAATTTTTGCGCCCTCGCTAGGCGGGTTTTTGCTGAAGTCCGCAAAGGAGTTTGGCATCGAACAGGCGATTTTTCAGAGGGTTTTTGGCGGGTATCTGAAGGGAAGGAAACTGGTCTTTGAGCAGGGGGAGATTGTCCCCCCTGATATGCCTCAGTGCGTGGAACTCATCGGCGAGGAGAATACCCTTCGCCGATTCAAGGACAAGTACAATGCCGAACTCAAGGACTGCCGCTTGATGCTTCTGCGTGCGACGGAACTACCAGCATAACGACAAAAGGAGATAACGTGCATCCATGGCATGAAGTGGATGTTGGAAACGAAGCGCCAAAGCTTGTAAACGCGATCATTGAAATCCCCAAGGGTTCCAAAGCAAAGTACGAGCTCGACAAAAAGAGCGGTCTTATCAAGATGGACCGAATTCTTTTCAGTTCCGTGCAGTACCCGGCGAACTACGGGTTTATCCCAAGAACGTATTGTGACGACCGCGATCCGCTAGATATTCTCGTGCTTGGCCAAGAGGCGGCCGTTCCTCTTTGCATCATGCGAGCCAAGCCGATCGGAGTTATGAAGATGCTCGACCAAGGCGAGGCCGACGACAAGATCATAGCGGTTCATGCGGATGATCCCGAGTTTTCGCATATCGAATCGCTAGATGAGTTACCTCAGCATCGACTGAGAGAGATTCAGCGATTCTTTGAGGACTACAAGACGCTCGAGAAGAAGATCGTCAAAGTCGAGAGCTTCTTTGACAAGGCGGAAGCCTTTCGGATTATCGACATGGCTCGCGGCTTGTAAGGAAATACATTTGTATCGAAGCTATAAGCAGGCGTCACACGATTAAAGTTCGCGTCTTCCAAATTTTCTTAACTGGCATTTCTTGGCTGGATTCTTGGTGAAGTGTCGAGTTAAGGGAATGGCTCCCATGAAAAGCAGGGTTGTTCTTGTCGTTGAAGATGATGTGGATTCGCGGGCTCTGCTTGAAATTTTTCTGACGCGTCATGGATACAAGACGGCTCTAGCGGAGAGTGCTGCTGCTGCCTTTGCTTATTTCGAGTCGAACCCACCGCCTGCTCTTGTACTTCTCGATTTGAGTATGCCGGTCACGCCAGGCGAGAGTGTCTTGCAGAAAATGAGGGAAGATCCGCAGCTTCAATCCGTTCCGATTGTTGTAACTTCGGGATGGGATCATGTGGAAGAAATCTCGGAAGTGCTTGGCGCAAACGATTGCATGAGAAAACCCTACGATCTGCCGAGACTTCTCAAGATCGTAGCTAGATATGTCCCGCGAGCATGCGAGCTTGATCTGACTTAGGCTTGCAGCGCAGCTCTTTGTGCCGCAAGAAGAGGAAATAGTCTCGAGACTAAATTGAGTTTTGAGCCATTGATACATAAAATATTGCTTGGAGGGGCTATGCCTAAGCCAACATTTTTACAGATTCTTAAAGACCATGATGATGACAACATCTGGTGCATCTCTCCGATAGCGATGCCTAACCCAGGGCACGCGTTTCTAATTGTGTGCTCGTCTGAAAGGGAAGCAAAACAGGTGGTCGAAAATATCGGCAATAATCTTCTCAACTATCCTACCGTTGATAGTTCTGGCTTTAGGGACATTACGAATCACTTTCCTCATCTTAAAAATTTGGTGAAGGTTTTCCAACCCGCATAGCTCCTTCGTGGTCGGAGACCCAACTTCATCAAGTTTGCAGTTCGGGGCTTTTAGTTTTTGAGGATGAATTTCAGAAGAATCGCGGATACGCATATTTGCGTTCACAAGAAAGGTACGGCCAAGGATTGAAATTCACGACTGTTTTTGGGGTCGAAAATAAAGGGAGTTTTAGAAGGTCGAATTCTTAACTCTTTGCAATAAAGTTCCGATACTCTTAGTGTATGTTCTTGAGCCTATGCGCGGAAGCGCGAGGTAGCCGAGCGCGGAAGCCATCAACCTAAACAAATCGCGCCTCTACTACGTGGCGCTGGCTCTTTCGAGCGCATGCTTTTCTTTCTCGTTTTTCTGTCAAGGATAAGTTTTGCAACTCCGCAAGTTGTCCGCGTCGATGGCTCCATCTTCGACGCGAGTGGCGCCCCTCTTTCCACAAACAAAGACATTCAGATCAAAGCCTACGATGCGGTCTCTGGTGGAACGCCGCTGTGGACCTCGAATGTCTCCACGGCGGTCGTGAACGTCGGCAGATTCACCATCAACATGGACGCGGCCTCGGGGTCTTCTCCGAGCTTGGTAACTCAGATCGGTCTACGCACTTCCGGTCAGGGGATTTATTTCCAGATCGAAGTCGATTCCGGGGCCGCGAACGGTTCGATGGAATCGGCTCAAGTAGTACTTCCGAGAATCCGCGCCAGGGGAACCATGTTTGCGCTCGCCGCCGCGCAAGCCGATTCCCTAAAGGGCGTTACGGCCACGGCCTCCGAAATGAATTTTCTTTCGGGCGTTACGGCCAATCTGTCCTCGCTGGCAACCGCGCTCGTTGGAGTAACAGCGACGGCCGCAGAGCTAAACTCTTTGGCGGGAGTCACCGCAAATCTTGGAGCTAAGGTCAACAGATTCACGGCAGCCGAAGCCGGATATCTCTCAGGCGCGACGGCCTCCGTGCAAAGCCAGATCCAGACTCTACGCGGCCTCGTCGGGGCGCAAAATGTTCGCCTGTACGCCGTTTCGGGCGCGCCTTACGACGGTGCCGACCATACGGCTTTGACGACGCTGTACGTGGGTCCTTACAACGGCAACGTTATCACTCTCGGCACTTCCGGGCCGCAGACGTTTTCTGAGGTGTCGTTTTCGGTCCCGAGCACGTCGAGCACGATGTACGACGTGTACGCAACGAGTAGTGGCCTCACGGGAATCACCGTTTCCACGCTCGCGTGGTCGAACACGAGCACCCCGCCCACGCGAAATCTCGTCAACGGGTACTTGGTCAAGTCGGACGACTCGACGAAGTTGCTCGTAGGCGTCTTCATGACCTCTTCCACGACCGGGCAGACCACGGATTCGGCACCTTCGCGCCTAGTCCAATCGTATTTCAATCGTCTTCCGGTCAATTTGTCGGCCTCGGGGACTTCGGCGAACACGACACCCGGACAAGGCCGCACAGAGTTTGTGGTGGCTGTGCAGGATCAGCAAGTCCGAGCGAGTTACGCGGGCGTCATCACTTCAGGCACTAACGGGTCGTCGAGTGTTGGGATCGACATAGATAGTACCTCGACTTCGTTCACTACCAGCGGAACGACGATTGTAGTGGCGTCGGGATCGACCTCCGTTGCTTCGGCCTTTAGTGCTGATTACTGGGGCGTGCCCGCTCCCGGATACCATTACATACAAAATCGAAATCTCGGCACGAACGCGCCTTCGTCCGGTCGGCAAGTCGGTCAATGGATGCGGTGAGGTGATTGATGGAATATTCGTGCTCGAAAATCATCTTCAACAATAGAAGGAGGATGGCGGGCTTTGGTCTTGCGCAGGTTCTCATAGCCACCGCGGCTGTTGGAGGCTTGGGAGTGGTTGTGGCGAGTCTCATGAACAACCTCAATCGGACGCACAAGACGGTAAGCATCCTCAATGTCGCCTCAGATTTAGAGACGCGATTTCGGGCGGTCACGCTTTCAAGTCGCGCGCTCTCGAATACGCGAGCTGCCAATCCTGGGTTTGCTACTTGCTTTGATGCCGCAACCGGGTGCAGCTCAAACGGCCCGCAGCCGATCGAGCTGCGAGATGCGGCCAACAATATTCTGATCCCGCGCCCCTCGACCTCCGGAGGCAGCGTTACAGTGGACGACGGAGGTAGTCTTTGCACTCCATCGCCGTCTAATCCTGGTTGCCGTTGGAGTGCCGTGTCGGAAATTCAGCCGCTCGGATGTTCTGCGCCCGGCTGTCATCCACAGAGTTTTGATCTCGTCTCCGAAATTCGCCCGCTTGAGTCCGCGCTGAAGATGGGAACACCTCTGGCCCCGCGTAGAATTCAGGCCAAAGCGGTTCCAAAGGAAATGTTCATGGGGGCGTCTAGCTCGACACTTTCTTGTCCGGCGGGCCAAGTCATGAAGGGACTGCTTCTCGATGGAACGCCTGATTGCGTGGATGGAATGGCGGAAATGTGCGCGGGCTTGGGTGGGATATACAATTCGACCTCGACGCCGAAGTGCGACCTGAAGGGAACTCGAAAGATTGTCTGTCGGCAGCTTGTGGGGAACCCTGCGGTTGGAACGGCGAACTCTCCTCGCTGTAGCAGTCTAGGCGCTGACTGGCAGACGACTGGTGGAGGTGGATGGGTGCATAACGGCGTCTGGTATGCCGTCGTGAACATGCCGCAAGGGGACTATTACTCTTCGAGTGGGGCAGCGGGGACAACCGATCAGTTCCGCTCCTACGTTATTTGCTGCAAGATGGAATAGGCTGGGAATTCGCCGTTCCCACTGCGGGGTCCGGCACCAGTCCAGGAAATTCCGGTGACTCAGCTCGCGCGGGCATGGGCGATGGCGGCACAGCCACAAATGATGGCGACGATGGAATCCTGATTATTTCTTGGTGAAATGCTGCCTTCTTAGGTGATTAAGTCGCTCCTTTTCTTAATTTTCACCACACATTTTCATTAGAAGCCCCGCGGCGATGAGTTGATTCTGAGGAATGTCGTTCATCTCGAAGGCTTGATAGTTGAAAGTCTTTTCGTTCTTGTTGACGACGAATTGAAGAGCGGCGCTCACGGGTTTCTCCATGAAAGTCATTTTTCCGCGAATCGTGACATAGTGCTTGCCGTCGGCGGCTTGGCCGCTTTCCCAGCGAGGCGTTCCGAAGAAGTCACTAACGACACGATCCACCGTCTTCTGTGGGCAGGCCGATAGGCTTCCCTGTTTCACCATCTGGATCTCTTGGGAATCTATGCAGGCCCCGAGGGTGAGGCAGGCTATGAGGGCGAAGAGCTTACGCATGCGGAAAGACCTTTCGTTCATTAGAGAAAAAAGGAAAGAAAGAAGCACGCCCACCAGGCGAAGAAGTACGCCTGACTCTGTTTTAGTTTGCTTGCGCGTTGATAGAGATACACTGGAACGAGAAAGGCCCAACCGGCGTTGGGAGCGGCGTGGCCTGAGTGCTTGAGGGATTTCTCATCGGCAATGCAAAGCGAGATATTCAAAACGAGGGTAATGAGCCAGAGATTGTGCGCCGGCACTCCGGCTGCGCCCCCAACTATGGCTTGTAGAAAGGCGCCCGTGACGGGAGCAAAAGCTAGAGCCCAGGCGAGGCCATTCTTTACGGCATCACCAGTCAGGGGCGGCGGCACGGTGCTTTCTGTGGAAAATTCGGAATATCGGATGGCTTGCCAATCCTTCATGCCGACTTTCCACACAAGAGAGTTTGCGTGAAGCGAACCCGTTTTGACGAGTTCCGTTACTCGGACGCGGCCGACGGGACCGTAGCGCTTGCCGTCGATTTCGTAGTACCAATTGTTATCGGCGGCATGTGCGACGGTGGGCTGTAGGCCGGGAGGTTTGGGGCGCGCGGGAGTTTGCGGGCTAGGCAGCGCAATGCACTTGTCGAGCGTTGACCAATCGGCAAGTCCTTCATGCCAGCAAGGAGTGTTGGACGCGATCTTCCCTTGGGCGAACAGATCGCGTAACTCGCTTTCACCTAGAGGCCCCCTTTGGGCATCTTGAAGGTAGACGAAGAATGCTTTCCCCGCTCTAGCTAGATTGTCGCTCGCCATAGATCCTCCTCATTTGCCAATCGGCCAAACGCTCGATGAAAGTTGACTACTCCTTCGCTGGAGCAGGTGCCGCGTTCACGAATTTGTCCCAATGCTCGTCGACTTTTTTGGAGAAGTTGGCGGAGAGCTGCCCGCCTCCTTCGCGCTTGGCGATTGCGCGGCGGACGGCTTCTTTGAGATCGCTTTCGGCCATGGTGACGGTGACGAAGACTTTGTACTTCGTGATCCGGGCTCCCGAGTCGGTTGTGGTGGCAACTTTTTCCCAATAGCGGCGGCCGGGCTTGATGCTGGAGGTCAGCATTTCGGAGGCTTCGGCGCCGATGAAGCGGGCTTGGGAAGAATCCCCAGAGGTGCCTTCTTCTGCGTTTTGGAACACGAAGCTAAGTTTGCTTTCGATCTGGCTTGCGATGGCGGCCTTCGCATTGTTTTCCGCGATTCGGTAGGCGGCATCGACTCGATGATCGCCCGGAATCGTGGTCAAGCCGAGCGAAACGGCTTGGGCGTTTTCGATTTTGAAAGGTTCAGTTTCATCAATCCAACTCGGACGTTCCTTAAGATCGTTTGCGCGAGAGAGAACCTTGTCCTCTTGATTTTCCGGCGAAGGAGGATGCGAGCTGCAAGCCCCGAGGAGGGCGAGAGCGGAGAAGATGAGGACATGATGGGATTGAGGTTTCATACAAAATTTCCTTTCTTTCGTTAGAACATGACCTTGTAACCGAGGGCGCACCACTTCGAGAGGTCGTTGGGGCCGAAGTAGCTATTGTCGGTGCTCAGGCTGAGGTTTTTGGTTGCTCCGCATTCAAGATGGGCGCCGCGATACGTGACGAACGCGGACCCTGCGGCGCCTCCCGTGCGGACGGAACTCACCTTGTATTGCTTGCTGACGTAGCCGTAAGTGTTCACGGTGATTGTCTGGTAAGCGGTCCAGAAGCCAAGTTCGTAGCTCGGTCGAAATCCGACGGCCCACGTCTTGTTGGCCACCGCATACACAGGGAGTCCTGCGCGAACAAGGTATCCTCGTTCCCCGTCTGATGAACCTTCGGATGGGCTGCCGCCAATCCTCATTCCAAGGTCGAAAGAAAGGCCGAGAACTCCGAAGAATCGCTTTTCGGCTCCACCAAAAATTCCGAACATGGTCTTTTGAAGGGCGGGGCTATATGGAGCAGACGCGAGATCGAGGCTGAAGATGCCAAACCAACCGTTGTTCACTCCGTCTAGGATGTCATCTTGGTTTTTAAAAAAGCCCTCTTGGCTAAAGCTCGAATCGAATTCGGATGAATCAAAAGTGATGGCATGGGCTCCGGAGGAGACGACAAGTAATGCCAAGAATAAGTGCTTGAGTGACTTCATGGGTGTCTCCGTTACCTTGAAAGAAGGTCATCCTTTGGTATGGCGAACTGGCATATAGGCCCCAGCTCGAGCTCGACTGAAAATTGAATGTAGCGGCCGTCTTCGCTCGGGGATTCTTGGAAGTGCGTCGTTTTGGAAAAGTATTTTGTCCAGGCATCGCTCTGGTCTTGGATGAATTCACTCGGCGAATTAGCGCGCGTTATCGTCTCACCGAGTATTTTTCGTTGCTCGGCTTGGGGCATGTAGAGAACAAAGAAGTTCCGAAGAATTGCGGCTTCACCATAGAGAAAAGGTCGCAGAGGATAGATGGTTTGCGTGGATGTGGAGCTGCCATTCTCAAGCTGTATGGTCATGGCGCCAGGGCTTACCCAAAGACCGCCTACGCCTAGTTCATGCGGCAGGTAGGCAACGGAGTCCGTGACTCCCGGCTTAAACGTCCGTTCTGGGTCATAGGCGGTACGTTTGTTCTCGGAGCCAAGTTGGTTTGCGGGCATGGTGAAACGTGTCATGGTGTTAGAGGCAAGATAGATGGGAGCATTTGCGTCCGAGGCGGAAGCAAAGAACATGAAACTCGCGGGCGCGTCGGGCTTAATCTTAGGCGCATTGGGAAAGAAGTCTCCCTTCTTGGCTCCCAGGGGAAGCGTATAGAAATTGAGGTCGCCTGAGCACTCGGACGCTTCGCTCTCGGGCTTCATGGATGGAAAGCTCGCGAAGTTGAAAAACTCCTTAGCGAGCTCCGTAGCGGCTGCCTTCCAGTTCTTTTGAAGTGTGGTGGCCTGATCGACAGGGATGCCTGATTCAACTTTAGGAACGATCCAGCGTATATATTCTTTGATTGAGCGCGTGGGACGTTTGTCCGTTCCGCAGTAGTTCGAGAGCCACTTTCTAAGGGCTTTTGTATTCGGTTCATCTTTGCTCAGATCGAGCGCCTTCGAGTTCCATGCCTTCGATCCGCCGGGAACGGCACCATTAGCTACGAGCGAAGAGGAAAGCGTATTTCTTCCGTACCCCGAAGAAGAGGCGCAGAAGAGGGAACCTTTGAAGTCGCGGATGCTGCCGGCGAAGCAAGGGGAAGTCCCAATGCTGAAGGCCAAGGCTACCTTAGTTGCTGTTGAGAAAAATTTGGATTCCATCTTGGGGGCTTCCTCTGAGGTCGTTTGCGTCTAGGTGTTGTGGAATAAATCCCGCGGCCCGAACGATGACTTCTTCATCGTTTGGTTGAAGGACAAGGGGTTGTGGATTGGTGTCGCAACGAATTACGCGAGGTGAAGGGCCTCGCACGAGCAGGTCGTCGCACATGGGAATCGAACTGATCGTGATTCGCTTGAGCTGGCTTGCGACGCTGCGAATCTTTAGGGGACCAAGGGAGGAAGACTTGGGCTTCGTTGCTTCCTGTAGCCTAGCGCTCGCTTCCTGGGGGTTGCTCTTGGGCGCCTCTATATCCCTCGTCTCGGTTTTCGAGAGATCAAATTCGCACTGAAGATAGAGGCGGATTCCTGAGCCTGCTTCTTCAAGTTCTTCGCGAAGAGTTCGGCAGGGGAAGTTCTTGATTTCGGCGGCGGTTGAAATTTCCTGGTGAAGAGCTGCATCTCGCTCGGTTTGGATGGTGGAGCTTCGCACTTTAACGGAAGTAGCCAGTTGATCCGCGGCGCTCGATCGGCAGTGGTCGAGCGCGTCTCGGCGCGCGGTGTCGATTGAGGGGCCGGTGCCGTCGCAGGTAATCCGAAGGAGGTTGCCGCTTCGGGTGGGAGCACTTTGAGTGACCCACTTTGGAATAGCCCAGGCGGAGCAGGGCGATCCCAGCCAAGCGACAAGTGCGATAGAAAGAGATCCGGAAACCCGCATCTAGGAATCCCTCGTTAGGCAACTTTATTTGTGAAGGTGGGAGGGATGGGGTCAACATGCAGGCCGACAAGCGCGAGAGTTCTACGATCCTCGTCAGAATGAGGCGTGTATCCATTCTCGAGTAGGTGCTTCATCCACATCTTGTTGATGAGGAACGGAAGAACAAACTGAGAAAGGCCACCCGTCACGATGCTGACGCAAAAGTAGATGGCGGCAAATCCATACCAGGATCGGAGCAGTGGCACGAAGAAGCCGAAGAAGAAACTCGTCCAAGAGAACCCGGTGGGACATTCGCGGATGAGGCCCGTGGCGTGGTGTCGTAGTCGAACGTGCATATAGATATTCCTTTCGCGGTTACTTTCTCTCCCGCGGCCGGGTGGCCATGGGAGGGGTTTGAAGTTCTTTTTCTACCGTGATGCGGTAGGTTCCTTGGTGGATCGAGACAAAGCGCCGAGCTGTTTCTTGAACGAGGTCTTCGATGACCCGTTCCTCCGGGTGCTTTCCTGTGACTAGGTATTCGACGCTGACTCCAATGTAGGAGGCAAGGCGCCAAAGAGCTTCCGCTTTGGGTTCTTGTTTGCCGTTAGCCCACTGAGACAGAGTGGACATAGGGATGCCGGCGCCTTGGGCGAGATCCTTGATGCTCAAATTCCGCTCGGCGATGAGCTGGCGTAAGTTGTTGGCAATGCTCATTACGAAGTACCTTCGGAAAAATTGACGCTTGGTTGAGTCGAGTTCCGAACATGGAAATTTATTGCTGAATTCGGAATCGAATTCAGTAAACGGAAGTCTGATGAGTGGTTGGGTATGCTTGATGTGGTCACTAACTCCTCCTTTCAGGGGTTGCTCATCTATGGCTTCCGAGCCTCAATATTCCTCGGCTCGCATAATGGTAAGAACGCGATGGCCGTCTTCCTCGAAGAAGCGATATGTCGAATCGTAGTAGTCGATTTTCCAGAAATAGCGTTGACCTCGGACTTCGACTGCGCCGAAGTCGTGCTCTTGGTGCGGGTCGTTTTCGGGCTCGAAGTCTGAAAAATTTCTCACGGCCTCAATGATGAGCGGAAGATCTTCAGTCTGGCTTACGGATCGAGTGAGTATGATTTGCCCATGGGCAGATGAGAACGATGTGCGAAGCAGGTCGTTTTTGCGGGCGATTTCATTTTTCGGGTTCATAAAAATTCCTCCTTGGGCTTATTCATCGAGCCCTTTCGCCTGAACGAAGGGGTCGATGAATAAGTGTTCGAGGAAACTTAAAAGTGAGCTGGTCTAATTGGAGGCCGGGAGCGAAGATCGTGACAGATGTATCTGGCGCGATCTTCGCGGCCTCGATAAATGAGCGATCGACGGAGAGTTTTCTGGAAGTCCGAGCGTGGCTCGACTAGAATGTGGCTACAGGGATCAAAAAGTATATGAATACGAGCGAGAGAGCAGTTTTTGAGAAAATGGTGGGCTTACTTGAAACGGTGCTTGGAACCATCGAACCGAGCAATCAGGTGATGCAAATGTGGCTTGTTAAGGTTCAAGAGACCGTGAACGAAGCTAAAGCTGTTCTGAAAAAATCGCAGAAGAGCTAAGAATCGCCGATGGCGTCGGTTAGAGCTTCCACTTCGAGCGGATAAAACGGATCAAGCCGACGTATTCGACCTTCTCCGCTTCCGAAAGTTGATTGCCATAGTCGAGCCAAACGAAATCGCCGTGATTGAGTTCGGCGGGGTCGCTTTGGGGGAGAGTGGCAAGGGTCTTCGCCGAAACACCTCGGGCGCGAAGCAGTCTCAGGAGCGTATCCGAGCGGAGACTCCTCGTTCTGATGCCCGAGCGTAGAGTTTCGTCGCTGATGCCGGCCTTCTTGGCAAGTTGGCGGCGTTCCTTGGTGGTCATGCCTTTGGGAACAACGAGCGCGAGAAGCCGCTCCAATATCAATTTCACTTCATCATCAAGTTTGGACATTCCGGTAAAAAATCCCCCTCCACATAGAAATTCTTTCAGAAAAACAGAGGGTTACGAAATGTAATATTCCACCGATAATATGTTTTCGGTGGAAAATATGTTATTCCTTGAGTTTATGGAGAACGAGAACGGCTCGTGGGGGCGCCAATATCTACTTGAGGATGTTTTCGGCGGCGATTTTGATGTTTACCTGACCTACCTCTTGCGGGCTCTCTCGCTTTGCCAAGATGGTGCCAAGAAGCGGAAGCTGTCGCTCGCGAAGTTTGTTCCGACGAGAATCGGCGTTGAATTCGAGAAGGGCCTCAAAGCCCCGCAGTTTGATTTCCCGCGTTTCAAGGGGATCATGATGGTTCAACTTCCCGACCAGGGTCTTTCCCCGCGAAAGAAAGCCGTTCAAAGAGAGGCGACCCTAAAGAAGTATTCGTCGTTGGTGAAACGAAACGAGATTGCGATGGCCGATGAGATAGCCATACGGATGCGTGTCTTGGAGCAAGGAAGCGAGAGCAAATCTAAACGCTTTAGTGGGAAATAAACCGGGGGAGAGGGGATGTTTCAAAAAGATACGCGACCAACAATTTTGCTTGTGGACGATGATCCTGATTTTCTGCATGTGATTGCGGCTCAGGTTGAAGCTGGTGGGCACTGGCAAATATACATCGCTAACGATGGCGAAGAGGCGGTCGCGCAAATCGAAGCGCTGTCCCAGATTGACGTTCTAATAACCGATTTTCACATGCCGGGAGTCGATGGACTTGATGTCGCCATGGCTTTTCGAGATCAGTTTCCAAATGCTCCAGTGATTTTGACAACGGCGGCTACCTCCATGAACGATCGGATCATTAAACTGCTGGAAATTCCACGAACGAAATTTCTCAAAAAACCTTTTTTGATGTCGGATCTGCAAATGATGTTGGAAAACCTGAAACTAGGTAAGGCGCGATCTTTGGCATAAGGTAGAATGTCCATGGGATGAGTATTCAGATTGAGTTCTTGGGTGCGGCCGGTAATGTAACGGGAAGCCGCACGCTTATTCGTTTTGAGGGAAAGAGGTATCTTGTCGATTGCGGGCTTTTCCAGGGATCGAAGGAGCTTCGGGCAAGAAACTGGGAGCCATTTGTAAAAGATGCTGCTTCACTAGAGGCGGCAATCCTCACTCACGCGCACCTTGACCACTCGGGCTACCTCCCCCGGCTTAAGCGCGAAGGCTTCAAGGGGAAGGTCTTCGCTACACATGGGACAACGGACCTTGCAAACGTGCTCCTTCGCGATGCCGCGAAACTCCAAGAAGAAGACGCTGAATATGCGAACCGAACGGGGCACTCACGCCACAAGCCAGCGTTTCCCCTTTTTACGGTGAAGGATGCCGAGGCGGTACTAGCGCAGTTTGCGCCCCAGCTTCGCGACGAATGGCTACGCATTGACCGAAATCTGGGGCTTCGCTTCATTCGCGCCGGCCATATTGTGGGGGCAAGCTTTGTGCAGCTTTCCTTTGGAATGGGCAACGAGTCGCGGCTTGTGACCTTCTCGGGAGACATTGGCCATTCAAGATCAAAGGTGCTTCGCGGCCCGGATGACCTGGCCGAGACGGACGTGCTCATTCTTGAATCTACTTATGGGAACAGAAAGCACCCGACAGATAAAGAGGCGTCAGCCGACCTTGCCGACATCGCGAGCCGTACATTCGCTCGCGGTGGAGTGCTTGTCATTCCTGCTTTCGCCGTAGGTCGAGCTCAGGAGCTTATCTATCTCTTGCGGATGCTCGAAGACGAAGGACGAATTCCAAGCGTGCCCGTGATTCTCGATAGCCCTATGTCGGTTACGGCCACAGAAATTTTTCTGCGCCATACGGAAGACCATATTTATCCTGCGGCCTTTGATGAAAGGTCCTTCTACCCAAAACAGTTTCGCGCAACGCAAAGCCAAGACGAGTCCTTCGGGGCTTGCATGATGGATGGGCCGGCTGTTGTGATCTCGGCTTCGGGTATGCTGAGTGGTGGGCGCGTTTTGCATCATTTGAAGAAGCGTCTGCCGGATGAAAAAAACACGGTGCTTTTCGTGGGCTATCAAGCTGAAGGAAGCAAGGGACGGTTCCTCCTGGAACAAGGCAAGAAAGTTGGCTCCATCCGCATCCATCACCAGGAGGTAGCTGTTGAGGCCGAGATTGCCTCTATCGAAGGGCTTTCTGCTCACGCGGACGCTGATGAAATGATCGCCTGGCTTAGTCACTTTAAGCGTCCTCCGATGAAGGTTTTCTTGAATCACGGTGTCGCGGAATCGGCCAAGGCTCTTGAGGCGAAAATCAGAACGCACTGTGGTTGGGACGCGACGGCTCTCGAAAAGGAGGGGGCTTTTCAGATCGAATAGCTCGATTGGCGGAAGTCGGAAGCGCAATGAGGATCGCCTTTTTTAGTACGAAGCCTTACGACAAGGAGTTCTTTCGAGCGGCCAACAGTTCGTTCGGTTACGAAATCTCGTTCATCGAAGCTCATCTAACGCCCGAGACGGTAGGACTGGCTGCGGATGCCTTGGTCATCTGTGCTTTCGTGAACGATAAGCTGGACGGTGAGGTTTTGCGAGGGCTCTCGGCGCTTGGCGTGAAGGCCGTCGCGCTTCGCTCGGCTGGATTCAATCATGTTGATCTTCGAGTAGCGCAAGAGCTGGGCATGAAAGTCATGCGTGTGCCGAGCTATTCGCCGCATGCCGTAGCCGAGCACACGCTGGCGCTGCTCCTCTCCCTCAATCGAAAGATCCCCCGTGCGTACAACCGAGTGCGCGAGGGAAACTTCTCGCTCGATGGGCTCCTGGGCTTTGACCTCTACAAAAAGACGGTTGGAATCGTGGGCACGGGAAACATCGGTCGGGTTGTGTGCGAAATACTCCTTGGCTTCGGTTGTCGCGTGCTTGCGCACGATCCAAAGCCTAGCGAGTCATGCCGAGCTCTTGGCGTCGAGTACGTTGCCTGGGATGAGTTGCTGAAGAGCTCCGATATCATCTCGCTTCATTGTCCCTTAACGAGCGCGACTCGTCACATGATCGACGAGTCGGCGATCGGTAAGATGAAGCAAGGAGTCTTGGTGCTCAATACTGGGCGCGGAGCGCTTATCGACACGAAGGCGGTCATCCAGGCGCTCAAGAGAAAAAAGATCGGTGGTTTGGGGCTTGATGTCTATGAGGAGGAGGCGGAGCTCTTCTTTGACGACCTCTCGAACAATATCATCCAGGATGACGTATTCATGCGCCTTCTTACCTTTCCGAATGTTCTTATCACGGGCCATCAAGCGTTCTTCACGCGCGAGGCTTTGGCCGAGATCGCCCACACGACGCTCTCGAACGTGGCGGAATTTGTTCGAGGCGTAAAGCTTACAAACGAAGTGAGCACGTTCTAAAGGGCTGTCTTCCCCAATTTCAGAGGGGTCAGGAAAAAGGCAGATGAATTCTTTTGTGTGTTTTCTATAAATCAAATGATTTTAGGTATTTGTAAAAGGTAGGAAAATTTTCTCAACCTAACTGCTGCAAATTCCGATAGCGTTGAAGTAGGTATGTTCCCTTCGATGTTGAACTTAGCGAAATTGCTGATGAGTGGAATTGAAGCCATGGCTCAGGCTCACCGCTCGAACGACTCGTCGACTCGTCGACTCGTCGACTCGAAAAAATTCTCATTCTAGTAAGCGCGAGACATTCTCTCCGCAAGAAACAAAAAACCAAAACAACATTTCACATGACGATGCGTCGTGGGTTCTCGCGCGAGCGAGATCCTTGCGCCGCTTCCCCATAGGGCAACGAGTGGGGAGGGATTGAAATGTTGAACAGCGAAAAAGATCCGCGACTCAGTACCGCTCCAGCGGGGGCTGGGCTGTCGCGTGCGACGCAAATTGAAGATGGAATTTCATTTGAGAAATCGCGGAAGCCCGTGTGGTCCCGTTTGTCTTCTTTGCTTGTGGTTACGCTCTGTCGCGACTTGTTGACGAGCGTTGATGGATTCGTCGCGCGCAATCAAGGCGTGCGCTACGCACTTTTGTTTTTGTCGTTTGTCGCCCTCAAGGCATTTGCGACTCCGAAGATGGTGCGTATTGATGGATCGGTCTTCGATAGCATGGGTAGCCCCATCACCGAGAATAGAGATATCCGAATCAAGGCCTATGATGCCGCGACGGGTGGGACGCTGCTTTGGACCTCAGACGTGTACAACGCCACGATCAACGTCGGGCGTTTCACGATAAACCTCGACGCAGCCTCGGGATCTTCTCCGAGCTTGGTAACTCAAGTCGGCGAACGCACTGCCGGGCAGGGGATTTATTTCCAAGTCGAGGTCGATTCCGGGGCTGCGGACGGAAGTATCACTCCGGGAGACGAGCGCCTTGTGCTCCCACGTATTCGGTCAAAGGGCACGATGTTTGCGCTGAGTGCGGCCCAGGCCGATTCAATCAAGGGCGTCACCGTGTCGAGTGCCGAGCTTAATTACCTGGCCGGAGTGACGGCGAGTCTTCAGAGTCAGATTGAATCCATTGTGGGCGCGAGCGGCGGGCTTCAAAAGAGCGGCGACACGATGACGGGGCCGCTTGGTCTTGAATATGGAGCGGTAACTCCAAGTCGATTCATGATGGTGGATAGCGCACGAAGGCTTGTCAGTTCTTCGAGTCCTGTAACGGATGCCGAATTTGGATACCTGGCTGGCGTGACTTCAAGCATCGCGGCGAAGATCAATTCCTTCGGTGCAACGGAAGCGGGCTACATGACGGGAGTTACAGGTGCCATCCAAACCCAGCTCAACAGCCTGAGCACGTCACTTAGCTCGAAGGCCGACGCATCGGCCTTGACGAGTGTGAGCAATAGCGTGGTCGGGAAGCTCGATCGTGCGGGCGACACGATGACGGGTGCTCTCGGGCTCAACACAGTAACGCCTAGTCGCTTTCTCATGGTGGATTCAGCGAGAAAGATCGTTAGCTCCGCAAATGCCGTGACGGACACGGAGTTTAGCTATCTGTCGGGTGTCACCTCGAACATTGGCGCGAAGCTCAACAAGTTCACTGCGACCGAGGCGGGCTATTTGACGGGACTTACGACTACCATCGCTCCAAATCTCAACGGAGTGACGGCCAACATCCAAACGCAGCTCAATGTGCTGAAGACCTCAAACGGCGGTACGCCGAACGCCTTTAGCTTCAACAACCAAACGGGCGTTTCGACGAACGTCACGGTGACAAGCAATGCAGTGGCGCTTTCTGGGTTCTCGGGGGCGCTCGTGTCGGCGTGCTCTGGATGCACGGACATTGTGAAAAATGGCGTCTCGCAAGGCGCGCAGTTTGCGGTGTTCTTGTCCGGGGATACGGTCGCTATCAAGCAGCAGTCATCCGGTAGTTATGGAACCCAGACCACGGCTTCTATCACCG
Organism: Bdellovibrionales bacterium; assembly: GCA_018266335.1. Next base: position 20,248 of record JAFEAR010000050.1, read on the forward strand.
TGGGAGCCACGCAGTCGGGCACATGGTCTGTGACCACACTCACGAATCAACCCGAGGGCTTCTCCTTCACGGATCAGACGGGAGTGACGACGAGCACGACGATCACAAGTAACGCGATAACGCTTGCTGGGGTGTTCCCGACGGCTACGGCAACTTGTGGTCCTGGCTGTACGGAGATTTCTCGAAACGGTGGCGGGTTCAGTGCCGGACCCGTGGGTGGCTTCGAGTCGGGTGACACGATTGCGATCCGCCAGACCTCATCGGCAAGCGAAGGAACGCCTACGACGGCGACCGTTACGATCGGAGGCATTACGTCGAGCGTGTGGACGGTGACGACGCTCACGTCCGATCCGTGCAACGGATCGCCCTCAATCGGAACGGTGTGCGCGGACGGTTCCGTCTACGCGGGTACGTCGCCTGATGGAAGCGTACCGATGTACGCCATGCGATGTGACATAGGGATGAGTTGGAACGGATCAAGCTGCACGGGATCGGCCACGACGAAAACATGGAACGATGGATCGAGCAACTGGGTCACGACGAGCGTGACTTCGACGACGGCGGGAGAAACCAACACGGGAACGCTCGTGGCTCTTGGAACAACGCCGTCGCCTGCACCCTACAATGCGGCTCGTGCATGTGGAGTGGACAGTTCGGGCGCTCATGGGCGCACCGATTGGTATTTGCCGGCAAAGGATGAACTCAATGTGCTTTACACGAATATGGCTTCAATCGGTGGTTTTTCGGCGACGCTCTACTGGTCCTCGACGGAATTCAACAATAACTTCGCCTGGCGGCAGAACTTCTCCTCGGGGTCTCAGAACGCCAGCTCCAAGGACAGCGGTTACCGCGTCAGGTGCGTCCGGAGATAAATTATTTAATCATTTAATTATTACCTAGCGCGCCGGAGGCGCGCGGAAAATTTTCAAGGACGAAAGATCATGGCTCAATATCAACACCTCCCCATCTACCGACTTACTTACGAACTACTGAATCGTATCGTGGTCGCCACGCGCGAGTTTCCGCGTGAGTACAAGTTCACGCTCGCGCAGAGCATGAAGTCGGAAGTCATTGCGATGGTGGTGTTGATCTACCGGGCCAACTCGACCGAGCATAAGGTCGAGGTAATCGGTGAAATTTTAGAGCGCCTTCAAGTCGTGGGGTTGCTCGTGCGACTGGCGAAAGATCAGCGAATCCTTTCAACTAAAGCTTACGCCTCGATTGTCGAAATGACGGAATCGCTCGGTAAGCAGGCACAGGGTTGGAAGAAGGCATCGGTGGCGAAGACTCAAAGCAAGATTCGGGAGTCGGCGCGGCCATGAATGAAATTGGAGTGGAAGGGAGAGGAGCCAGAATGGTGTGGGTTACGGCCCCCGCTAGTGTGCCTCTTCTATCTCGGGATAGGCTCGGTTGGAAAAGTGCCAACCTATATTGCTCAAGCTCGGCAAGTGTCGGGCGAGGGTGGTTGCGGAGTCTGAGCAATCGGACCTCGCAGCAAGAAGCAGTCTATCGCAATTTATCTTGTGGTTCGGCGACGAACTACTGGTCCTCGACGGAGAACAACAATAACAACGCCTGGCGGCAGAACTTCTCCTCGGGATCTCAGAACAACAACAACAAGAACAACAATTACCGCGTCAGGTGCGTCCGGAGTTGAAGCCTCTCCCTTCCACTTCTTTTGGAGAGCAAATCATGGACGAAGAACTAAATTTCGAGGAAGTCGCCAAAGCCTACTTCGATTGCAGAAAAAACAAGCGAAAGACGCTCTACGCGACCGACTTCGAGTTCGATCTCGAGCGGAACCTCTTTCGCTTATACGAGGAACTTTTGGAGGGAACCTATAAGATAGGCCAGAGCATCGCGTTCGTCGTTGAGCAGCCGAAGGTCCGTGAGATTTGGGCTTCGACCTTTCGTGATCGAGTCGTACACCATGTCATCTACAATCGCTTGAGTCCGAGGTTTTATCCCTCGTTCATCCAGAATTCTTTTGCCTGTATTCCGGGCCGCGGCTCACTCGTGGGTTCAGATGCTCTATGGGCCGGTATGCGCTCGATTACGCGCAATTGGTCGCGCCCGGCCTATTTCCTGGGAGCCGATGTGCGGAACTTCTTCGTGTCGATCCACAAGCCCACGATGTTCGATCTGCTCATGCCGAGGCTTTACGAGCCCTGGCTAAGAGAGCTGACCCACTACGTGCTCTTTCATGATCCGAGGACGAATTGTTTCATGAAGTCGCGGCGCGAGGTCTTTGAGCGAGTCCCCCACTCAAAGAGCCTTTGGAACATTCCCTCGGATAGCGGACTTCCCATCGGAAACCTAACGAGCCAGTTTTTTGCGAACGTCTACTTGGATGCGCTCGACCAGTTCGCAAAGCACGAGCTACGGGCCAAGTATTACTACCGATATGTGGACGACTTCGTGATCCTGCACGAGTCGCCGGACTACTTGAACGAGTGCTTCGCGCGAGCCGAGGCGTTCTTGAGGGAGCGCCTGAAGCTCGAGCTCCATCCCTACAAGAAACGGATCGGGTTGGTGGATCGGGGCGTGGACTTCGTGGGCTACTTTCATAAACCCTATAGACGCTACGCACGAAGTAGAACTGCCCATCGAGCCAAGAGCGTTGTTCACCAGTGGCTTGCGAATCCTCGGGCGTTTTCTCCTGAAACGCTCGTGAAGTTTCGCGACTCGACGAACTCCTATTGGGGCCTCATGCGCCACACGTCGAGTTACAGGCTGCGTCGCCATCTCGGTCAGCTTGCACAGTCGCTCTTCGTGCGCCCCGATGAGGAATATACGAAACTCATTCTGCCAAAGGAGATTCAGAGGAAAGGACGAGGACGTTCAAGATGAGAACGAAGGCATGGCCGGCAGAACTTACGTTTTTGGCGGAAGGGCGCAAGGAGTCGCACGGCCGCGGCGAGGTCCGCTTCCCAAGCGAGGACGGGATGACGCTTGCCTTTGTGTCGTGGGAGAAGGATACAGATTATCTATGCGAAGGGATTCGGGACATGGATGGAGTTTATCGAGGCTCTTGGCGTCAGCGCCAGAGGCCGGGAGCCCTGGCTCAGTGGGTAGAGTTGAACGACGGATTGTGGGTTGGGCGTTGGGACGAAGATGGCGTTCACTATCTCTTTGAGGTCCGAATTTGAAAATCTCGGTGATCGCTAAAACCAATTCGCGAGTCGAAACCGTCGAACGGGCAGAAGACGGAAGCTATATTGTCCGTGTTCGGGTTCCTCCTGAAGACGGAAAGGCAAACGAACGAATCTGTGAGCTGCTAGGCAAGTTTTTCAAGAAGCCAAAGCGCGATATCAAAATTCTTTCCGGTCACAAGTCGAAGAAAAAAGTTGTCAGCGTTGAGTAAACGCCTTCTTGCATACGTGATTTTGGGCGAATTTGTCGCATATTGATTGGCAGGGACAGGGCGCCACTTATTGAAAGCGGGGTTTGACTAAACTCAAGTGAAATTGGTTACTTGCGTCAGGTAGGAAAATTTTCTCAACCCTTCGCGTTCAAATCCCGATACCGTTGAAGTAGTTATGTTTTGGATCGGGATGGCAAATATTACGAAGAAGCTGAATTTCCAGGATGTTGAGAAGGCCTTGGGCTATGGCCCTCTGGCTCCTCGGCTCCTCGGCTCCTCGGCTCCTCGGCTCCTCGGCTCCTCGGCAAAATTCTCATCTTAGTAAACTCGCAATCGCGAGTCGGCAAGAATCCCCTAAACAAAAAACAAGCAATTCTCGACGCGCGATCCTGCGCGTACGAGCCACGCGCGGCCTCACCATAGATTCGGATGACGAAGGGGAGGCACAGCGCATGTTGAAGGGATTTTTTCTCTCGCATCCAATAAGCAATGGGCTCGTGCGCCTTTCGCGCGCGATTCTCCTCGCCCTGACGTTTGTTGCGACGAGTGCCGAGGCGACGCCGAAGATCGTCCGCATCGACGGCTCGATCTTCGACGCCTCTGGCAGTCCGTTCACGGGCAACAAGGACGTGCAGATTACGGCCTACGATGCGGCAAGTGGAGGAAGTTTACTTTGGACGAGTGCCGTCTCAAACGTGGTGGTCTCGAGCGGCAGGTTCACTCTCAATTTGGATGCGGCTTCGGGATCAAGCCCGAGCTTGGTGGCCCGGATCGGCGAACGCACGGCAGGTCAGGCGATCTATTTTCAAGTCGAGGTTGATTCCGGAACCGCGAACGGGAGCATGGATTCGGCGCAAATCGTGCGGCCCAGGGTTCGAGGCAAGGGAACGCTCTTCGCGCTCTCAAGCGCTCAAGCCGATTCGATCACGGGAGTGACCGCCACAAGCGCGGAGCTGAACGCGCTTGCCGGCCTCACTTCGTCCGTTCAAGCGCAGCTTAACGCCAAAGGACCGGCCCTGAGTTTCACGCCGCTAGATAAATCGGGCGATAGCATGAACGGCAGCCTCACGCTCCTCTCGCAGAGCGAGCTAAGGCTTGGCGACGCGGATGGCACGTTCAACTATGTAGCGCTTCGCGCGCCGACGGGCGTCACATCGAATGTGACGTTGACTTTGCCGGCGACGGTAGGTTCATCCGGTCAGGTGCTATCGACAAACGGCTCGGGCACGCTCTCCTGGGCTACGGCCTCAAGCGGTGGTTCATACACGGCTGGAGGTGCGGCCTCGCACCCGAGCTCGGGTTGCCCGACGGGTTACATCGCGGTTCCGGGAGACACGGCATTTGGAACGACGGACTTCTGCGTGATGAAGTACGAGGCAAAGTCGGGCGCGAAAGGCGTCGAGTCGCGCGCCGCGGGCGATCCGCTCCGCTACACGATCAGCCAGGACACGGCGAGGTCGGCGTGCCGGAATCTCGGCCCCGCTTACGCTCTCATCAACAACGCGGAGTGGAACACGATAGCCGCGAACATCATCAACCAAAACGGGAACTGGTCGAGCGGAACGCGCGGCACGGGCACCGTCAATCGAGGCCACAGCGAC